>JAICWC010000084.1 GCA_025934995.1 Thermoleophilia bacterium | reverse complement strand
GGATGCATGCTGCGTTCGACGAGCACGGCTGTAGGCTAATCGGGAACCCTGAGGAGGAGGACGGATGGCCGGTCTCTGGCAGCGCTTTTCGCTCATTTTCAAATCGAAGGCATCCCGTGCGCTCGACCGCGCCGAGAACCCGACCGAGACGCTCGACTACTCGTACGAGCAGATGCTCCAGCAGCTGCAGAACGTGAAGCGGGGCGTCGCGGACGTCGTGACGGCGAAGAAGCGGCTCGAGCTGCAGACGCAGTCGATCGAGCAGAACGTCGTCAAGCTCGAGACGCAGGCCCGCCAGGCGGTCGCGGCGAACCGCGACGATCTCGCGAAGGAAGCGCTGCAGCGGAAGGCGGCCGCGCAGCAGCAGCTGCAGGGGCTGGACGCGCAGGTCCAGCAGCTGCAGTCGCAGCAGGAGTCGCTCGTCGCGTCGCAGCAGCAGCTCGAGGCCCGCATCGAGTCCTTCCGGTCCGAGAAGGAAGTGATCAAGGCGCAGTACTCGGCGGCGCAGGCGCAGGTGAAGATCGGCGAGGCGGCGACCGGCATCGGCAAGGGGATGCAGGACACCGGCCTGGCGATCCAGCGTGCGCGCGACAAGACGCAGGAGCTGCAGGCCCGTGCGGGCGCGATCGAGGAGCTGACGGCGACCGGCGCGCTCGAGGATCTCGGCGACAGCCGCGACCACATCGACCGCGAGCTGGCGCAGATCTCGGCGTCGGCTCAGGTCGACGACGAGCTGGCGAAGCTCAAGACGGAAGTCGGCAGCGGCAGCGGCGGCGGCGACGCCGCGAAGGAGATCGAGTCGGGGTCGTCCTGAAATGGGGCTCACCGACGTCCTGTTCGGCCGCAAGAAGCTGAAAGGCCCGGCCCGCGATCGCCTGTTCGCGCTGACGACGGCGGCGGTGACGCTCGACGTCGAATGCAGCCTGAAGCCGTCGGGCGCCGGGGCGGTCGTGTTCAAGCCGCTGTCGGCCGGCGACTTCACGCGCGTCGAGAGCGACGTCGAGCAGCTCGTGCAGAAGGTGGCCGCCGACAACGGGTCGAAGCTCGAGCGCAAGAGCGACACGCTCGGATTCGAGTGGGTGATCGTGCGCGACCCGGAGCTCGAAGACCAGGTGACCGCCGCGTACGGGCTCGCGAACGGCCTGACCGAGCAGGGGTTCGGTGAGCAGCTCCTGGCGGCGGCGTTCCGCTTCGAGGGCGGCGAGCACCCCGTCTACTGGATCTACGGCTTCAAGACCGGGACGTACTGGCCGTTCGTTCCCACCGGCTCCGGGCAGGAGCGCGACAACGCGCGCGAGCTCGAGCTGAAGGCGAAGCTCGAGCCCGAGCTGCCCGTCGAGAAAGATCTCACGAAATGGTTCGCCTTGTTCGACGCGCCGATTTAGCCCCGCGCCGGAGAGCGCGCTCTCGGCCGTGCGAAGTTCGTCAGCCCAGCGAGCGCGCCCGCGCGAGCTAGGAGACGGGCTTGCCCATTTGACGAGCAATCTCGGCGAGCGCGGCGAGCCGCTTCTCCATCGGCGGGTGGTCCATGAAGAGCTCGCCGACCTGCTGGCGCCAGTTCGTCGGCACGATGAAGAACGCGTTCATCCCGGCGACCTCGCGCAGGTCCTGCTGCGGGATCTGGGTGATTCCGCTGGCGATCTTTTGCAGCGCGCTCATCAGGTTCTCCGGCGCGCCGGTGATCAGCGCCGAGCCCCGGTCGGCTGCGTACTCGCGGTAGCGCGAGATCGTGCGGATGAGGATGAAGCTGATCGCGTAGGTGACCACCGAGACGGCGAAGATGATCAGCCACACGGGCACCTGGTTCTGGTTGTTGTTGTTCCGGTTGCCGCCGCCGTAGCCGCCGCCGCTGAACATGCCGAAGTAGAGCCCCCAGCGCGTGATCATCGCGGCGAGCATCGCGAAGAAGCTCGCGACCGTCATGATCAACACGTCCCGGTTCGCGACGTGCGACATCTCGTGCGCGAGCACGGCTTCGACTTCGCGCGGCTCGAGCCGGTCCCACAACCCCTGCGTCACCGCGACCGCTGCGTGCTTCGGATTGCGCCCAGTCGCGAACGCGTTCGGCACGTTGCTCGGGACGATCGCGACGCGGGGCTTCGGCAAGTCGGCCATCGCGCACAGCCGCTCGACCATCGCATGCAGCTCCGGCGCTTGCTCCGGCGTCACGATCTTCGCGCCCGCCGCCCTGAGCGCGAGCTTGTCGGACGTCCAGTACTGCACGACCGCCAGCCCGATGATGATCACGAGCATCGGCGCGATGCCGACGTTGACGTAATAGAAGAGGATCAGGCCGAAGACGACGTAGAGCAGGCCGAGCAGCCCGCTCGTGAACAGCATCCGCAGGGTCAGCCCTGCGTCCCTCCCGTACGACCGACGCTTCACTGGCTCGAATGGTAGTGCGGGACGGTATTGTCACGCATCGTGCGCCGCACGATTCTCACGGCACTCACATGCTTCGCGGCGGTCGCGATCGTCGCCGGATGCGGCTCGCAGGGGGTCACATCCCCGGCTCCGCGGACGATCATCGGCTCGGTGCCGAAGCCCACGCTCGAGCCCGCGACGGCCGCCTTCAAGCTGAAGGGCGACCCGGTGGCGGGCAAGGCGCTCTTCCTGAAGTCCGGCTGTACCGGCTGCCACACGCTCGCGGACGCGCACGCGACCGGCACGGTCGGCCCGAACCTCGACCAGGCCAAGCCCGACTACCGGCTTGCGACCGCGCGCGTCACGCTCGGCAAGGGCGCGATGCCGTCGTTCAAGTCGCAGGGCCTCTCCGACCAGCAGATCGCCGACGTCGCCTCGTACGTGGTCAAGGCGACCGGCGGCCAGCCGTAGACCTTCCGGCCGGCTTCCCGCCACACGTCGCCGCGTTCGCGTGCGACCTCGACCGCACGCTGATCGCACCCGACCTCGTCCTACGGCCGCGCACGCGTGCCGCGATCGAGCGCGTGCGCGCGACCGGCACACACGTGATCGTCGTGACGGGGCGGATGTTCCAGTCGGTGCTTCCGTTCGTTCAGGCGGCGGACGTCGACGACCCCGTCATCTGCTACCAGGGCGCGCTCGTCGCCGACCCCGTGACGGGCGAGTTCCTGCGGCACATCCCGATCCCACTGCCGGCTGCGCACGAGGCGCTCGACGCGGTGATCGAGGCCAGCTTCCACATCAACGCGTACGTCGACGACGAGCTCTACGTCGCGGCCGCAACGCCGGAGGCGCACGCATACGCCGACCTGAACCAGGTGCGGATGCACGTCGTGGGCGACCTGCGCGAATGGCTGCAGCACCCACCGACGAAGCTCGTCGCAGTCGGCGACCCGCGGGCGCTGACCGAGCTCGAGAACGTGCTGAAGCCGCGCTTCGCGGGCACGCTCTTCGTCTCGAAGTCCCTCCCCCACTTCCTCGAGTTCGCCCATCCCGACGTGAACAAGGGCTCCGGCCTGACGTTCCTCGCGGAGCGCCTGGGCTTCACACCGGAACAAACCGTCGCCTGCGGCGACGGCGAGAACGACCGCGAGCTTCTCGACTGGGCCGGCTTCGGCGTCGCCGTCGCGAACGCGCACGAGGAGATCCTCGCGCGCGCCGATCTCGTCGTGCCCGACGTCGAGCACGAAGGCGTCGCCGTCCTGCTCGAGTCCTACCTAGACTCGCTGTCGTGATCGACGCACGCGCGGCGCGCGCCAACCCCGACGACTTCCGCCGCCGGCTCGCGCGCAAAGGGGCGGCCGAGACGTTCGACACGTGGCTCGCGGCCGACGAGCGCTGGCGAGCGGTCGTCCCGCGGGTCGACGAGCTGCGCGCGCGCACGAAGCTGAAGGGCAAGCCGACGCCGGAGCAGCTCGAGGAGCTGAAGGGCGTCAAAGAGGAGCTGCAGACGGCCGAGCAGGAGCTCGCCGCCGCCGAGGCGGAACGCGACGCGCTGCTCACGCAGCTTCCGAATCCTCCGGCCGACGACACGCCCGACGGGGACACAGACGAAGACGCGGAGGAGATCCGCCGCTGGGGCGAGCCGCCTGCGCTCGCCGAGCCGCGCGAGCACACCGAGATCGGACGCTTCGAGATGGAGCGCGCTGCGCGCGTGTCGGGCTCGCGGTTCGGCTATTTCGTCGGCGATACGGCGCTGCTTGCGCTGGCGGTGCACCGGTACGCGCTCGACACGGTGGCGCATGAGGGCTTCACGCCCGTGCTGCCGCCCGTCCTCGTGCGCGAGGAGGCGATGTACGGCACCGGCTTCTTCCCGACCGAGAAGTCGAACATCTACGCGCTGCCGGAGGACGAGCTCTACTTGACGGGAACGTCCGAGGTCGCGCTCGCGGGGATGCACATGGGCGAGATCCTCGACGAGCTGCCGCTGCGCTACGCCGGCTACTCGGTGAACTTCCGGCGCGAGGCCGGCGCCGCGGGCAAGGACACCCGCGGCATGTTCCGCGTGCACCAGTTCTCGAAGGTCGAGATGTTCGTCTACTGCGAGCCGAACAGATCGACGGACGAGCACGAGCGGCTCCTTGCGATCGAGGAGCGGATCCTCCAGGGGCTCGAGTTGCCGTACCGCGTCGTCAACGTCGCGGCGGGCGACCTCGGCGCACCGGCCGCGAAGAAGTACGACTGCGAAGGATGGTTCGCGTTCCAGCAGCGCTACCGCGAGCTGACGTCGACGTCGAACACCACGGACTTCCAGGCGCGGCGTCTACAGATCCGCTACCGCGCCGACGGCAAGAGCCTCGAGCCGGTGCACACGCTGAACGGAACGGCGGTCACGGACCGCGCAACGCTCGCGATCCTCGAGAACTTCCAGGGTGACGTGCCCGACGTGTTGCGCCAGTACGGCGCGCCCGACCGCGTGTCGCGCTAGAAGGCGGCCCCGGCCTGCTTGCCGGGGATGTACTCGCTCGGGCAGATGAAGCGGAACGCGTGCGCGAACGACTGCGCCTTCGCCAGCTCGTCCGCAGACTTTGCGCGCTCTTCGTCCAGCAGCGGATCCACGACTTCCTTGAAGTACGCGTCGGCCGCCGCGTGACGTGCGTCCTCGCTCGGAAAGTCCGAGCGAATTCCGGCGAGCTCGCCGGCATCGAGGAAGATGCCGCCGCACTCGGGGCACTCGTCGATCGTCACGTCGCGCTTGACGCTCCAGAAGTGGCGCATCAGCACGACGGCGTCCGCGCACTTCGGGCAGTTGTACCGCTCGGCCGGATCGACGACGACGCCGGGATCGCGACGCACGTCGAGCAGGGCCTCACCGGCCGACTCGGACTGCTCGTCGACCTTTTGCAATTCGAAATGGTCGAACCAGATTCCGCCGCAGCCGCCGTCGCAGACGTCGACGGTGACGTCGCCCGCGTTCCGGGTCGAAAGCGCATGTCCACACGCCGGGCAGCTCACGTCGGAAATATCGGCAGGACGCCGTAGGGACTGAACCCCGTGCACAATGTCCCGGCGCGGCGGGGTGCCGGAGCGGTCGAACGGGTCGGTCTTGAAAACCGATGAGGGCTCGCGCCCCCGTGGGTTCGAATCCCACCCCCGCCGCCTCGAATTCGCGGTACGGTGGATGCGCTGCGGCAGAGCTCATGCCGGCCCGCCGACTGACACAGATGCTTGCGCTCGCGGTCTCCGCGGTCGCGGCGTGCGCGCTCGCGACAACGGCGGGGGCGTCGACGCGTGCCGAAGCGCCCGGGCCGCGGTGCGGAGGCACGCTCTGGCGGCTGATGACGCTGAGCGATCCGCAACGACGGTCGGTCGTCCTGCAGGGCGCGCCCGCGTCGATCGCCGACATCGCGAAGCTCGAGGCACCGGCGCGCAGCCTGCAGGCGCGCGCGACGCCGTTCCAGCGCCACGTGTGGCGGTTGCGCACGGTGATCGACCGCTACCGGATCGCGTCGAACGGCGAGATCGTCCTGATCCTCTTCAGCATCGACAGCGCGCAGTACATGAACGCGTATCTCCCGAACCCGCACTGTCTCGGTCCGAAGGCACGCGACCGAACCGGGCTGATCGCGGCGCGCGAACAGCTGACGGAGCACTGCCCGCCGCCGACCCCGGCCTGGCAACTGCTCGGGATCACGGTCGACCTCGCCGGAGTGGGATTCTGGAACCCGAGCCGTGTCACGCGCGGCGCATTGGCGAACGGCGCCGAGCTTCGGCCCGTGACGAACTTCAAGATCATCAACGGTTGCGGAATCGGATGATGAGCACGGCCGTTCCCGCGTCCAGCATCAGGTCTCGTCTTCGTCGCAGGGTGCGGCCCTCGGCCGCGACGCTGGCGAAACGCCGCGTCCAGGCGGCGCTCGCGACGTTGCTCGCGTTGCTGCTCGTGCTGGTCGCGATCGGCTTCATCGGCGCGATCGTCCTCTATCGCTCCGCCGAGAACCGCTACGTCGACGTTGCGCTGCCACTCAGGACGTTGAACCGCGACGTCCTCTTCCGCCTGACCGAGGAGGAGAGCGGCGTGCGTGGATACATGCTGACGGTTCAGCGCCGCAGCCTGCGGCCCTACTTCGTAGGGCGTCGAGCTCTCGCGGACGATCTGCACCGGATTCGCGCGCTCACCCGGGGCCGGCCGGAGCTGGCGCTCCGCACGCAGGAGGTCGCACGACAAGCCCAGTCGCTGCGAGCGTTCTACGACAAGCTGATCACGTTCGTCGCCGATGGTCGCGAGGGGCGCGACCGGGCAAGGCTCGACGTCTTGGATGCAGAGCTGCGCTCCGGAGAGTTCCGTACGACGCTCGGCCTCATGCAGAACGACGTCGATGCCTTCATCGCCGAGACCCGCTCCGAGCAGCATCGGACGTACATCGCGACGCTCACCATCCTCGGCACCGCCGGAGGGCTGGGCATGTTGATTGCGGCGATGCTGCTCGCACGCGTCCCGGAGCGCCTGCGTCGCGCCTACGCCGAGCAGGAGCAGGAGGCACAGGCGAGCCAGGCGCTCGAGCACGTTTCCGAGGCCGTGTTCCTCGTCGACGACGACCACGTCGTGCGGTACTGGAACCGCGCTGCCGAACGGCTCTACGGAACGTCGTCTGTCGAAGCGCTGGGCCGGCCGGCCCGCTCGGTGGTGCCCGACTACGACGAGCTCGTCGAGGCGGCCGAGCACGGCGACCGGTTCGTGCCGGTCATGCTCCAGGGGACAGAGCGTTGGATCTCGCCCGTCGTGAACGCCTTCGACGGAGGCAGCGTCCTCGCCGTTCGCGACGCGACCGGCGCCTATGCACTCGAGCGTGCGCGCACCGATTTCGTCGCGACGGCGTCGCACGAGCTGCGCACTCCGCTCACCGCCGTCTACGGGGGCGCCTCCACGTTAGTCGCGCGCGGCGACGCGCTCTCGCCCGCGCACCGCCGCAGCCTGCTCAACATGATTGTCGAGCAATCCGAGCACCTCACCCGCATCGTCGACCAATTGCTGGTCAGCGCACAGCTCGACCGTGGCACGCTTCGCGTCGACGAAGCGGAGTGCAATGTGGCCGAGCTCTGCAGCGCCGTCGTGCACGCGGCGAACGTGCGTGCAGCCGCGTCGAACGTCAACGTCGTGTTGCAGCTGCCCTCGGCCACGAGGCCGCTCCGCTCCGACGCCTCCCTGATCCGACAGCTGCTCATCAATCTCGTGGAGAACGCCGTGAAGTACTCCGTCGAGGGGGGGCTCGTTTTGGTGCGCGTCACCGACACGGAGGAGAGCGTGCGGATCGACGTCGTCGACCGAGGCATCGGCATTCCGAGCGCCGACCTCGACCGGATCTTCGAGAAGTTCTTCCGCCTCGACGCCGAGATGACGCGCGGTGTCGGCGGCTCGGGCCTCGGTCTGTACATCTCGCGCGAGATCGCCGAGCAGCTCGGCGGAACGCTCACCGTCACCTCCCAGCTCGGCGACGGCTCGACCTTCAGCGTCAGGCTCCCGCATCGCCGGTAGCGGCGCGGGTACCGTCCGGCCCGTGCCGACGGGCGAAGACCTTCGCGGGCTCATGCGCTACTGGCCGCACGGCGTCTCCGTGCTGTCCGTGGACTACGAGGGCGACCGGATGGGCGTGACCCTGTCGTCCCTCGTCTCGCTCTCGCTCGAGCCGCCGCTCGTCGGAGTCTCCGTCGGGAAGCAGGCGTCGTGCTACGAGCTACTCCGTCGCGCCGGCGCGTTTGCCGTCAGCATGCTCGGCTCGGAGCAGGAGGAGATCGCCCGGCGCTTCGCAGCCGGGCACCCGCCGATCGTCCACTGGGCCGGCGTCGCGACGCGCGAGGGGCACGTCGCGCCGCTGATCGAGGGGCCGTGCGTCGGTTGGATCGAGGCGCGCGTCATCGCCGAGCACGATGTCGGCGATCACACGTTCTTCGTCGGCGATGTGCTGAGCGCTCAACCGGGCTCGGGGCACCACGCGCTCGTCTACCGCGACCGCGAATACCACGCCGTGTGAGCGTCGGCTCGACGGAGCTCGCGATCAGGGCCGTCGTGTTCGACCTCGACGGCGTGCTGATCCAGTCCGAAGAGGTCTGGGACACGGTGCGGGAGCAGTTCACACACGAGCGCGGCGGCCGCTACGACGAGGAGATCCAGCGCGCGATGATGGGTATGAGCTCGACCGAATGGTCGCGCTATCTGCATGACACCGCGGGCGTCCCGGACGGGCCGGAGGAGATCAACGCCGAGGTCGTGCGCCGGATGCTCAGGGCGTACGAAGACGAGCTCCCACTGATCGGCGGCGCCCAGGACGTCGTCCGCAGGCTCGCGGAGGACTTCACGCTCGCGGTCGCATCGTCGTCGAACCGGCCGCTGATCGACGCCGTGCTGCGTGAGGCCGAGCTCGAGCAGTACTTCGACGCGACCGTCTCGTCGGAGGAGGTCGCGCACGGCAAGCCGGCGCCCGACGTCTACCTCGAGGCGGCGCGCCGGCTCGGCGTCGAGCCTGCACGGTGCACGGCGATCGAGGACTCGCACGGCGGCATCCGTTCCGCGAAGGCCGCCGGCATGCGTGTGATCGCGATCCCGAACCCGAGCTATCCCCCGGACGCGGAGTCGCTCGCTCAGGCGGACGCGACGCTCGACTCGCTCGCCGGATTGACGCGCGAGAAGATCTTGAGCGACGGCCTCTCCTCGACGTAGCCCGTCTCCGCAAACCCGAGCTTCCGCGCGACGCCGAGGCTCGCGAGGTTCGCCTCGTCGATGTGCAGCTCGACGCGCTCGACGCCGCACACGTCGAAGGCGACGTCAACGAGCGCCCCCGCCATCTCCGTGGCGTAGCCCCTGCCGGCCGCGTCGGTGCGAACGTGGTAGCCGATCTCGAGGCCGCCGGGCCCGATCCGCGGCAGCAAGCCGCAGCCTCCGATCAGCCGATCAGCGTCGAACGCGAAATAGCGGAACATCTCGCCGGAAAGGAACTGCGCACGCGCGCGCGCGACCTGCTCTGCCGGATCGTCGTCGAGCAGAAACGGGATGAACGCCGCGTACTGCTCGCGGCTGCTCTCGAGCAGCTCTGCGTACGCCTCGATGTCGCGCTCCTCGTACGTGCGCAGCACGAGCCGCTCGGTTTCGATCCGCTCGGCCGGGGAGGTCAGAGAGCATCGCCCGCGGCGACGACTGCGTCGACGAGCGCCTGCACGTCGTCGCTCGTCGTCCGCCACGAGCAGATCGCGGCCCGCTGACAGAAGACGCCGTCCAGCGTGGCGCCGGTGTGGAAGACCTGTCCGTCGGCGGCGACGCGCGCCTGGATCTCGCGATTCACGGCCTCGACGTCGATCCCGTCCCGGACGTACCTGAAGCAGACGATGTTCGTCGGAGCCGGAGCGGCGAGCTCGAGGTGCGGGTGCGCCTCGACGGTCTGCGCGAGCTCCCGTGCGAGATCGCAACAACGCGTCACGAGCTCGACGACGCCTTCGCGTCCGAGCTGCTTCAACGCCGCCCACACGGACGCACCGCGCCACGACCGCGACGCCTCGAACCCGAGCTCGTGCAGGTTCGCCCCGGACCCCGGAGTCAGATAGCCGGCGCCGCCGCCGAAGGTCTCGTGATGAAGCGCGCCGTCGCGCAGCAGGGCGAAGCCCGCGCCGTTGGGCACGTTCAGCCACTTGTGGGCATCGACCGCGAGCGAATCCGCGCGCTCCATGCCGTGCACGAGCGAGGCGGTGCGCTCGCAGAGCCTGAAGAACGCGCCGAAGGCCCCGTCGACGTGCAGCCAGAGGCCGTAGCGCTCGCAGACGTCCGCGATCTCGGCGATCGGGTCGCACGCGCCCGTGTTGACCGAGCCCGCCTGGGCGATCACGATCGCAGGCTCGACTCCGGCCGCCCGGTCGCGTTCGATCGCCTCGACGAGCGGCCCGACCTCCATCGCGTAGGCGCGGTCGATCGGGATCGCGCGCACGCAGCCGGACCCGAGGCCGAGCGTCCGCAGCGCCTTGTGGTCGGAGAGGTGCAGCTCGACGCTTCCGTACACCGCAAGCTCGGGCAGCGCGCGCACGCCGTCGCGCGCGACGTCCACCCCGTGCTTCTTCCCGAACGCGTGCCGCGCGACGCCGAGGCACACCGTGTTCGCCATCGTCGCGCCGGAGCCGAAGTAGCCCGACACGCCGGGGAAATCGAGCAGGTCTGCGAGCCACTCGAGCGTGACCTGCTCGAGCTCGACGGCCGCCGGGCCGAGCGGCCACATCCCCGTGTTCTGGTCGACGGCCGCCGTCCACGCCTCGGCGATCGCGGCGGCGGGGAGCGACGCCCCCGTGACGTAGCCGAAGTAGCGTCCGCCGGTCGACCCCGCGAGGCCGCCGGCGCTGCGTTCGTCGAGCTGCGCGAGGATCTCCTCGACCGGCAGGCCGTGCTCCGGCAGCGGTTCGTCGAAGCGGGCGCGGAGCGTCGCCGAGTCGAGCTCTGCGGCGGCGCGCAGCGGCGGCTCGAGCGCGGCGCGGAAGCGCTCGGCGAGATCCGCCACCGCGGCGTCGAGGTTCCCGGTTACGTCGGTCGCAGCCATTCCAGAAGGTGCATGTAATCGGACCGCGCGGGTGCGAACACGTCGATGTTCTCAACCGTCTCCGACCCGGTCGGCTCGATGTAGTGCTCGACGCCCGCGGGGATGAGCATGATCGAGCCCGGCCCGACCTCGCACGGCTCGTCGCCGATGTGGTAGATCGCGGTGCCTTTCGTGATCATCGCGATCTGGTCGAAGTCGTGCGTATGTGGATTGACGGCCATGCCCGGCTCGCAGTAGTTGAGCACGAGCATCGCGTCCTCCGTCCCGAACGCGCGCCGGCGCACGCCCTCGCGCACGGGCTCGTCGGGGATCTCCTCCCACGTGTACGCAGGCATCAGGCGGTGCTCCTTTCGTCGTCGACGAGGAAGCCGAGCTCGGCCGAGAGCTGCTCGGCCGTCCGGCGGAGACGGACCGCGAGCTTCGAGGTCTCGCTTTCCGGCAGGTTCGGGATCGTGCCGACGACGGCCATCGCGGCGATCGCCTCGCGGTCCTGGAAGACGGGCGTCGCCACGGCACGAATTCCGTCGCGGGTCTGCGTGTTGACGGCGATGGCCGAATCGAGGATCCGCTGCAGCTCGCGCGCATTCAGCTCGGAGCCGTCGCCGCCGAACGCGAGGAAGACCTTTCCCTGTGCGGAGTCGCTTCGCGCCAGCCGGGAGCCGGTTCGCACGACGAGGTGAACGACGCGGTCGGTGTTGTCTGCGACGCGCACGACGATCGGCGACTCCCCGTCCCAGATCGAGAGCACGACGGTCTCGTT
>JAICWC010000048.1 GCA_025934995.1 Thermoleophilia bacterium | reverse complement strand
TCCGCCGGCCTGTCGGGTGCCGATCTGCCCGACCACGCGTACTGGGAGAAGTGGTTTCCCGCCGACTGGGTCTCGGAGATGCGCGAGCAGATCCGGCTCTGGTTCTACTCGCAGTGCTTCATGTCGGTCGCGCTCACAGGCCTGTCCCCGTACCGGCGCGTGCTGACGTACGAGAAGGTCTACGACGAGCACGGCAAGCCGATGCACAAGTCGACCGGCAATGCGATCGAGCTCAACGACGCGCTCGACCGGATGGGCGCCGACGTCATGCGCTGGCTCTACTGCGCGCAGACGCCCAGCGAGCCGCTGCGGTTCGGCTACGCGCTCGCCGACGACGTCAAGCGGCGCTTCCTCACCTTCTGGAACTCGGTCTCGTTCTTCGTCGAGTACGCGAACATCGCCGGCTTCACGCCGTCGTTCTCGTCGCTCGAGCCGTCCGTGTCTGCACCGCTCGACCGCTGGCTCGTCGAGCGCACGCATGCGTTCGTGCGCGACGCCGAGTCGGCGTACGAGACGTACGACACGGTGACGATCATGAAGTCGTACGAGTCGTATGCCGACGATCTCTCGAACTGGTACATCCGCCGCTCGCGCCGCCGCTTCTGGAACGACGAGCAGGACGCGTTCGCGACGCTCTGGTACGCGCTCGTGCAGACACTCCGCACGCTCGCGCCGGTGATGCCCTTCGTCACCGATCACCTCTGGCGAAACCTCGTGCAGGACGGCCCGGAGTCGGTGCATCTCGCGCTCTTCCCGGAGGTCGCGGAGCCGGATCGTGCGCTGCTGGCGGAGATCGACGAAGTCCGCCGCGTGGTCACGCTCGCGCACCAGGCGCGCGCGTCGAGCGGTCTGAAGCTCCGCCAGCCGTTGCGGCGCATCATCGTCGAAGGCGCGAACGGCGCGAGCGCGCACGCGGAGGAGATCGCGGACGAGGTGCGCGCGAAGGCCGTCGAGTTCGGTGCCGTCGAGTCGCAGCTGCTCGTGAAGCCGAACCTCCCGGTGCTCGGCCCGCGCCTCGGCAAGGAGCTGCCGACGATCCGTCAGGCGCTGCAGGCCGGGGACTTCGAGGAGCTCGCGGGGGGCCGCTTCCGCGTCGCCGGACACGAGCTCGAGCCGAACGAGGTGCTCGTCGAGCGCAGCGGCCGCGAAGGGTTCGCCGTGGCGTCCGAGTCGGGGCTGACCGTCGCGCTCGATACGGAGCTCGACGCCGAGCTGCTGCTCGAGGGGCGGGCCTACGACCTGATCCGCACCGTCAACCAGCTGCGCAAGGACGAGGGCTTCGAGATCACGGATCGCATCGTGCTGACCGTGCCGGAACCCGACCGGGACGTCGTCGAGGCGCACCGCGACTGGGTGGCGCGGGACGTCCTCGCGACCGAGATCCGCGTCGGCGACGCGCTCGCGATCCAGAAGTCCTAAGCTCCAGGCATGCCCGGCTGCGCCGGCTGTGGGAACGAGATCGAGGCGAGATTCCGCTTCTGTCCGTGGTGCGGCATCGTCCAGCGGCGCAAGTTCGTCGAGTTCTTCCGGCCGCACGAGAACAGCGCCGGTCGTGCGCTGCGGGTGACGCGATACGTCGCCGAGGATCCGCACGTCCGCTTCAGCGTCTGGGAGGACGGCGTCGCGCGCGCGGCGGTCTCGATCACGGAGGACGAGGCGGCGCGCCTCGCGCAGTTCCTAGAGACCGAGGCCGTGACGCAGCCGCTCGAGACCCAGGTCTAGCGGCGCGTCTGCAGTCGCGAGCGACAGGCGCGCCCAGCCGGCCCCGTTCTCGCCGAAGCCCTCGCCCGGCGCAACTGCGACACGGTGCGTCTCGAGCAGCGCTGCCCGCGTCACGTCGTCCGGCAGGCGGAACCACACGAAGAACGTCCCCTCGCTGTGCGTCTCCAGCCCGCTGAGCGCTGCGAGAGCGCGGTCGCGCCGCCGCTCGTACGTCGCGCGCCTCGCTTCGACGCTCTCCTGCGGCCCGGTCAGCGCTGCGACGCCCGCGCGCTGCACCGGCAGGAACACGCCGGCGAACTGGTGATTCTGCAGGTTCTCGATCCGCGCGACGAGCTCGGCGTTCCCGACGGCGAAGCCGAGCCGCCAGCCGGCCATCCCGTAGGTCTTCGACATCGAGAACAGCTCGAGCCCCACCTCGCGCGCGCCGTCTGCCGCGAGGAAGCTCGCCGGCTTCCGCCCGTCGAAGACGAGGTCGCCGTATGCGAAGTCGTGCAGCACCCACGCCTGCGCGCGGTGGGCGTATTCGATCGCCTGCTCGAAGACCCTGTCGGGCGCACAGGCCGCAACCGGGTTGGAGGGGTAGTTGAGATAGAGCGCGTCCGCCTGCTTCGGTGCCGCTTCCCAGTTGGGTGTTCCATCGGGTGCGATCGGGAGCGTGCCGAGGTGCGCGCCGGCGAGCGCGACGGCGGAGAAGTAATCGGGGTAGCCGGGATCAGGCAGAACGATCGTGCCGCCGCGCTCGACGCAAACCTGGGCGAACTCCATCAGGCCCGTTTTCGAGCCCGGCAGCACAGCGACCTCATTCGCCGGATCGAGCTCGACGTCGTAGACGTCCCGATAACGCACTGCGATCGCTTCCTTCAACTCGGGGATGCCGGCGAACGGCGCGTAGCCGTGCACGTCCGCCCGCCGCGCCCACTCGTCGAGAGCAGCGGCGACGTGCGGAGGCGGCCCGACATCGGGGTTGCCGCGGCCGAGATCGACGAGCGGCTCGCCGTCGCGTGCAGCGGCGGCCGCGACGCGTGCGAGCAGCGCCGAGAAGTACTGCTCCGGCAACCGCCGTATGCGGTCGGGTTCAGGCCGCCGCGCTGGAGCGTTGCGCACGGCGCAACTCTACGGGGAGCCTGAAGACGACGTCCTCGAATGCGGACGAGAACTCGCTCACGTCGGTGACGCCGCGCGCACGGAACCATTCGCACAGGTCCCGCACGAGGCGCTCGGGCGCGGACGCGCCCGAGGTCACGCCGACCGTCTCGACGCCCTCGAGCCACGACTCCTCGATCTCGGACACGTCGTCGACGAGATGCGATGCGACCCCCAGTGCGTGCGCGACCTCGACGAGCCGCTTGGAGTTCGACGAGTTGCGCGACCCGATGACGAGCAGCAGCTCGACCTCGTCGAGCAGCTCCTTGACCGCCCACTGCCGGTTGGACGTTGCATAACAGATGTCTTCTTTCGCCGGTGCGACGATCCCCGGGTACCGCGCGCGCAGGACATCGACGATCTCGCGCGTCTCGTCGATCGAGAGCGTCGTCTGCGTGATGTAGGCGAGCGGACGGTCGCGAGGTAGGTCGACGCGGCGCGCGTCGTCGACCGACTCGACGAGGACGGTCGCGTCCGGCGCCTCGCCGAAGGTCCCTTCGACCTCTTCGTGACCGGCGTGGCCGATGAACGCGATCGCATACCCGGCGTCCGCGTAGCGCCGCGCCTGCGTGTGCACCTTCGTCACGAGCGGGCACGTCGCATCGATCGTGTTCAGCCGCCGTCCCGCCGCCGCGTCGCGAACGGCCGGCGAGACGCCGTGCGCCGAGAAGACGAGGGTCGCGTCGCGCGGCACGTCGTGCACCGAGTCGACGAAGATCGCCCCGCGGCGCTCGAGGTCGTCGACGACGTGCTTGTTGTGGACGATCTGCTTGCGAACGTAGACGGGGGCGCCGTACAGGCTCAGCGCCCGCTCCACCGTGTCGACCGCCCGTTCGACCCCGGCGCAGAAGCCGCGTGGGGAAGCGAGGAGGACACGCCGAACCATCGGCGGCCACGATAGCCACGACCTATTAAGAAGTGAGAAAGCCCGCCGCTCGGGGGGGTCGGCGCGGCGGGCTTTCTCGAGTGCTCACCGCGGTTACGAGGCCAGGAACTGGCGCCGCGGCTCGCATCGCCCAGTGGCCGTGACGCTATCCCCGCCCCCGAATCCCGACAATGGGCCGGACGGCCCATCTTTGCAACGGGCAGGGTTCCCGTTCCATGGCCTGAAAACGTGGACTCGGAGCATCGCCGCTCCCTATCATCACGTCGCCCAGCATGACCCTGATCGAGTCGCTTCAAGTCGGTCTGAACGGCCTCGCGCTCGCGTGGGAGAGCGTCGGGGTCGTGCTCGGCGCGCTCTTGCTCGGTCTGCTCGGCGGCCTCCTCGTGCGGCGGCGGTCGCTGAAGTCGTCCGGCGTGGACGCTCCGGCATCCCGGCTCCGTGAGCGCGAGCTCGTGAGCCTGCGCCGAATCGCCTCGGATCTCGCCCGCGCCGGTGACGTCGAGGCCGTCGTCCGAACGCTGCTCGACGAGATCGCCTCCCTCTTCGAAGTCGGCTTCGTCGCCCTCACCTTCGTTTCCGAGGACGGCCGGGAGGCCTCGGGCTTCCTCGCGCGCTCGCACGGTGAGGACGTCGACTGGTGGCGCGACGTGCGGGTCGACTTGGGCAACGAGGCGTCGGGAGTCGCGAGCGCCGTCTTCGAGGCGGCGGCGTTCGCCGTCTACGACGTCGCCGGCTCGTCGCGCGTCAGCGCGCGCCTGGCGGAAGCCGTCGGCGCCAAGAGCGCCGCCTACATCCCGCTCGTCAGCGAGGAGCGCGTGATCGCCGTCATCTCGGTCGCGACGACCGACAACTTCCATGCGTTCTCGACCGACGACCTCGCCGCGATGCAGGCGCTCGCGTCGGAGGCGACGATCGCGCTCGAGCGCACGCGATCGGCGCTCGCGCTCCGCGATGCGCTCGAGCGCGAACGGCTGCTCGCGTCGATCGCGCGGCGCCTGCGCACCGAGCTCGATCTCCGCGCTGCGCTCGACGCAACCGTCGAGCAGACCGCCCATGCGGTCGACGGCACGCACTGTTCGATCGAGCTCGCCGGCGCCGTCGTCGCGGAGTGGGGCGAGGCAGGCGAGGAGGAGCCGGCGACGTCGATGCCGATCGTCGTGCACGGCGAGACCGTCGGCGCACTGGTCGCACGTCGACGCCCGTCGCGTCCATGGACGAAGAGCGACGCGAACCTGCTCGAGGCAGTTGCCGCCGAGGCCGCGCTCGCGATCCGGCTGGGCCGGCTGCTCGAGGAGAATCGCGACCGGCTCGAACAGCAGACCTCGCTGCTCCGGGCGGCGCAGGTCTTGAGCGGCGCGCTCGAGCTCGACGACGTGTTGCAGCGTCTCGCCGACGAGGTGGCACGGCTGCTCGGCGCCGATGCCGCCGACTGTTACCTGTACGAGAACGGCACCCTGCGCTGCGCGGCGGTCCACGGCCTCGACTCCTCGCTCGTCGGCTTCGAGTTTCCGGCGACGCGCGGACTGGCAGGGATCGCGATCCGCGAAAGGCGCGCGCTCGCGCTCGGCGAATACGCCGAGCTCGAGGAGGGCGTGCCGCACGAGGCGTACCGGGGCTTCACGGACGCGGTCGTCGCGCCGATGCGATGGAGCGAGGAGATCCAGGGCGTGCTCGGTGCGGGTCGCACCGACGGCCAGCCGTTCACCGCGCGGGACATCGAGGCGATCGAGGCATTTGCCGGCCTCGCCTCTCTCGCCTTGCGCAACGCCGAGACGTTCACACGCAGCGCGCGCCAGGCACGGGTGCAGCGGGGCTTCTACCGGATTGCATCGATTCTCGGTCAGTCGCTTTCGCGAACGGCGACGCTCGACGCCGTTGCGCAGGCGGCGTCCGAGGCGCTCGGCGGCGACGTCGCAGCGGTGCTCATGCCGCAGCGCGGACGTCTAACGGTCGCCGGGTCACACGAGCTCCCGCCGTCGTTTCCGGAATCGCTCGGGGGCGACGGCACGCTTGCACGCGCGGCGGCCGAAGGACGGATAGTCGCCGCGCCCCGCCTCGCCGACGACGACCGCATACCGGATGAATGGCGCTCGAGCGGCTACGGAGCCCTGCTCGCGATTCCGGAGCAGTCGGGCGGGATCGTCGCAGTGTTCTTCGCCGGCGAGCACGTCTTCACCGACGACGACCTCGAGCTGGCTCGTCATCTCGCCGACGCGACGCGCGGCGCACTCGAACGGAGCGAGCTCTTCGAAGCGGAGCGGAGCGCGCGGGCGCTCGCGCAGCAGCTGACGCGCACGGGCCGCCTCCTGACGACGGAGCTCGATCCGGCGGCGGTGCTGGACGAGGTCGTGCAGCAGGCTCCGGAGCTGGTGAACGCGGATGCCTGCGCGATCCGAGTGCTCGAGGACAACGAGCTCGTCGTGCATGCGGCGGCCGGCGCGGGCGCGGACGCAGCGCTCGGCTCGCGCAGCCCGTCGTCGTCGTGGCTCTCGGGCGACGTGGTGCAGTCGCGCGCGCCGGTCGCGCTCGAGAACGCCACCGAAGACGCCCGGCTCATCGAGATCGATCCGATGCTCGCCGCCGGCAACTCGGCGTATCTCGGCGTGCCGCTCGCAGGCCCGGAGGGCGCGCCGCTCGGTGTGCTCGCGGTCTACTGCGTGGAGCCGCGGCCGTGGCGCGAGGAGGAGGTCGAGGCGATGCTCGCGCTCGCGGCGAGCACGTCGGCCGCGATGTCGAACGCCGAGCTGTATCAGCGGGTGGCGCTCGAGAAAGAGCGAAGCTTCGCGATCCTCGCGAACATCGCCGACGGGATCGTGGCGGTCGACCGCGAGGGCAAGGTCGTCCTCTGGAATCAGGCCGCCGAGCAGATCACCGGCATCCCGGCGGAGGACGCGCTCGGACGGACGCCTGCGGACGTGTTGCAGCGCACGCTCGAGTCCGGCAGCGACACACCCGTGGGCGACCGGCTCGTCCCGATCGTGCGCGGCCGCGAGGAAGTGTGGCTCTCGGTGACCGAGGCGGTCATGCGCGACCCGGCAAGCGCCGTCGCCGGCCGAATCTTCGCCTTCCGCGACATCTCATCCGACCGGCTCGTCGAGCAGATGAAGTCGGACTTCGTCTCGACGGTCTCCCACGAGCTCCGCACCCCGCTGACGTCGATCTACGGATTCGCCGAGACCTTGCTGCGCCAGGATGTCCTCTTCGGGGAGGAGGAGCGGCGCACGTTCCTGGGTTACATCGCGTCGGAGTCCAAGCGTCTGACGGGAATCGTCGACGCGCTGCTCAACGTCGCGCGCTTGGACACCGGTGACCTGCAGGTCAATCTCTCTGCCACCGACGTCCGCGACGTCGTCGGCGAGGTGGTCGAGACGGTGGAAGGCGCCGGCGCCAACGGTCATCGCGTCGTCGTGGATCTTGGGGACGAGCCGCTGCCTGCGAATGCCGATCCTGACAAGCTGCGCCAGGTGTGCTCGATCCTCCTCGACAACGCGCTTCGCTACTCGCCGGACGGCGGCACGGTGACCGTCGGCGTCGAACGAAAGCAGGACACGGTCGAGGTCAGCGTCGCGGACGAGGGGATCGGCATCCCACAGTCCGACCAGGAGCAGAACTTCCGCAAGTTCTACCGCGGCGCGGACGCGGAGACGCGCGTCGGGCAGGGCGGCACTGGGCTCGGGCTGTTCATCGCGCGCGGGCTCGTGACGGCGATGGGCGGGAGGATCTGGGTCGAGTCGCGCGAAGGCGAGGGATCGACGTTTGCATTCGAGTTGCCCGCCGTCGGGATTACGCAGGCTCGCTAAGGAGATGAAGGAGAAATCGTGACGAGGGTGCTGGTGATCGACGACGAGGCGCCGATCCGGCTGCTCTGCCGGGTGAATCTGGAAGCGGAGCAGATGGAGGTCCTCGAGGCCGCCGACGGGCCCACGGGGCTCGACGAGGCGCGCGAGCATCAGCCCGACGTGATCCTCCTCGACGTGATGATGCCCGGTCTCGACGGCTGGCGTGTCGCGGAGCGGCTGCTCGACGACGAGCGCACCAACGAGATCCCGATCATCTTTCTCACCGCGCGCGCCGAGTTTCGCGACCGCGCTCGGGGGCTCGACATCGGCGGCGTCGACTACGTGACGAAGCCGTTCAATCCGCTCGACCTCGCGCCGCTCGTGCGGCAGCTGCTCGAGCGGATCGAGAAGGGCGAGCGCGACGAGCTGCGCGGCGAGAAGCTCGCCGAGTTGCGCTCGCTCATGGATTCCGATTAGCTCGCGCGCCGGCGCGCTCGCTGAGACAAGGAACTTCGCGCACCGGAGAGCGCGGTCTCCGGTGCGCTTCGTGCAGAAGATCGCTTCTTGCCCGCCGTGGCGCGGCGCCTGCGGCGCCGGGCCAGGGAGCGGGGATGCGGCGCGCGCCAAGCCGCTTCGCGTCTTGGCGCCCGCCGTGCGAATGCTCTCCGGGGGAGAGCGGGCAGATAGCCCCCGCTAGTGGCGCGCGAACCGCCCGCGGGAGCGTCGACCCAGCCGGAGGCTAGGGCGACGCGCAGCGAGACCTAGCCGGCGGCGTCCGGCCGTCGGCCCGGCCGCAGGCCGCGCCGACCCGGGCGCATTGGCCTGATCGAAGGAGCGAGCCCTGACTGCACGGAGCGCGCCGGAGAGCGCTCTCCGGCGCGCGCAGTTCCGGCAAAAAGAGCGAGGCCGCGCCATTGGGCGGCCTCGCTCGCTCCCGACGACGCCGGTGGGGGCCGGCGTCGACCTGCCCTCGAACGTCGTGTCAGCGGCCTGCGAAGTCGGCGGTGACGACGGACGAGCCGCCGTTGCCGAGGAACGTGCCCCGTGAAATGCCGATGCCGATCCGCGTCCAGCCGGCGTGCAGCAGGTTGGCGCGGTGCTCCGGGCTCGCGAGCCATTCGGAGATGATCGAGCTCGCCGACGCGTACGGGCCGTTCCCCCACGCGAGGTTCTCGCCGGCCACCGGGCCGGTGACGTGGAACGCGACCATCCGGCCGTGGAAGTCACCGTGCGCGAAGAAGTTGCCTTGGAGCATCTCGGTCGAGTGCGACTGAGCGGCGCGAACGAGGGTCCTGTCGACCCTGAGCGGCCGGAGGCCGTGGGCGACGCGAGTCTGGTTGACCGCCTGGAGGAGGCTGGTCACTGCGCTGCTGCGGACAGCTGCGCCGGCCGCGGGAGCCAGGGCGAACACACTGAAAACTACCGCGCAAACACTGAGAACCTGCTTTTTTCCGAACACGAATACGACTTTGACATCAGCTTCTTACAGTGTCCCTCCCCCTTTCGAGTGAATTCATCGTGCCGTCTGTGACAAGCCGATGGCGGCGAGCACGACCGCGGCACCCCCGAGTTGGACGGGCGACAGCGATTCCCGCAGCCAGGCCCAGGCGACGACCGTCGCCACGACGGGCTCGAGCATCGCCGTCACCCCGGCGCGCGTCGCCGTGACGTGGCGGAGGGCGCCGACGATCAGCGAGAACGGGGCGATCGTCCCCAGCACGACGACCCAGAGAACGAGCGCCCAGACCGGGAGGTGCACGCCGCTCAGGGAGCCCTGGAGCGAGACCGTGTGCGCGACGACGCGTCCCGGGAAGCTCCACCACGGCTGGACGATCGTCCAGAAGAGGGTCGAGAAGCCGAAGCCCCAAGCCATCAGCGAGATCGTGTCGCGCGCCGCGACCTCGCGCTCGGCGAGGAGGAGGTAGGTCGCGTACGCGAGCGCACCGAGAAAGGCGTAGAAGACGCCGAGCCCGTCGAGCGCGACGCCGTTCCAGAGCTGCACCATCAGCGTCAGACCGGCGAGCGAGAGGCCGAGAGCGGCCCAGATGCGACGCCGCACGTGTTCGTGCCCGAACGTGCGCGCGTAGACCGCGACGAGGAGCGGCCCGAGGTACTGGATCAGCAACGCGATCGCGATCGCGAGCCGGTGGATGGCGAGGAAGTAGGTCAGTTGTACGAAGGCGACGCCGATGCAGCCGAAGATCGCGAGCCTCGGCACTTCGCGGCGCGCGACGCGCAACGACGACGGCTTCCGCAGCATCGCGATCAGCACGAGGCCGATGCAGGCGCCGGCCGAGCGCGCCTCCGTCAGGCGGAGCGACGACAGCCCGGAAGAGAGCGCGACCTTCGAGACGGTGCCGTTGATCCCGAAGAGGGTGGCCGCGACGAGGACCATGGCGTAGCCGACGAGCGGTTTCCGTGTCACGACCTACACTGCCTCCGACGGGGCGTAGCTCAGCCTGGTAGAGCGCTGCCTTTGGGAGGCAGAAGCCGCAGGTTCGAATCCTGCCGCCCCGATCGGATCTCCCCAGCCAGTGCGGCCGCGACCTTGCGCGCAGCGATGCTTCCCTCGCGCAGCTGGCCGCCGAGGGTCGGCGTGAAGCCGACGAACCAGAGGCCGGGCAGCACGGGCCGGCCGTCCGTCTGCTTCGGCAGCCCGCGCGGGCCGAGCACGTCGAGATGTCCTACCAGGCCGTCGAGCCCGGCGCGGAATCCGGTCGCGGCGATCACGGCGTCCGGGCCGATGCGCGCGCCGTCTGCGAGCAGGACGTCGCCTCCGTCGAAGCCTTCGACCGCCGCGACGATCTCGACGCGTCCGTGCCGCACGGCGTCGACGATGCCGACGTCGAGGATCGGCGTCGTTCCCGTCGAGAGGAACGCCGTGCGCACGCCGTGCGGCGGGCGCGGCAGCCCCTGCGCAGTCAAGTCCGGAATCGCGACCTTGCGCTGCCACATCGTGAACGGGTCCACCCAGTGCGGCGGCAGCTTGCGGATCGCCATGCCGAGCAGTTGTGCGGGGATGCCGAGCGTCGCGCGGCGAACGATCTGCGGCGGTGTTCGCACGCTGAGCCGCGACCGTGCGGCGCCGCCGTCGGCGACGTCGTGGGCGATCTCCGCGCCCGAGTTTCCGGCGCCGACCACGAGCACGTCCTGCCCGCGGTACGGCGCGGAACTGCGGTACTGCGACGAGTGGACGAGCTCGCCCGTGAACGACTCGCGACCCGGCCACGAGGGGACGAACGGCGCCCCGTTGTAACCGGTCGCGACGACGACGTGGCCGGTCTGGATCACACCGTCGCTCGTGTGTAACAACCACGACGGCTCGATCCGCTCGACCTTGCAGTTGACGCGCACGTCGATGTCGTGGACGGCCGTGTAGTCGTGGAAGTACTCGATCAGGTCGTCGCGCGCGACCCAGCGCCCGTAGCCGCGCGGGATTCGCAGCCCCGGCAGGCCGGAGAGCAGGCGCGGCGTGTGCAGGCGCAGGCGGTCGTAGCGCTCGCGCCACGCGGCGCCGGGCTCCGGGCCGGCCTCGAGCACGAGCGGGCGGAGCCCTTCCTGCTGGAGGAGCGCCGCCGTCGCGAGCCCCGCCGAGCCGGCGCCGACGACCACGATCTCGTACGACTCCACGCACCGTTCATACCGCATCCGCAGGCCCGCCTCGACCGTTGTGGACGTGATGACCCGCCAGGGGCTCACCCGCGCGACCGCACGGCCGATGCCGGACGAGGCACAGCTCGCCGACGACGAGCAGCCGACCCCGCAACCCGAACGCCGCGAGCCGCCGCTCGAGTGCCCACGCCTTCGCGACCTTTCGTGGGCAGACAGGAAGGCGATCGTGATCCGCGCCGGCAAGCAGTTCATGGCCGACAACTGCATGATGCTCGCCTCCGCCCTCGCGTACAGCTCGTTCTTCGCGATTCCGTCCGTGCTGATCGTCGCCGTCGGCCTCTTCACGCTGATCGTCGGGCCGAGCACGATCGACAGCCTCGTGCACAGCCTGCACGGCGTCATGCCGGGCCAGGCGACGTCGCTGATCGACAGCTCGTTGAAGCGCGCCGATGCACATCCGACCGGCAGCATCGTCATGACCGCGATCGGCCTCGTGCTCGCCGTGTGGTCGGTGACCGGGGCGATGAGCTCCTACATGACCGCTCTCAACCTCGCGTACAACCGCAAGGACAAGCGGTCGTTCGTGCGGAAGCGCGTCGTCGCCCTCGAGATGGCGGCGATCATCGGTTTCGCGTTCGTGCTGGTTGCGGTGTTGACGATCTTCGGCCCCGTGGTCGAGCACGCGATCGCATCACGCGTCGGCCCCTTTGGGGGCGTGCTCAACTGGCTCTGGTGGATCGCGCAATGGCCGATCCTGCTCGGAGGCCTGCTCGTCGCATTCGCCGCGTTGCTCTACCTCGGCCCGGATGTCGATCAGCCGAAATGGGAGTGGCTGACACCCGGGTCGCTCGTCGCAGCGGTGCTGTGGCTCGGCGCATCGGGTCTCTTCGCGGTCTACACCGCGACCTTCGCGTCGTACAACAAGACGTGGGGCTCCCTCTCCGCCGTGATCGTGATGCTGACCTGGCTCTGGCTGACCGGGATGGCGCTCCTCCTCGGCGCGGAGATCAACGCCGAGGCGATGCGAAGCCGGAACCTGCGGGCACGCGCGTAAGCGGGCAGGACGACGAAGAGACGCGAGCGCATCGAGAGCCTCTGACCGTTTAGGAGGGCGCGCCGCCTGGGAGACGCATCCCATGGCGACTCACACCCTTCGGACACGCGACCGCGACTCGTTGACGCGGTTTCTCGGCTGGTTCAGCATCGTGCTCGGCACGACACAGGTGGCTGCCCCACGCGCCCTCTGCCGTGCGATCGGCGGCGGCGACCGGAGAGTCATGCGAGCGATGGGCGCGCGTGAGCTGGCACAGGGCGCCGGCATCCTATCCGCCCGCGACCGACGACGTGGGTCTGGTCACGCGTCTTCGGCGACGCGGTCGATCTCGGTCTCCTCGGCCTCGTCGCACGCAACCGGAACAAGCGCACGATCGCGGCGATCGCAACGGTGCTGCCGATCGCCGCCGCGGACGTCTACGAGGCGATCCACCTCACGCAGAAGAGCGGGCCGCCGCAGAGCGCCAAGCGGATTCGAAAGGTCGTCACCATCAACAAGCCGCGCGCGGAGGTGGAGGCGGCCTGGGATCTCGACGACTACACGCCGACGTACGCCGACGCGCCGGGCGGCCGAGGAACGGAGGTCGCCGTCGAGCTCGTCGAGGATCCTCCGCTCGGCGACTTCGGCGTCCTGGCGAAGAAGCTCAGCGGCCGTGACGACGCGACGCGCCTGGCAGACGAGTTGCGCCGCTTCAAGGCGCGCGTCGAGACCGGCGAGGTGCTGCGCTCGGACTCGACGCCGTCGGGTCACAAGCTCTCGGATCACCTGCGGCAGCGGGCAGCGGTCCCGGCATGAAGGCGACGTGCTGGCAGGGCCGCAACCGCGTCACCGTCGAGAACGTCCCGGATCCGGAGATCCTCAACGAACGCGACGCGATCGTTCGCGTCTCGTCGACGGCGATCTGCGGCTCCGACCTGCACCTCTACGACGGCTATGTGCCGACGATGAAGCGCGGCGATGTGCTCGGTCACGAGTTCATGGGCGAGGTCGTCGAGCTCGGCAAGGGAGTGAAGAACCTCGAGGTCGGGGACCGCGTGGTCGTCCCGTTCCCGATTGCGTGCGGCGCGTGCAACGCGTGCGAACGCGAGCTGTACTCGCTATGCGAGAACACGAACCCGAACGCGCGTCTCGCCGAAAAGATGTTTGGCGCGTCCACCGCCGGCATCTTCGGCTACTCGCACCTCACGGGCGGCTTCGCGGGAGGTCAGGCCGAGTACGTGCGCGTTCCGTTCGCCGACGTCGGGCCGCTGAAGATCGACAGCGGCCTGCCGGACGAGGCGGTGCTCTTCCTGAGCGACGTCTTCCCGACCGGTTACATGGGCGCGGAGTACTGCGACATCCAACCGGGCGACGTCATCGCCGTCTGGGGCGCCGGCCCCGTGGGGCAGTTCGCCGCCGCGAGCGCGCAACTGCTCGGCGCGGAGCGCGTGATCATGATCGACCGCTTCGAGTACCGGCTGCGAATCGCCGAAGAGAATCGCGGCGTCGAGACGCTCAACTACGAAGAGGTCGACAGCGTGCCGGAAGCGCTGAAGGAACTGACCGGCGGCCGCGGGCCGGATGCGTGCATCGACGCGGTCGGGCTCGAGGCGCACTTCCACGGGCCGTCGTACATGTACGACCGCATGAAGCAGGCGATGCGACAGGAGACCGAGCGTCCGTTTGCCCTGCGGGAAGCGATCCTGAGCTGCCGCAACGGCGGCACGGTCTCGATCATGGGCGTGTACGGCGGGCTGATGGACAAGTTCCCGATCGGGGCGGTGATGAACAGAGGCCTGACGATTCGCACGGGGCAGTGCCACGTGCACCGGTACCTGCGGCCCCTCCTCGGCCGGATCGAGAACGGTGAGATCGACCCGAGCTACATCATCACGCACACGTTGAAGCTCGACGATGCGCCGAAGGGCTACGACATCTTCAAGAAGAAACAGGACGACTGCCTGAAGGTGGTCCTGAAACCGTAGAGTCCGTCCCATGGCGGACGACGAGAAGCGCGACGACAACAAGCCCGACTACGAGCCGCCGCGCGGCGCGGCGACGACTGGCACCTGGAAGGGCACGCCGTATACGGCGACGGCGAAGTGGGTCGTACTGCGCAAGAACGAGAAGCCGTCGGCGGAGATCTTCTCCGTCGCGTACGTCGCCGACAGCGCGGATCTCGACCGTCCCGTCACGTTCGTGTTCAACGGCGGGCCGGGCGCCTCGTCTGCGTTCCTGCACATGGGTGCAGTCGGACCGCGCCGCGTCGAGTTTCCGTCGGACGGCTCACTGCCGCGCGTGCCGCCGCGCCTGGTCGACAACGACGAGTCGTGGCTCGCCTTCACCGATCTCGTCTTCGTCGATCCCGTCGGGACCGGCTTCAGCCGTGTCGTCGAAAAGGAAAAGCCGAAGGACGGCGACGAGAAGAAGAAGGGCGAGGAGGACGATCCGAAGGAGTATTTCGGCTACAAGCGCGACCTCCAGGCGCTGTCGGAGTTCATCGGCCGCTGGCTGTCGTCGAACGGCCGCTGGGGGTCGCCGGTGTTCATCGCCGGCGAGAGCTACGGCGGTTACCGGGTCGGCAAGCTCGCGCGGGCGCTGCAGGAGGAAGCCGGCGTCGGGTTGAACGGCGCGATCCTGATCTCCCCGGCGCTCGAGTTCGGCGGGCTGAGCAGCGGCGACTACGACGTGCTCGCCTGGGTCGACCTCGTGCCGACGATGACCGCCGCGGCCGTCCACCACGGGCGCTCGCGCGCGTTCGAGCGGGGCGCCTCACTCGACTCGTTCCTGCCGGAGGCGGAAGCGTTCGCGACGGGCGAGTACACCGCATTCCTGACGCGCGGCGCCGCGATGCCGGCCGAGGAGCGCGAACGGATCCTCACACGCCTCGCGGACCTGATCGGCCTCCCGGTCGACTTCGTCACGCGCGGCGAAGGGCGCATCCCGATCAACGTGTTCGCGCGGGAGCTGCTGCGCGACGAGCGCAAGGTCGTCGGGCTGTACGACGCGACGATCACGGGGGTCGACCCGTTCCCGGACCGTGAGCCGTTCGCGGGGCCGGACCCGACGCTCTCGGGCATCGGGCCCGCGTACACCGCTGCCGTGAACCGGCAGCTGCGGACGGAGATCGGCGTCGAGACGGATCGCGAGTACACGCTGCTCAGCCTCGAGGTCAACCAGGCGTGGAAGAACGACGAGCCTCTGCACTTCTTCGTGCCGCCGGAGGGCGCCACGGACGACTTCCGCTACGGGATGTCGCTGAACCCGCACATGAAGGCGTTCATCACCAACGGTCGCTACGACATGGTGACCCCGTACTACACGAGCGACCGCACGCGGAACCTGATGCGACTCGATCCGTCGATGGCCGGACGCCTGACGGTGCGGCACTTCGGCGGCGGGCACATGTTCTACGCGTGGGAGGACAGCCGGAAGGCGTTCTCCGCCGCGATCGCCGAGTTCTTCGCGGACGCGACCGCCGGCTAGTCGGAAGCGCCCGACGAGGGTCGAACTCGTGACTACAGCTTGGAAGGCTGTCGTGTTACCGCTACACCACGGGCGCGCCCGAGTAGCGTAGCCCCATGCATCCGTCGCTGGAGGCCGTCGTGCTGGTGCCGGCACTCGCGCTCCTCTATGCGACGGTCGTCGAGCCTCGCGGCGCGCGCGCAGCAGCGGCGGCCGCGGCGCTCATATTGATCTTCGCCTCGTTCTTCACGACGCTGCAGCCGCTCGCGACGCACACGTTCCTCTGGGCGCACCTGCTGCAGAACTTCGTGCTCGCGGAGTGGGCACCGGCCCTGCTCGTGCTCGCGATCCCGAGCGACCGCTTCCGCAAGGTGCGCATTCCGATGCTGCCTGCGCTCGCGCTCTGGCTCGCCACGTACTTCGTCTGGCACCTGCCGTGGATCTACGACGCTGCGCTCCGACGGCCTCATTGGTTGCTGCACATCGAGCACGTGACGTATCTCGTCGCCGGCGTCGCACTCTGGTGGCCGGTCGTCCGCGGCGCGCAGAACGCCGGCGCGAAGGCGCTCTACCTCTTCGCCGCGTTCGTCCTCGCGAGCCCGCTTGGTCTCGTGCTCGCGCTGATCCCGAAGCCGATCTACGGCTTCTATACGCACGCTCCGCGGACGTGGGGGCCGCGACCGCTCGCCGACCAGCAGATTGCGGGCGTCAGCATGGCGGTCGAGCAGGCGGCGGTCTTCTTCGCGGTCTTCGCGCTCTACCTGTCGCGGTTCCTGCAAGAGGAGCAGCGCGACCCGGACGTGTTCAGCCGAGTGGCGAGATGAGCGCGCGGTATGCCGCTCGCGACGCCGGCTTCGACGCGAGGTCGAACACCGAGCCGGGCCGGCCGCTGTAGTACGCGATGAATTCGGTGCGCCGGTGCGTGCGCACGAACGTCGCCATGTCGCGGACGAACGTCGCGTCGTCGAAGCCCCAGACGCCCCATTCCGGGAACGCGAACGCCTTGTCGGGATGTGCCTTGTACAGCGCCTCGGCCGCCGCCCAGGTCGCGCCGTGGCCGCGGATGTCGTAGAGGTCGTCACCGACGACGTCGACGTACGCGTCGCCGGGGTAGTACGCCTGGGCCGAGTTGCGGGGCACGTTCGGCGCGCCGAAGCCTTGCGGGTTCCAGACGATGCGAAGCTTCGGCGTCGTGATCGCGAGATCCTGATGGATTCCGGGAAGCCCGAGCTTCGCGAGCTTGGCATTCACGTCCGCCTCCACGCCGCCGCGGAGGACGATCGCGATCCGCGCGAGCGCCTTGCGGTTCCACGCAGTCGTGTGCGCGCCGCCGCGCGGCGTGCCGTTCTGGTTGTACGCGGAGTTCGCCTCCCAGTACGCATTCATCTCCGGGAAGGGTCGGACATAGAAGCGATCACCGCTCCAGTCGTTGATCACGCCGTTCAGACGGATGAGGAATGCATCGTTCTGGCCGAGCGCAATCCCGCGCGGCGTTGCCGTCTCCCGCGACCCGTACGACCCCGTGTTGAGCGCGAGCAGCGGCACGGGGCCGGAGTCGGCTGCGATCTTCGCGAGCGAGCTCGTCTGTGCGAACGAGACGAACGTATGGACGACCTGCGTCTGCTGACCGGTCTGGCTCTGGAAGCGCGCCGGATCTCCATGGAGCCCGAGCAGGATGGCGGCGAGTGCGAGGACGTGCACGGAGCACGCCAAGGTAGCGCGAAATTATGCGGTCAGCTCGACGCGCTCGATGACGACGTCCTCGCGCGGCTTGTCGCTCGCGTCGGCGTCGACATTGGAGATCGCGTCGACGACGTCCATCCCGCTCGTCACGCGCCCGAAGACGGTGTGCTTGCCGTTCAGCCACGGACACGAGTCGGCGGTGACGATGAAGAACTGGCTGCCGTTCGTGTTCGGGCCGGCGTTCGCCATCGCCAGCGCGCCGCGGTCGACGCCGTGGTCGTTCTGCTCGTCCTCGAACGTATAGCCCGGCCCGCCTCGGCCGGTGCCGGTCGGATCGCCGCCCTGGATCATGAAATCGGGGATGACCCGGTGAAAGATCACGCCGTCGTAGAACCCGTCGCGCGCGAGCTTGACGAAGTTGTCGACGGTCTTCGGCGCGTCGTCGTCGTACAGCTCGACCTCGATCGTCCCGTGATTCGTGTGCAGCGAGGCAGCGCTCATGCGCGCAACCTATCCGCGAGCGGCTCGATCGCGCCCGCCGTCGGTGCGAGGTCACCCGACTCCAGGCCTGCGACGACCTCCCGGAGGAGCGCCAGCCCTTCGCGGTCCTGGTCGACGTCCAGCACCGTGTTCACGGCAGCGAGATGCTCGGAGTCGTCGAAAACCTCGAGCGCGACCGTGTCGATCTCGCGCGGTGAGATGTACGAGTCCTCGGGGACCCCGACGCGGACGTGGACGACGCGTCCGTTCGGCAGCGTTGCGTCCTGTCGGAGTGGGGCGCGGAGGCTCATGCCCCACCTCGTCGCCGACATTTACCACTAGAAAACGTGGGACATATGACGCGCAAAAATCCTCCTTTGGGCCGATGTGAACCCGCCTTGCGGCGCCGATCTTCACAGAGATGCGCGCCGCACGCGTCTTCGTTGGGATCATCGCCGCCGCCGCGCTGCTCGTTCCGGCTGCGTCGGCGGCGACCCAACGTTCGCACGTGTCGCTGTCGCCGCTCGAGTCGGGCGTCCTCGTGGACATCAATTCCTTTCGGCGCGCGCACCATCTGACACCGCTGCACCTGAATGCGAACCTCAGTGCCGCCGCCCTCGCACACACGGAGCAGATGGCGCAGGACGGCTACTTCGCCCACGAGTCGGCCGACGGCTCGGCATTCTGGAAGCGCATCCAGGCGTTCTACGCATCCGGCGCGTGGGCGTACTGGTCGGTCGGTGAGAATCTCCTCTGGTCGTCGCCGGACGTGACCCCGGCGACGGCGCTGCAGATGTGGCTGAAGAGCCCGGAGCACCGCGCCAACCTCATGAACCCGCGCTGGCGCGAGATCGGCGTCGCCGCCGTCCACGAGGACTCCGCCCCCGGCGTCTACAAGGGTCTCGACGTCACAATCGTCACCACGGACTTCGGCGTCCGTCACTAGCGCTGCGTACCCTGCGCCCTGCGCGCCGGTAGCTCAGGGGACAGAGCGGCGGACTTCTAATCCGCGGGTCGGAGGTTCGAATCCTCCCCGGCGCATCGACCGTTCTCTCTCTG
>JAICWC010000130.1 GCA_025934995.1 Thermoleophilia bacterium | reverse complement strand
TGTGGCGGAGTCGGAGTACGCGCCGCCGCCGCGCATGCACGGCTCCGTATTCACCAGCGCGACCTGGAGCCAGCCGCACATGGTGCCGGACGACTCGCTGCTGCAACAGGCGGCACAGATCCTCAACGATGGCGACAAGGTCGCCATCCTCATCGGCCAGGGCGCGCGCGGCGCGTCCGCGGAGATCGAACAGGTCGCCGAGCTGCTCGGCGCCGGCGTTGCGAAGGCGCTGCTCGGCAAGGACGTTCTGCCCGACGACCTGCCGTGGGTCACCGGCTCGATCGGCCTGCTCGGGACGATTCCGAGCCACGAGATGATGGGCGACTGCGACACGCTCCTGATGATCGGGACGAGCTTCCCGTACGCGGAGTTCCTGCCGAAGGAGGGTCAGGCGAAGTGCGTCGAGATCGACCTGAAGGCGTCGATGATCGCCATCCGCTACCCGGTCGACGCACAGCTGATCGGCGACGCGAAGGACACGCTGCAGGCGTTGATCCCGCACCTGATCCGCAAGGAGGACCGCGGCTGGCGCGAGGAGATCGAACAGGGCGTGCACCGCTGGTGGGACATCGTCGAGAAGCGCTCGTTCGAGGACGCCGATCCGATGAACCCGCAGCGGGTTGCGCACGAGCTCTCGAACGTGCTGCCGGAGGACGCGATCATCTGCGCCGACTCGGGCTCGTCGACGAACTGGTATGCGCGCCAGGTGAAGCTCAAGAAGGGGAACCTCGCGTCGCTCAGCGGCACGCTCGCGACGATGGTGCCGGGCGTCCCGTATGCGATCGCGGCGAAGTTCGCCCATCCCAAGCGCCCGGTGATCGCGTTCGTCGGCGACGGCGCGTTCCAGATGCTCGGCATGAACGAGATGCTGACCGTGAAGCGCTATATGGACCGCTGGGAGGACAAGCGCCTCATCTTCTGCGTCTTCAACAACCAGGACCTGAACCAGGTGACGTGGGAGCAGCGCGTGATGGAGGGCGACCCGAAGTACATCGGCTCGCAGTGGCTCCCCGACTTCGAGTACGCGAAGTACGGCGAGCTGTGCGGCCTCAAGGGGATCTTCTGCGACAACGGCGACGACATGCGCGGCGCGTGGGAAGAGGCGCTCGCCGCGAACTCGCCGGTCGTGCTCGAAGTGAAGACCGATCCCGAGGTGCCGCCGCTGCCGCCGCACATCACCCGCGAGCAGGCGAAGAAGATGACGAAGGCGATGCTCAGCGGCGACCCGGAGTTCACCGGCGTGATGGAGAAGTCGCTGCGGGGCAAGCTGACCGAGTTTCTCACTCGTTCATAGGTGAAGGTCGAAGTGCACGCCTGCACGATTCCGACCGACGAGCCGGAGTCCGACGGCACCGCGAAGTGGGACTCCACGACGATCGTCGTCGTCGAAGTCGACGAAGGCATCGGCTACACGTACTGCGAGGCGGCGTGCGCGCAGCTGATCCGCGACAAGCTCGCCGACCTCGTGCACGAGGACGTCCGCAGGGCGTGGCTGGCGATGAACGGCGCGGTCCGAAACGCCGGCCGTCCCGGAATCGCCGCGTGCGCGATCTCTGCCGTCGACCAGGCGCTGTGGGATCGCAAGGCTCGGCGGCTCGGCGTCCCGCTCTCCGACCTGCTCGGCGCCGCACACGACCACGTGCCGGTCTACGGCAGCGGCGGCTTCTGCACCTACTCCCTCGAGCGACTGCAGGATCAGCTCGGCGGCTGGGTCGCGCAAGGCATCCCGCGGGTGAAGATGAAGCTCGGCCGCGAGCCGAACGAGGATCCGGCGCGGCTCGACGCGGTGCGCGAGGCGATCGGCGACGAGGCGGAGTTGTTCGTCGACGCGAACGGCGCCTTCACGGCGAAGGAAGCGCTCGGCTGGGCCGAGCGGTACGCCCTCGAGTGGAACGTCTCGTGGTTCGAGGAGCCGGTCTCGTCGGCCGACTTCGACGGGCTTCGCCTGCTGCGCGAGCACGCGCCGCTCGAGATCGCGGCGGGCGAGTACGCGTACACCCCGGAGGACGTCCGCAACATCGTCGGCTGCGTGGACGTGCTGCAGCTCGACGTGACTCGCTGCCTCGGGATCACCGGCGTTCTCGACGTCGCGAACGCGTTCGGCATCGACATCTCCGCGCATTGCGCTCCCGCAATCTCCGCGCACGTGTTCTGCGCGGTGGAGCGGCGTCGGCATCTCGAGTACTTCCACGACCACATCCGGATCGAAGAGCTGCTCTTCGACGGACGGCCGGAGCTGCGCGAGGGCGCGTTGCATCCGGACCGCTCACGCCCCGGCAACGGGCTCGAGCTGAAACGAAAGGAGATCGAAAAGTGGTCGGCAGGCTGATCGCACGGACGATCGCGAACGTGCGCGAGGGCCGCATGCAGAAGCTGCTCGCCGCTTCGACGGCGTTCTCTGCGCCGCCGCTCGCGTTGGAGATCTACCTCGAGCACTACAAGGGCTCCTTCGGCGACAAGTGGATGTGGACGCCGATCTGGCTGACGCCGCCGCTGACCGCAGCGGGGATCGCAGGCTTCGTCTCGCCGAAGGCCGCACGCACCGTGCTGCCGTTGTTCGGCGCGCTCTACGCGCTCGACGGCCTGATCGGCATCTACACGCACGTGCGCGGGATCGAGAAGCGCCCCGGCGGCTTCCACGAGACGCACTACAACCTCGTCATGGGCCCGCCGCTGCTCGCACCGGGCTCGCTCGCGATGGTCGGCGCGATGGGCGTCCTGGCAGGAATCGTCAAGCGCGAGCGATGACGAAGCGCGTCTTCGAGGATCCGGGGCATCTGCCGAGCCGTGGGACATGGGACCCGGGGCAGCTGCCGCGGCAGCGCAAAGGGGTCACGCCGCAGATGCACGGGCGCTATCCCGACTACGACGTGCTCGAGCAGGCCGACCACTGGGACGAGGTGACGCGGCGGCTCGTCCTCGACCGTGTGCACAACGTCCCCCCGCTGCGGTTCTTCGACGAGGCGCAGGCCCGCACGATCGGCGCGTTCTGCGATCAGCTCACCGCGCAGGACGACGACCCGAAGATCGCCGTCCTCAACTACCTCGACGAGAAGCTGTACGAGAACAAGGGTGCGGGGTACCAGTACTTCGACCTGCCGTCGGACCAGGAGGTGTGGCGCACGGTCGCGCGCGGCCTCGACGAAGAGGCGCGCAAGCAGGGCCGCGACTCGTATGCATTCCTCACCGAGCACGAGCAGAACGAGCTCTGCCACAGGTTCGCGAAGGCGGAGCTGTACGGCGCTGCATGGGCGACGCTCAATGTCTCGCGCGCGTTCAAGGTGTGCGTGCGCGACGTGTGCGAGCAGTACTACGCGCATCCGTGGGCGTGGAACGAGATCGGCTTCGGCGGGCCCGCGTATCCGCGCGGCTACGCCGCCTTCGGCAATCCCGACCTCGGCGAGGAGGAGCACTGGGAGGCGAAGGAGGCGGTCGACGTCGACGCCCAGAAGGACGTTCAGGCGAAGGGGCTCGATTGAGCGCCGCACAGGGGAAGCTGCGGGAGAACGATTCGCCGTTCCTGCTCCATCAGCACAAGCGCGGCTTGCAGAACCTCGACCGGATGGCGCGGTACGCCGAGAACGACTCGGTCGATCTGCTCGTCGTCGGCGCCGGCGCGGGCGGCATCACCCTCTCGCAGCGGCTCGCACGCAAGGGCTGGCGCGTCGCGATCCTCGAAAAGGGGCCGTTCTGGGATCCGGACCGCGACTGGGTCTCGGACGAGAAGGGCGCCGGCCCGATCTACTGGACGGACAACCGGATCATCGGCGGCACCGAGCCGATCGAGATGGGCAAGAACAACTCGGGCGTCGGCGTCGGCGGCTCGATGACCCATTTCGCCGGCTACACGCCGCGCTTCCATCCGTCGGACTTCGAGGTGAAGACGCGCGACGGCGTCGCGGTCGACTGGCCGATCTCGTACTGGGACCTGAAGGCGTCGTTCGAGCGCGTCGAGCAGGAGCTGCCGGTCGCCGGCCAGCATTGGCCCTGGGGCGACCCGCACGACTATCCGCACAAGCCGCATCCCGTTGCGGGCGCCGCGGTGAAGGCGTGGCAGGGCGCGCGCGACTGCGGGATCGAGATGCGCGTCGGGCCGGTGTCGATCACGAACGGATCGTTCGGCCACCGCCCGCACTGCATCTACCGCGGCTTCTGCCTGCAGGGCTGCAAGGTGAATGCGAAGGCGTCGCCGCTGATCACGCACCTGCCGGACGCGATCGAGTACGGCGTCGAGGTGCGCGCGAACTGCATGGCGACGCGGGTCGAGGTGGACGACGCGAGCGGGCGCGTCTCGGGTGTCACCTACGTCGGCGACGACGGCCGAGAGCACTTCCAGGCGGCGGACGCCGTCGCGGTCTGCGGCTACGCGATCGAGTCTCCGCGCCTGCTGCTGAACTCGACGTCGCGGCGCTTCCCGCACGGTCTGGCGAACAACGCCGACCAGGTCGGCCGCTACGTGATGGTGCAGGGCGCAACGCAAGTTGCCGCGCGCTTCCCCGAGCTGATGCGCATGTACAAGGCGCCGCCACCGGAGGTCTCGTCCGAGGACTTCTACGAGACCGACGAGTCGCGCGGGTTCGCGCGAGGCTTCTCGATCCAGACGATCGCGCCGCTACCGATCGGCTGGGCGGAGCATGTGACCGCGGAGGGGCATTGGGGGCTTGCGCTTCGCGAGTACATGCGCGACTGGAATCACTGGACGGTGCTCGGCGTGCTGTGCGAGTTGCTGCCGCAGGCGGAGAACCGCGTCACGCTCGCGTCGCAGAAGGATCAGTACGGGATGCCGATCGCGGCGTTCCAGCACTCGCTCTGCGAGAACGACAAGAAGAACATCGAGTACGCGACGAACGTGATGAACGAGATCTGGGAGCACGCCGGCGCACAGGACACGCTCAAGATCGACCGCTACGCGCACCTCGTCGGCGGCTGTCGCATGGGTTTCACGCAGGACGACTCGGTCGTCGACGCGTCGCATCGTGCGTGGGACGTGCCGAACCTCTTCATCTGCGACGGCAGTGTGTTTCCGACCGAGGGCTCGGCGAACCCCGCGCTCGTGATCATGGCGCTCGCCGACCGGCTGGCCGGGCTCCTCGATGCGAAGCAGGTCGCGGCATGAGCCTGGCGAATCCCCGCGACCTGTTGCTGCAGCAGCTGTCGGAGCTGCTGTGGATCGAGCGGAAGCTGTTCTTCGAGATCATCCCCGCGGTGCACGACGGCTCGCAGGCGCCGGAGCTGCAGCAAGCGCTCACCTCGCACCGTGAGGAGACGCGCACACATTGCGTTCGCGTCGAGGAGGCGATCCGCTCAGTCGGGGCAGAGCCGGCATCGGCGGCAAGCTTGCCGCTCGAGAAGCTGAAGGAGGTGCACGAGGAGAACGCGCAGCAGATCACGCACCGCGTGCTCCGCGACGTCTTCCACTGCGGCGGCGTCGTGCGCACTGAGCACTACGAGCTCTCGTGCTACGACCCGGCGATCGAACTCGCGGGCGCGCTCGGGCACAAGGAGTGCGCACGGCTGCTCGAGCAGAACCGCGACGAAGACGCGAATGCGCTGAAGAAGATAGAGAAGCTCGCGGCGAAGCTCCAGGACCAGCTTCCGCGTTGATTCCGTGACACTTCCGTAACGGGACAGTCCAGGGGACCCTGCCACGTGGAGATGGGCCGCACGGCCCATTGCGTCCGTCCGGGCGCCGGGGGAGACTGGGCCCGTGCAGGTGTTCCTCTTCGTGCTGCTGCTCGGGGGCAGCCTCCTCGCACTCGTCTCGATGCCGGTCGCGCTGGTCGCGCATGCGCGGAACAAGCGCTCGTAACGACCCTCTCGGCGAGGCGATGGAGCGGCAACCCCTTCGCCGCCCGGCCGCCGGAACCCTCGCAGGCCGATTTCCGGTACTCTGGCCGCCGCCCTCTGTGGGCTGCCGGGGCGCCGTAGCTCAGCTGGTTAGAGCGCTGCACTCATAATGCAGAGGTCGGTGGTTCGAGCCCACCCGGCGCTACTGAACGCGTTCATCCAGGGAGTAGAGACAGGAAATGGCCACCGGAGTCAGAGTCGCAATCACGCTCGCGTGCACGGAGTGCAAGCGGCGCAACTATCAGACGAACAAGTCCAAGCGGAACTCGCCTGATCGCGTCGAGTTCAAGAAGTACTGCCGTTGGTGCGGCCGTCACACCCCGCACCGGGAGACGCGCTAACCCCGAGTCATGGCCAGGCCCAGCCGTCAGCAGCGGCGCGAACGCCGCGCCCAGCAGCCCGCCCTCGCCGGCGCGGGCGCTCCGCCGACGGCCCCGCCGCGTCCCGTCGCGCACCGCGAGCCCGGGGGCGAGCCCGAACGCCGCCGTTTCCGTTTCTTCGCCGAGTCCTACGCCGAGCTCAAGAAGGTCGAATGGCCCGACCAGAAGGCCGTGATCAGCGGCACGACGGTCGTGATCATCGCCTGCATCATCGTCGGCACCTACCTGTGGTTGAACGACGAGCTCTGGAAGTACGTCGTCAAGCACGTGCTCCTGCGCTAACGAGGATCTGAGAGACCCATGTTTCAGTGGTATGTGATCAACACGTATTCCGGGCACGAGAACAAGGTGAAAGCCAATCTCGAGCACCGGATCGAGTCGATGGGGCAGCGCCAGCGCTTCCGCCGCGTCGTCGTCCCGACCGAGCAGGTGATCGAGACGAAGGACGGGCAGAAGGTGCAGGCCGAGAAGCGCGTGCTCCCGGGGTACGTGCTCGTGAACATGGACCTGAGCGACGAAGCGTGGGTGGTCGTGAAGAACACCCCGGGCGTCACGGGCTTCGTCGGCGCAGGCGCCAAGCCGGTGCCCCTCTCGCAGCCGGAGGTCGACCGCATCCTCCACACGGGGACGGGCGGCTCGGCGCCGGCGCGCAACCAGGTCGAGTTCTCGCTCGGCGAGTCGGTCAAGATCACGTCGGGCCCGCTCGCGGACTTCGACGGCGAGATCACCGACGTCAACGCCGACGGTCAGAAGCTGCAGGTCATGGTGAACATCTTCGAGCGGCAGGTGCCGGTCGAGGTTGGATTCGACAACGTGAAGAAGCTCGACTAGAGGGATTCAGATGGCGAAGAAAGTACTGACGATCATCAAGCTCCAGATCCCCGGCGGGCAGGCCAACCCGGCGCCGCCTGTCGGCCCGGCGCTCGGCCAGCACGGCGTGAACATCATGGAGTTCTGCAAG
>JAICWC010000034.1 GCA_025934995.1 Thermoleophilia bacterium | reverse complement strand
GTCCTCGCGCCGGGGATCGCGGTCGCGCTGGTCCCGCTCCTCGCCGACCGGCTCGGCTGGCGCGCCGGCTACGAGAGCGCGATCGTCGTCTGCGCGGTGTGCGCCGTGCTCCTCGCGCTGGCGCCCGCGTCCGCGCGGGCGGCGCGGCACGCCGGCGAGAAGCTCGACTGGGGCTTCTTCCGCGACGCGACCCTCTACCGGCTGGCCGCGATCCACGCGATGTCGTTCGGCTTCAGCGTCATCGTCGGGAACTGGGTGGTGACGTTGCTCGAGCACCACGGGCACGGGAAGGCCGTGGCCGGCGCGGCGGGGTCGCTGACGCTGCTGCTCGGGTTCTTCACCCGCATCTGGGGCGGCTGGGTGCTCGCTCAGCCGTCCGCGCGCACGTGGATCGCGGGCAGCCTCGTCGTCGGCGGTGCCGGCTGCATCCTGCTCGCCCTGCCGCTGCCGATCGGCGTGCTCGTCGTCTGCGCGGCAGTCGTCGGGCTCGCCGCCGGCGTGCCGTTCGCGAAGGCGTTCACCGGCGCCGCCGCGGCGCGCGCCGACTCGCCGGGCGCCGCGGTCGGCTTCGTCAACGCGTGGGCGTCGCTCGTCATCGTGGCCGGCGCACCGCTCGTCGGCCTGACGTTCTCGCTGCCCGGCGACGGCCGAATCGGCTTCGTCGTCCTCGGCGTCCTCACGGGCCTGGCAGCGCTCGCAACGCCGCGGTAGGGTCTTTCGCATGGATTTTGGCGTCACCGTCCTGCCCGATCCGCCGTTCTCGCGCTGGCTCGAGCTGATCCAGCTCGCCGAGCGGCACGGGTTCGGGTACGCGTGGACGTACGACTCGCACGTCCTCTGGCAGGAGTCGATCCCGATGCTCGCGATCGCCGGACGCGAGACGGCGAAGATCAAGCTCGGCCACTTCGTCACGAATCCCGCGACGCGCGACCCGACGGTGCTCGCGAGCGCGTACGCGACGCTGCATGACCTCTCGAACGGCCGCATGGTCATGGGCGTCGGCCGCGGCGACTCTGCCGTGCGCTACATCGGCCGCCAGCCGATGAAGGTCGCCGAGTTCGAGAAGGCGCTCGCGATGGTCAAGGAGTTCATGAACGGCCGCGAGGTGAACTGGAACGACCGGGACCTCGAGCTGAAGTGGGTGCGTCCCGAGCTACCCCAGATCCCGATGTACGTCGCGGGCTACGGGCCGAAAGCGCTCGGCGTCGCGGGGCGCGTGGGCGACGGCGTCATCATCCAGCTCGCCGACCCCGAGATCATCACGTGGATCATGGATGTCGCCCGCAAGGCGGCGGAGGAAGCCGGCCGCGACCCGTCGCAGCTGAAGTGCATCGTCGGCGCCCCGTCGCACGTCACCGACGACCTCGCCGACGCGCGGGAGCAGGTGCGTTGGTTCCCGGCGATGGTCTCGAACCACGTCATGGACCTGATCGAGCGCTACGGCGCGGACGGAACCACCGTCCCCAAGGCGCTGACCGACTACGTGCAGGCGCGGAAGTTCTACGACTACAACGAGCACTCGCGGGTCGGCGCGAAGCACGGCGAGTTCGTGACGGACGAGATCTGCGACCGCTTCTGCGTCCTCGGTGCGCCCGATCAGATCAAGGCCAAGCTGAAGGAGCTCGAGGGCGTCGGCGTCGACCAGTTCAACATCTACCTGATGACGCACGGACAGGAAGAGACGCTCAAAGCGTACGGCGACGAGATCATCCCCTCGTTCGCCCACGTAACGGCTTGAGTGTCGCTGCGTGAAGCTCGGCGTCTTCCTGGTCGTCTACGGGGAGCTGCCGCTTGCCGAGGCGCTCGACCGCGTCGTCGCGCTCGGTCTCGACGCCGTCGAGATCGGGACGGGGAACTATCCCGGCGACGCGCACAACGTCCCGGAGCTGCAGCGCGAGGTCTCCGCCCGGGGCCTCGAGATCAGCGCGCTCTCGTGCCACGGCAATCCATTGCATCCGGACGCGGAGCTCGCGCGCGCCTCGCACGAGACGTGGCTGCGGACGGTCGAGCAGGCCGCAGAGCTCGGCGTCGGCACGGTCGTGTGCTTCTCCGGGTGCCCCGGCGACGGCCCGGCGGCGATGAAGCCGAACTGGGTGACGTGCGCCTGGCCTCCGGACTACCCCGAGGTGCTCGAGTGGCAGTGGAGCGAGCGCGCGATCCCGTACTGGACGGACGCCGCGCGCGTCGCGCGGGACGCCGGGGTGCGCATCGCCATCGAGCCGCATCCGGGCTTCCTCGTCTACAACCCCGAGACCGCGCTGCGGCTGCGCAGCGAATGCGGCGACGAGATCGGCGTCAACTTCGATCCGTCGCACTTCGTCTGGCAGGGCATCGATCCGTTGCTGGCGATTCGGGAGCTCGGCGAGGCGATCTTCCACGTGCACGCGAAGGACGTCTACGTCGATGCGCACAACACCGCGCGGAACGGCGTCCTCGACACGAAGCACTATGCGCGGTTCGGCGAGCGCTCGTGGTCGTTCCGCAGCGTCGGTTACGGCCAAGGCGCGCAGTTCTGGCGCGACTTCGTCAGCGCGCTGCGCATCGCCGGCTACGACGGGGTCTTGAGCATCGAGCACGAGGACGGCCTCGCATCGATCCAGGAAGGGCTGACCAAGGCGGTGGAAGTGCTGCAAGCGGCCGTGCTGCGCGACGCGCCGTCGGCGATGTGGTGGGCGTGACGGAGCTCCTGCGCTCGCTCCTCGGAATGCGGCAGGCGGTTCCGCTGTCCTGGTCGTCCGACGGGACGACGCTCCTGGTCGCGTCGAACATCCCCGGGACGCATCAGCTGTACACGCTGCCCGGCATGGCACAGGTGACGTCCTACGACGAGCCTGTGACGGGGCAGTTCCTACCGGACGGGCGGATCCTCGTCGAGATGGACGAGGGCGGGAACGAGCGCACGCAGCTCCACGTGGCCGGGGAAGGGCCGCTCGTGTTCGACCTGCGCTACGTCCACCGCACGCCGGTCGCGCGCGGACGCGTGCTCGCGTACTCGACGAACCGCCGCAACGGCGTCGACTTCGACATCGTCGTGCGCGACCTCGCCAGCGGGGAGGAGCGGGCGTTCGAGCTCGACGGGCACAACTATGTCGTGGCGGTCTCGCGCGACGAGCGCTACGTCGCCGTCGAGCGCACGGGCGCCCGGAGCGGCGACAGCGACACGCTCCTCTGCGACCTCGAAACCGGCGAGGTGTCGCTGCTGACGCCGCATGACGAGCCGGCGGAGTTCGGCCCCCCTGTGTGGACGGACGAGGGCATCGCGTATTCGACGAACCTCGGCCGCGACACGTTCGCGATCGTGCGCGAGGGTGACGTGCTGTACGAGTCGGAGTGGGACGTCGAGCTCGTGGCGGACGACGAGGCGCGCACGCTGCTCGCCGTCGAGAACAGGGACGGATATTCCCGCCTGCAGCTGATCGGAGGCGACGAGATCCCGCTCCCCGGTCGCGGCGTCGTCGACCACGTCGTGTTCTCGCCGGCCGGAGAGAAGGTGGCATTCGCGTTCTCGAGCCCGGTCGAGCCGAACGACGTCTACGTCTACGACCTCGAGAAACGTGCGCTCGAACGGTTGACGACCTCGCGGCGCGACGTCGACGTGTCGACGTTGACGGAGCCGACGCTGCATCGATTCGAGAGCTTCGACGGCGAGGCGGTACCCGTGTTCCTGTTCGAGCCGGAGGGTGAAGGCCCGTTCCCGGTCGTCGTCACCGTGCACGGCGGGCCTGAGGCGCAATGGCGACCCTGGTACGCACCGAGCTTTGCGCCGTTGACGCAGTTCCTCGTCTCGCGCGGGTATGCCGTTGCCGCGCCGAACGTGCGCGGGTCGAGCGGCTACGGGAAGCGGTACGAGCACCTCGACGACATCGAACGTCGGCTCGACTCGGTACGCGACCTCGAGTCATTGCACCGGTGGCTCTCCGCGCGGCCGGAGATCGACGGCTCACGGGCGGTCGTCTATGGGCGTTCGTACGGCGGTTACATGGTGCTGGCGGCGCTCGCGTTCCAGCCGCAGATCTGGGCCGCCGGAATCGAGGCCGTCGGGATCTCGTCGCTCGTGACGTTCCTCGAGAACACGTCGCCCTACCGGCGCGCCGCGCGTGAGCGCGAGTACGGATCACTCGAGAACGACCGCGAGTTCCTGGAGCACGCCTCGCCGATGACGCACATCGACGCCGTGCGCGCCCCGCTCTTCATCCAGCACGGCCGCAACGATCCGCGCGTGCCCGTGAGCGAGTCCGAGCACATCGCGTCGGTGCTGCAGTCGAAGGGCGTCGAGTGCGAGCTGCTGATCTTCGACGACGAGGGGCACACCGTCGAGAAGCTCCACAACCGCATCGAGACGTTCGAGCGGGCCGTCGGCTTCCTCGACCGCGTTCTGGGCTAGCCTCGACTCGTGCTCGCTTCCGGCACCACGGTGATGAACATCATCCTGTTGCTCTCGGCAGTCGTGCCGGTGACGATCGTCGTCGTCGGCGCGTGGTTGTTCCTGCGGGCCGGCCGGCGCCACGACGAGCGTTCCGGCAGCCGCTAGTACCATGGCGCCCGCGTGGCGCCTTGGCCGAGTGGTTAGGCACAGGTCTGCAAAACCTGGTACACCGGTTCGACTCCGGTAGGCGCCTTCTCCGACTTCCTCGCGGCCCGACTTACGGCAGCTGAACGACGGCGAGCGTCTCGACCAGCTCGACCGAAAGGCCGCGCGCCGCGGCGAACTCGTCGACCACCTCGGTCACCCCGAATGGGTCCCAGCGTCCTCGATGCTCCACTCCCGGCACGCCGTAGTCGTGGAAGGCGATCACGCCGCCGGGACGAAGCAGCGGCAGCAGCCGCTCGAGGTCTTCCTCGACCGGTTCGCGCTGGTGCTGGGCGTCGAGAAACGCGAGCTCGAAGGACGCCGGCTTCAGCAGCGGCAGGATCAGCTGCGAGAACCCGACATGCACGACCACTTTCTGCCACAGCTCGTAGCGATCGAGGTTCTGCATCAGCCCGGCGAGGGTGTCGTCGCCGGAGATCTCGTCCGCGGGATGGACGTCGATCGTGTGCACGGCGACGGCTGTCGAGGCCAGAGACACGGTCGAGCGGCCGAAGTACGTCCCGATCTCGAGGACGCGGCGGCCACGGGCGAGCTCGGCGAGGCGCAGGCACTCGGCCTCGGTCGTGCTGCTCGGGATCTCGCCGGCGAAGATCGCATCGCCCACCGCCGGCCCTTGCGCCCACGCGCGGCGCGCGCGTGCCAGCATCTCCTCGCCCGGCCACGGCACACGACGACCATAACAGCGCGCCGTCGCAGCGCCGTCCCGGCCATGTCCTTTTGTTGACTCCTGAGCGCGAGCGCGGTAGAACGAGGCTCGATCACGTCGTCGAAAAGGGGGCCGGCGCATGCGCCGTACGGCGCGACTCGCGCTTCTGTTCGCGCTCGCCGCGCTCGCGCTGGGCGGAGGGTCGAGCGCGCACGGGAACGCACCGCCCGGCGCCACCGCCCGCTGCAACGACGGGACGTATTCGTTCTCGCAGACGCGCTCGGGAACCTGCTCGCACCACCACGGTGTCGCACAGTGGCTGACCGCCGCGGTGCCGGTACGGCTTGCGATCGCGAGCGTCGGCGCCACCGTGCGCTTGCTTTCGCCGACCCGCACGAGCGGCTGCGCTCTCGGCGCGCTGCCGGACCGGCGCTGCTCTCCCGGCGCGTACTACAACGGGCTGACCACGGGCGTCATCTGCGCCGCCGGCTTCCGGACCGGAGCGATCCGGAACGTCCCGGTGTCGGAGAAACACGAGGTCGAAGCAGAATATGGGATGCGCCCCGCAGCCTACGGATCGACGCTCGAGATTGACCACATCGTCTCGCTCGAGCTCGGCGGCTCGAACGACAGAGCGAACCTCTTCCCGGAACGGGCGCCGGGCTATCACGCGAAGGACAAGCTCGAGAACCGGATGCACGACATGGTGTGCAGCGGCGAGATCTCGCTCGGCGCCGCGCAGCACCAGATCGCGGCGGACTGGAAAGCGCTGTATCGACGCGTCTTCGGCGTCGCGCCGAAGATTCGGTGACCGCCGCGCGGCCGGCCGCGCGACGCTACGGCAGCGACAGTTTCGTCGAGACGATCGCGGTCAGCTTCGGCCACTGCTTGTCGAGATACGCGTTGCCCTGGCTGAACATCTGCTGCTGATCGCCCGTCGGCCTGTCGCCGTAGCCGCTGTACAGCTTGTCGACGACGCTCATCCCCTTCGTCACCGCGCCGAACGGCGCGAACTGCTCGCTGTCGAGCTGGAGATTCGAGCCGAGGTTGATGAAGACCTGCGTCGTCCGGGAGTTCGGCCCGGCGGCCGCGAACGAGACCGCGCCGCGCGTGTTCTGCTTGACGACCGGATCGTCGGGGATCGTCGCCTGCTCCCAGGCCTGGGACACCTCCGGATAGGCGCTGATCCCGAACTGCGCCACGAAGCCGGGGACGACCCGGAAGATCTTCGCGCCGTCGTAGAAATGGTTGCGGCAGAGGTTGTAGAAGCGGTCGGCTCCGTGCGGTGCCCACGCCCGGTGGACGCCGATCGTGAACTCGCCGGCAGTCGTGTGGAAGACGCAGTCGAAGCGCGGCGCCGCCTTCTGCGTCAGCTTGGCCGGGCCGAGGAGCGCCTTCGGCGGCCCATTCGGCGAGCTGTCGCCGCCGCCGCTGCTGCTGCCGCCGCAGCCGGCGAGCGCGAGGGCGAGCGCAACGATCGGGAGGGCGCGCCGCATCGACCGTACGGTAACGGCCGCGCTACCCTGCCCGGCGATGGCCCTCCTCGCTGTCGTCACCGCGCTCGCGCAGACCGGATTCGCCTTCGGCCGCACCGGCGGCAACATCCTGCCCTTCTCGATCGCGATCACCGCCGGCGGCCGCGTCACGGCGACGGGGCCCGCGCCCGAGCACACGGCGTCGGTCTCGAAGCCACGCCTCGCGACCCTCGATCGCGCCGTCGTCGCGGCGAAGTTCCAGACGCTGCCGGCGACGACGTCGTGTCCGGGCACGTTGCCGGACATCGCCGCGCAATACATCCGCGTCGGCGGCCGCACGGTGCGCGTGCACGGGGCGTGCGTCGCCCGGTTCAACCGCCTCTGGACGGCGTTGAACCGCTCGGTGCGTCCCTAGAAGACGCGCCGCCAGAGCAAGAACGCGAGCGGCACCAGCGCAGCGAGCACGAACCACGGTGCGAGCGGAACCCGAGCGTACGCCGCGGTCACGGAATGCGACTGCGCCTGACCGATCGCGGCGCGCGCCGCCCGCTCGATCCCGCCGAAGTCGGTCTCGGGGAACGCCTGCCCGCCGGTCAGCCGCGCGATCTGCGTCAGCTCCGGCGTGCTGAGCGGATCCGCCACGTATTTCGGGTCCGGCCGGCCGTTCGCGCCGTCGAAGATCAGCTCGTTCGGAGCCCAGACGTGGACGAAGATCGGCGTCACGTGGCGCTGGAGCTCGTAGCGCAGAATCGGTGAGATCTTCGCGGACTCGCCGTCCGTGAACACGACGAGCAGCCGCCGCGGGACACCCTGCGCGTAGAAGTTCGCCTGCATGACGGGTGCGAGCGCGTCGAACGTCGTTGCTCGATCCGGATACTTCTGGCTCGGCGGCGGGCGGTCGATCGCAACCGATTGCTCGACCGTGCGGTCGAATGCGGTGCGATCGACCGTCGGCAGCAGATTCGGGAGCGAGCGGTCGGTCATGGAGATGACGCCGAACGGCACATCGGGGAATGTGTGCTCCAACCGCATCGCAAGCCTCTTCGCGCGACTGAGCCGCGTCGGCCGGCCCGGAGCCGCAGCCGCCTGCATCGAGAGCGACGTGTCGAACAGTGCATACGCCTGGACGTCGGCGCGCTGAGCCACGTTCCGTTGGCGCACGACGATCGGCTGCGCCGCGGCTACGGCGACGAGTGCGGGGAGGAGAACGAGCGCGATGCCGACGGGAACGAGGGCGCGTCGAGCAGGTCCCGCCACCCGCAGCGTCCGCCGGACGGCGTCGGCGCGGCGCTCGGTGATCACGAGCGCAGCGAGCGGAACGACGGCAGCGAGCGCGAACAACGCGCCGACGGGCGTCAGGAACGACATCAGTAGCCGCCCCCTTGCTCCACGGCTCCTTCGCCGCGTCCGAATCCGTAGCCGCTGCGCGCGTCCTTGCCGACGCGCCCGCCGCCGGGTCGGACGATCCGAAGGTCGAGCTCGAGATTCTCTTTCGCGGCGGTGTTCGTGGGGTCGAGCTCGATCGCCTGCTGGAAGTAGCCGGCGGCACCCTTCAGAAGCTGGGCGACCGCATCCTGGTCGTTGCCGACTGCAGGAGTCGTCACGACGAGCACGCCGAGGAGGTTCGCAGCGACCGAGCGCTGCGCTGCCGTCGGAGCCGACGAGATCTCCGTGAGGAGCCGATCCTGCGCGGTGGCGCGCAAGGTCGGGGCGTCCAGTCGCAGATCGGGGTCGCTGCCGATCCGGCTGTACCAGAAGTACTGCAGCGCCCGTCGCCACGCGATCGTGCTCGAGGTGCCCACGAGCAGGCCGGCCGGGTCACCCGGCAACCACGTCGACGGCTTCCACAGCGAGGCGTGGGTCGGCTGCGCGCGGAACTTCATGTCGTCGCGCGCGACCGTCGAGCCCCACGCTGCAGCATCGACGGCGAGCAGGACGAAGACAGCCGACAGCGCGGCGCAACCGAGCGCGAGCAGCAGCAGCCGGTGACGTCTGAGCCGTTGCCTCATGCCGTCCTCAACTGCCCGTTCCAACGCTCGTTCGCTGCGAGAAGGAGGATGAGAACGGCGCCGAGGCCGAGCAGCGTCCACGGCATCGGCGCTGCGATCGGCTGCGTGTGCGTCGTTGCCGTGTGTCGGAACACGGCTGGATCGACGAACGCGTTGTCGCCGAAGAGGGCCGCGAACAATTGCTTGTTGTGCGCCGTTGCGAACAAGGGGACGATCCGCACCGGAATGTGCTCGTGGCGAAGGCGTACCGCCTCCGCGTCGAGGAGCGGGTAGTCGGCCGACGAATCGTCGAGATCCGAGACGATGAGGATCGCCCCGTGCCGGACTTCCGCGCGGCGCAGCGACTGCTCGGCCATGATCAAGCCCGGCGCAAGACGCGTGCCGCCCATGAACATGTCCCAGGGCGACTGCGCGAAGACCGGAGTCGTCCCGTAGTACCGCAGCGGCACGAAATACGGGATGAACGCGGCGAGAGCGGCAGGCGGCGAGTTCGGCGGCAGGAGCTCGTACGCCGTGTCGGAGAACATGACCAGTCCGACCGACTGATTCGCGGCCGCGATCCCGCGGAGCGTCGTTGCGACGCGCGCGTACGTCGGCCCCGAGATGCTCGCCGACATGTCGAGCGTCACGACCCCGGTGTCGGTTCCCTCGGGGAAGACTGCAGCACGGCCGGCGCCCACATGGTGTGCAGAGACGAACATGAGCGCCGCCGTGGCGGCGAGCCCCAGGCCGATGGCGACCCGCCCGACGTCCGTGCGGATCCGCGGCGCCCGCAGGTGCCACTGGTCTGCGAGGACCACCGGAGTACCGCGGCGAAGAGTGGGGACGATCACGCGTGCTCCTCGAGCGCTTGCACGGCGAACTGTTCGATCTCCTCGTCCTCCGGCGTGCGCGGCGACCAGGCGAGCTCGCGGGCGACGTTCGTCAGCTCATCGGCGCGCTCGGCGCCGAGCTCGCCGGCGACACGCTCGAACGCCTTGCGCTGAAGCGTCTCGTCGCCCGTCTCGTGGGCGTACCGAAGGACGGCGAGGGCGCGCTCGAGCGGCGTCCCGGGCAGCTGGTCGTAGGACGTGCGCCGCGGCCGGACGGCGAGATACCAGCGGCCGGCCGAGACCACCGCGACGGCTCCGAGCGCCATCGCGAGCGCGAGCGCGAGCCAGAAGAGGGCGGTCGGCCGGAGGTGATACGTCGGCTTCGCAACCGGGGCGATCGACGTCTGCCACTTGATGTGGTTCGTCGTCTCGATGAACGCCGCGAGGCCCGGGCTGATCTGTGAGATCACCTCGACGGGCGGCCAGTACGCGTCGAACGTGTACGCGTTCGCATACCGGATCTTCGCGGGCGAGAAATGGAAGACGTGGTACTTGTCGTTCGGCGGCGCCTTCGGAACACAGGAATAGTCGAGGCAGCGGAGCTTCCAGGTATAGGTGATCTGCTCGAAGCGGCCGGACTGGAGGCGGATCACCTTCGGCAGTTGGATCGGGCGGTACGGCAGGAACCGCGTGACGACATGGAGGTCGGCCGGCTTCACCCACTTCGTATCTGCCACGACCGCGAGCTTCGCCGTGAGCACGTCGCCGAACAGGTGCACGCTCGGCGTGATCGTCGCGTACGCCTTCAGCGGCAGGCCTTCGCCGATCACCGAGCCGGTTCGCTCCGGCGGTGCGCCGCCGTGCACGATCGGAGAGCTCGGCGTCACCGGGGCTGCCGCGATCGAGACGGAGGCCGCGACCAGCGCGAGCAGCAGGGCGCGCTTCACGCAACCGCTCCGCGCCACATCAGCCGGATGTCGGCCCAGTGGAGGAAGGCGTCGAGCATCCTCCCGGCGTGGTGGTCCTGCACCGCGACGGCTTCGATGCCGAGCGAGCGAAAGCCTCGAATCAGAGAATCCCAGCGCCCCTCGTTCGCGATGCGGAGAGACGCCGCCTCCTTGCGCGTCAGATAGACGGGTGACACGCGGCCGCTGCCCGGCTCGGCGTACGGCACGGAGACGCCGCCGACGTCGGGAAAGGTCCGCTCCCACACCGGGTCCTGCACGATCACCGGAACGAGCTCCCAGCGGTGCTCGAGCGCGCGCTGCCAGACGTCGAGGTCCGGGGGGACGAGAAAGTCCGAGACGATGAAGACGAACGCCTGCGTCGGCAGGTCACGGTGATGCTCGCCGAGGAATCGCAGCCCCTCCGACACGGTGTCGTCCGGTGCGCCGAAGGTGCGGTCGAAGGTTCCGGACTCTGCACGCTGCTCCGTGCGCGGCGGGCGCCAGAACGCCTCGCCTTCCGCGTAGTCGAGGTACCCGGTGAGGCTGCGCGCGGCGATCGCGCTCGCCGCGATCAAGTCGAGCGCCGTCAGAATCGCCTTCGGCTTGTCCAGCGGGCGCAGCGGGGACGCCTCGATCGACATCGACGGCCGCCGGTCTGCGAGCACGACGACGCGCGGCGCCTCGTCTGCGAATCGCTCGCGCACGATGAACTCGTCCGAGCCGCGGGCGGCGGAGAGCCGCGCAGAGGCGGACCAGTCCATCCAGCCCACGTCGTCGCCAGGCCGATACTCGCGGGTGCTCGCGACGTCCGAGCCCACGCCGCGACGAACGCTGCGCACGCCGCCGAACGCGAGACCGATCACGCGGCGACGCGGGATCAGCGGAAACGTCGTGCCGGTCAAGGCCTACGCGCTCGCTGCTGCCGGGACGTCGAGGTCGATGTCGAACCCCGGCTTCGGCGCGAGCGCGAGACAGCGCTGGCGCACCTCGGCCGCCGCCGCATCCCAGCCGCGTTCGCGGAGCTCTGCGAGGAAGCTCGGGCGGAAGAGGATGCGGTGCAGCAGCACCGGCACGAACAACTGCTCGATGTCGTCCGGCGTGACGTAGCGCCGCGACTGCAGCAGGGCCCACGCCCGTGCCATGCGGTTGAGTGCGAGCGTGCCGCGGACGGAGGCCCCGATCGCGACGAGATCGAGCGTGCGAGTGGCCCGGACGAGATCGACCGTCCAGCGGGCGACGGCTTCGTGCACGAACACGTCGCCGACCGCGGCCCGCAGCGTGCCGATGTCGTCCAGGTCGATCACCGCGGTCAGCCGCGCGAGCGGATGTCCGCCGAGCTGCTCGTCGACGATGCGCGCCTCGTCGTCCGCGTCCGGGTAGCCGAGCGCGGTCTTGACGATGAACCGGTCGAGCTGCGCCTCCGGGAGGGGGAACGTGCCTTCGTACTCGATCGGGTTCTGCGTCGCGAGCACGAGGAACGGGTCGTCGAGCCTGCGCGTCTCCCCGTCCACCGTCACCTGTTGCTCGGCCATCGCCTCGAGGAGCGCCGACTGCGTCTTCGGCATCGCACGGTTGATCTCGTCGACGAGGACGACGTTCGCGAACACGGGGCCCGGCCTGAATTCGAAGTCGCGCTCCCGCTGGTTGAAGATCGAGAGGCCGGTGACGTCGGTCGGCTGCAGGTCCGGCGTGCACTGGATGCGCGACGAGCGGGCGCCCTCGATCGAGCCGGCGATCGCGCGCGCGAGCACCGTCTTCGCCGTCCCGGGGACGTCCTCGAGCAGCGCGTGGCCGCCGCACGTGAGCGCGGCGACGACGAGCTTGATCTGTTCGCGCTTCCCGTGCACGACGGTCTCGATGTTGTCGAGGAAGCGCTCGGCGACATCCGTCGCGGCGGTCAGCTCGTCGGGGCTCACGCACACCTCCAGTTGTGGAACGTGTTTGCTGGTTAGACGCGCTTTGCAGGAAATGGATTGCTTATTAGTTGTCGCGCAGACGCGTACGAATTGCAAGTGATTGTCGTCCATGGAGGAGCGGTTCGTGCAGGTCGCCGACCTCCGCAACCCTGGCCGGGACGGTGCGGAGGTCGAACGCTCGCGGATCGAGGGCCGGTTCGAGCTCCTCCCAGCGGAGCGGCGTCGCGACCGGGGCACCCGGCAGCGGCCGGACGGAGTAGCCGGCGACGACCTGCTGGCCGCGGCCGATCATCTTCGTGTCGATCTTCGCGGCGTCGAGCCGGAGGGCTCCAGCCACGACATTGGCGAACGCACGGGCCTCCTCGTTCGTGTGCCGGCGTGCGATCGGGACGAGCACGTGCAGCCCCTCGCCGCCGCTCGTCCGGACGTAGCTCTCCAGCTCCAGAACGTCGAGCGCCTCCTTGACCCGCCGTGCCGCATCGACGGCGTCGCGGGTGCGGGCGGCGTCGATGTCGAAGAGGACGTAGTCGGGGCTCTCCGGCTTGTCGCAGCGGCTCGGCCAGACGTGCAGGTCCACGGCGCCGAGCTCGACCATCCAGAGCAGGCTCGTCAGGTTGTTGACCATCGCGTACTCGACGATCGCGCCTCCGCGGGATTTCGCCGGCTGCGGGCAACGTTTGACGACGGGCGGCAGCTCGGGCGGCGCGTCCTTGACGTAGCGGTACGGGCCCCGCGGCACCGTGTAGTGCTGCTTCAGGGTGAACGGGCGGTCTTCGAGGTGGGGGAGGATGACCGGCGCGAGCGCGCGGTAGTACTCGACCAGGTCGCGCTTCGTCGCGCCGAGCTCCGGCCAGTAGATCCGGTCGAGGTGCGTGAACTGCATACGCTTGGAGCATGCTGCACGCGCTCTCACTCGTCGGCGGGATGACGTGGGAGATCCTATGGGCGCTGATCCTCGGCTTCGCGCTCTCTGCGGTCGTGCAGGCGGTCGTCTCGAAGCGGGAGATGCGGCGGTTGCTGCCCGATTCGTCGCCGCGGACGGTGGTGGTCGCGGCGGGGCTCGGCGCCGCGTCGTCTTCCTGTTCCTACGCGGCGGTCGCGCTCGCGCGGTCGTTGTTCAAGCGCGGCGCCGACTTCACGGCGGCGATGGTCTTCGAGTTCGCGGCGACGAACCTCGTCTTCGAGCTCGGGATCGTCATGGCGCTGCTGCTGGGGTGGCAGTTCGTCGTCGGGGAGTTCGTCGGCGGGCCGGTGATGATCGTGCTCCTCGTCGTCCTGTTCCGGTTGTTCCTGCGGCCCGGGCTCCTGGCGCGCGCGCAGGAGGAGGCGGAGCGGGGGCGCCTCGGCTCGATGGAGGGTCACGCCGAGATGGACATGTCCGCCGCCGGGGAGGGGTCGTGGTGGCAGCGGCTGCGGACGCCGGCCGGCTTCACGTCGACGGCGGACTACTTCGTCATGGACTGGGCCGCCGTCGCGCGGGACATCGCCGTCGGCCTGATCGTCGCGGGCGCGCTCGCGGCGTGGGTGCCGCATTCCTTCTGGCAGGGGTTGTTCCTCGACCACCATCCGCTGCTGGCGAAGTTCTGGGGGCCGTTGATCGCGCCGGCGGTCGCGATCCTCAGCTTCGTCTGCTCGGTCGGGAACGTGCCCCTGGCCGCGGTGCTCTGGAACGGCGGCATCTCGTTCGGCGGCGTGCTGACGTTCATCTTCGGCGACCTGATCATCCTTCCGATCCTCAACATCTACCGGAAGTACTACGGCTGGAAGATGGCCGGCTTCCTGCTCGCGACCTTCTACGTGACGATGGTCGCGGCGGGGCTCGTCGTGCAGTTCCTCTTCGAGGCGGTCGGCATCGAGCGGCACGCGCGCAATGCGAAGGTGCTGGAGGCAAGCGTCGCCTGGAACTACACGACGTTCCTCAACATCGTGTTCCTGCTGCTTGCGTCAGCGCTCGTGTGGCGCTACTTCCGCCGCGGCGGCGGCTGGTCGATGCTGAAGATGATGAACGAGCCGATGGACCATCACCATCACCATCACGACCACCACCACGAGCACGCGCACGAGCACTAGCGGCGCCGCTACAGCTTGAACGCGGCGTGCTTGATCTGCGTGTACTCCTCGAGCGAGTACATCGACATGTCCTTGCCGTAGCCGCTCGACTTGTAGCCGCCGTGCGGCATCTCGCTCGTGATCGGCAGCAGATGGTCGTTGACCCAGACGGTCCCGAACTGCAGCCGACGCACCGCCTCCATCGCGCGACCCACGTCACGCGTCCACACGGACGCCGCGAGGCCGTAGCGGACGCCGTTCGCCCACTCGATTGCCTGCGCGTCGTCGGCGAAGCGCTGCACGGTCACGACCGGCCCGAACACCTCGTCCTGCACGATCTCGTCGGTCTGCTCGACGTCGGTGACGACGGTCGGCTGCACGAAGTACCCCTTCGAGCCGTTCGCCTCGCCGCCCGTCAGCACGGTCGCGCCCTTCGCGCGCTCGAGGAAGCCGAGGATCCGCTCCTGTTGCGACGAGGAGATGACCGACCCCATCTCGATCTCGTCCGACTCCATCGGATCGCCGACCTTCAACGACTCGACCTGCGGCACGAGCGCCTCCAACAACGCGTCGTAGATCTTCGGGCCGGCGATCACGCGCGAGCCGGCCGTGCAGTCCTGACCGGAGTTCCAGTAGCCGGCGAGCCGGATGCCCGCCGCGACCGCTTCCGGATCCGCGTCGTCGAACACGACCATCGGCGCCTTGCCGCCGAGCTCGAGATGCACGCGCTTCACCGTGTCGGCCGCAACCCGCGCGATCGTCTTGCCGGTCGACACATCTCCGGTCAGCGACACGAGCCGCACGTCGGGATGCTCGACCAGGCGCTGCCCGACCGGGATGCCGTCCCCGGTCACGACCTGCAGCACGCCCGCGGGGATGACGTCCTTCTCTGCGAGCAGCTGCACGTACCGCAGGAGCGAGAGCGGCGTCTGCTCGGACGGCTTGAGGATCTGGACGTTCCCCGCCGCGAGCGCCGGCCCGAGCTTCCACACCGCCATCATCAGCGGGTAGTTCCAGGGGCAGATGCCGGCGACGATCCCCAGAGGCTCGCGGCGGATCAGCGACGTGTACCCCTCGATGTACTCGCCGGCCGACTTGCCTTCGAGCACGCGGGCGGCGCCCGCGAAGAAGCGGATGTTGTCGGCGGAGAACGGCATCTCGTCGCGCGACGCCATCAGCGGCTTGCCGACGTTCAACGACTCGAGCTGCGCGAGCTCCTCGGCGTGCTCGTCCATCACGTCGGCCATCCGGTGCAAGAGCTCCGAGCGGTCCTTCGGCGTCTTCTCCGACCACGCCGGCCATGCCTCGCGCGCCGCGGCGACTGCGCGGTCGACGTCCTCCGCCGAGCAGCGCGGGACGGACGCGATCACCTCGCCGGTCGCGGGCGCGATCACGTCCATCGTCTCGCCGGTCTCGCTGTCGGCGAACTCGCCGCCGATGAACACCTGGTACGACGTCGCCGTCGCGCTCATCTCATGCCTCCTTAGCTCCGACCCGAAGAACGCCCGTATCCCGCATCAGCCGCTGCGCGAGCGCGACCGGGATGATCGTCACGACGATCATCGCGAAAGCGATCACGTTCACGATCGGCAACTCCTGTCCCTGGCGAATGTACCCCAGGATCAACAGCGGCAGCGTGTTCTGCGCGCCTGCCGTGAAGTACGTCACCACCACCTCGTCGAAGGACAGCGCGAACGCGAGCAGGCCGCCCGCCACGAGCGCCGTCGAGAGGATCGGCCACACCACGAAGCGGAAGGTCTGCAGCCCGTCGGCGCCGAGGTCGCGCGACGCCTCGATCAGGGACGGCGAGGAGCGCCGCAGCCGGGCAAGCGCGTTGTTGTAAACGATCACGACGCAGAACGTCGCATGTCCGATCACGATCGTCCACATCGACACCGAGATGTGGCCGGCGATGAAGAACGAGTTGAGCGCCATGCCGGTGACGATGCCGGGGAGCGCGATCGGCAGCACGAGGATGAACGACACGGCGTCGCGGCCGAAGAACGAGAAGCGCGCGACGCCGAACGCCGCCATCGAGCCGAGCACGAGCGCGACACCCGTTGCGACGAGCGCGACGCGCACCGAGAGCCACACCGCGTCGCGCACGTCCTGCGAGTGCCAGGCGACCGAGAACCAATGTCCGGTGAAGCCGGGGATCGGCCACGACTGCACGTTCGAGCGGTTGAACGCGTAGACCATGATCAGCGCGAGCGGGAACCACAGGAACAGGATCACGAGCCCCGTCCACACGGCGAGCGCGACGCGTGTCGAGCGAGCCTCCATTAGTGGTCGCCTCCAGCCACGGCGCACGCCCCCGGCGGCGTCTCGCCGCGCGTGGCCGCGTCCTCAGTCGCGCCGATAGGAACCGCTATCGGCGCTCCCTGCGTCCTTGCCACGCACGCCGAGCCGGGCGCCGGCTGACGTACGCGGTGACTGGAAGCAACCACTACATCGCCTCGAAGGCGCCGAGCCGGCGCGCGATCAGCAGGTAGACGGCCATCACGCACAGCGGTACGGCGGCGAAGGCCGCCGCGAACGGGACGTTGTTCGAGATGCCGACCGAGTCGTAGACGACGTTGCCGATGAACTGCGACGACGAGCCGCCCGCGAGCAGCGGCGTCACATAGTCGCCGAGCGTCAGAGAGAACGTGAAGATCGAGCCTGCGACGACCCCGGGCAGCGCGAGCGGCAGCACGACGCGCCGGAACGTCATCCAGCCGCGCGCACCGAGGTCGCGCGACGCCTCGATGTACGACTGCGGAACGCGCTCGAGCGCGCCGTACACCGGGAGGATCATGAACGGCAGCCACACGTAGGTGAAGATCAGCCAGACGGCCCAGTTCGAATAGGCGATGCCGACGTTGACGCCGAAGAGTTTGCCGAGCGTCCAGTTCAGGACGCCGTCGTGGTTGAGGATCAGCCGCCAGATGTAGACGCGCACGAGATACGAGGACCAGAGCGGCAGCAGCACGCCGATGAAGAGAAACGTGCGGCTGCGCGCCGACGCGATGCGCGCCATGAAGTACGCCAACGGGAATGCCAGCACAGCGTCGGCCAACGTCACCGCGGCCGCGATGCCGATCGTGCGCAGCGCGATCGTGCGATACGCGCTCGCCTCCCAGAGCGTCTTGTAGTTGTCGACGTTCCAGATGTGCTCGATCTCGGTGGTGAACGGGTTCACCGACCAGAACGACGACACGAAGAGCGCGACGAGGGACGCGAGGTAGACGAGCCCGAACGCGAGCAAAGGCGGTGCCAGGAGCAGCACCGCCTTCGCCCACGGATGACGCCAGAAGAACCCTGACGCCCGAAGCCTCAGCCCTTGAGCTGTGTCCAGGCCTGCTGCCACTTCGTGTAGTCCATGCAGTCGTTCTGGCCGTTGCCGCACGCTGCGACCGGCGTCTTCCAGAACTTGATGGAGTCGAAGTACGACGCGCTTGCGCCGCAGTGGTACTGCGCCGCCGAGCCCTTCGACAGCTTGTTCATGATCGGGCACGCCTTCGGGTTCGCCGGCGTCTCGCCGAAGTAGATCGCCTGCTCCGCCTGCACCTTCGGCGTCGACACCCAGGCCATCCACTTGTACATGCAGTTCGGATGCTTCGCGTGCGCGGACATCATCCACGTGTCCGCCCACCCGGTTGCGCCCTCCTTCGGGATCAGGTCTGCGACCGGCGCCTTGTCGGCGATCAGCGTGTTCGTCTGGTACGGCCAGGATGCGCCGACGACCGCGTCGCCGTTCTTGAACAGGTCGATCTCGTCGGACGCGAGCGCCCAGTACTTCTTGATCAGCGGCTTCTGCTGCTTGAGCAGGCTCACGGCCGCGTTGAACTGCGTGGAGTTCAGCTCGTAGGGATCCTTGATCCCGAGCGACGGCTTCGCCTTCGAGAGGTAGAGGGCCGCGTCCGCGATCTGGATCGGGTTGTCCGGCACCGTCACCTTGCCCTTGAACTTCGGGCTGTAGATGACCGACCAGCTGGTCGGCTTCGGCTTCACGAGCTTCGTGTTGTAGAGCAGCGTGTTCGGGCCCCACTGCAGCGAGACGCCGTAGTGCACGCCCTTGATCGTGTTGTGCGCCGGCGACTTGAGTTGCGGCACGAAGTTCTTCCAGTCCGGGATGAGGTTGACGTTGACCGGCTGGACGTCCTTGCCGTAGATCAGGCGAAGTGCAGCGTCGCCCGACGCCGAGACGCCGTCGTACTGCGAGCCGCCGCCCTGCCGCATCAGCGTCACCATCTCGTCGGACGAGCCGGCGAACTTCGAATGCACGGTGCAGCCGGTCGCCTTCTCGAACGGCTTGACCCATTGCTTGTACGTGTAGCCCTCCCACGCGACGAGGTTGAGCTGACCCTCGCCTTTGCCGATCGACGTCGGCAGGCCGTTCCCGTGGCTGATGCCGGCGGCGGGAACGCACAGCGCTGCGGCGACGACCGCAGACACGACCCATCCTCTTTTCACTTTCCCTCCAGTTCGTAGGTGTGCTCCGGTCGCCAGTGGAGGCTGACGTGCGCGCCAGGCTCCACCGGCGAGGACTCGAGGTTCTGGCGGACGACGACCAGCCGTTCGCCTGAGTCCAGTTCGACGACGTACCGCGTGACCGAACCGGCGTACTGGACGTCGCGCACGACGCCCGGTTCGCCGGAACTGCCGTTCATGACGATCTTCTCCGGGCGGACGGTGAACGTGCGGCCGCCGCGCTCGAGGATGTTGGAGACGCCGACGAAACCGGCGACGAACTCGGACGCAGGGTGCTCGTACACCTCGTCCGGCGAGCCGATCTGCTCGATCCGTCCTTCGTTGAAGACAGCGATGCGGTCGCTCATCGTCAACGCCTCTTCCTGGTCGTGCGTGACGTAGACGAACGTGATGCGCAGGTCGCGCTGCAGGGCTTTCAAAAAGACCTGCATCTCCTGGCGCAGCTTGAGGTCGAGCGCGCCGAGCGGCTCGTCGAGCAGCAGCACGGACGGCGAGTTGACGATCGCGCGCGCGAGCGCGACGCGCTGCCGCTGCCCGCCGGACAACTGCACCGGCCGGCGGCCGCCGAGCTGGGGGAGACGGACGCGTTCGAGCACCTCCTGCGCCTTCGCGCGCCGCTCGCGCCGCGACACGCCTTTCACACGCAGCCCGTACTCGACGTTCTCCTGCACCGTCATGTGCGGGAAGAGCGCGTAGTCCTGGAACACCGTGTTCACGTCGCGCTCCGACGGAGCGACGCGCGTCACGTCGACGCCGCCGAGCTCGACGGTGCCGGCATCCGGCTGCTCGAAGCCGGCGATCACGCGCAGCGTCGTCGTCTTACCGGAGCCCGACGGGCCGAGCATCGTGAAGAACTCGCCGGCGGCGATGTCGAGGTCGAGCTGCTCGATCGCGACGACGTCGCCGAACACGCGACGGATGCCGCGGAGCCGGACGGCTTGATCAGCCGCCAAGGGCCTCGTCGAGGATCGACAACCCCTTCTCCAGCTCCTCGTCCGTCGCGGAGAGCGGCGGCAGCAGGCGGATGACGTTGCCATACAGCCCGCACGACAGCAGGATGAGCCCCTTCTCGCGTGCTGCGGTCGTGACTGCACGCGACGCCTCGCCGCTCTGCTCGCGGAGCTCGAGCGCGAGCATCGCCCCGAGCCCGCGCACCTCGCCGACGAGGTTGCCGTGCTTCGCTGCGATCTCGTCGAGGCGTGCGTGCAGGAGCGTCGCGATCTGCTCCGCGCGCTCGCGGAAGCCGGGCGCCGTCAGCTCCTCCAACACGGCGAGGCCGGCGGCGCAGGCAACCGGGTTGCCGCCGAAGGTCCCGCCGAGGCCCCCGGGATGCACGGCGTCCATCACATCCGCCCGTCCCGTGACCGCAGCGAGCGGCAGGCCGCCGCCGAGTGTCTTGCCGGAGACGAGCAGGTCGGGCTCGACGCCGAGCCGCTCGATCGCCCATACGGTGCCGGTGCGGCCGCAGCCGGACTGCACCTCGTCGGCGACGTAGAGGATGCCGTGCTCGTCGCAGAGCGCGCGCAGCGCCTGCACGAACGCTTCGGGCATCGGGATGAAGCCGCCTTCGCCCTGCACCGTCTCGAGGACGAGGCAGGCGACCGACTGCGGGTCGACGTCCTGCTTGAAGAGGAGCTGCAGCCCGTGCAGCGCGTCGTCGACGCTCACACCGCGGAAGGGATACGGAGCGGGCGCACGGTGCACGTCGGTCGCGAGCGGCCCGAAGCCCTGCTTGTACACGAGCTTCGAGGTCATCGCCATCGTCAAGTTCGTGCGGCCGTGGAAGGCGCGGTCGAAGACGACGACGGCGTCGCGGCCCGTGGCGGCGCGCGCGATCTTGACCGCGTTCTCGACCGCCTCCGCGCCCGAGTTCAGGAGGATCGACTTGGTCGGCCGGCTGCCGGGGCTGGAAGCGACGGCGGCAAAGCCGCCGTCGCCCGGCCGGTAAACCGCGTCGCCTTCGGCGACGCCGGGCCAGACCTCGTCCAGTCGCTCGGCGAGCGCGACGTACGGCTCGTAGATCCCGACCATGAAGCACTGATGGAGGTAGCGGTCGACCTGCTCGTGGATCGCGCGCGTGACGCTCGCGGCGCCGTGGCCGATGTTCTGGCAGGCGATGCCGCCGGCGAAGTCGATGTATTCGCGGCCGTCGGCGTCCCAGAGGCGTGCGCCCCAGGCGCGCGTGACGACGAGGTCCGTCGTGGCGACTCCGCGCGGCACGAACCGCTCGCGCGCCGCGAGCACGCGCTCGGCGGAGGCCCGTTCCTCGACCCGCATCGCATGCGAGTATCTCGCACCGACTGTCGAGATGCAAAGTAATTCGGCGAAATTGCTTCGCAATGCGCAGCGAGGCCGGCTAGGGCCCGGCGGCCTGCGCCGTCGGGCAGCGCCAGTAGGCGTAGGTGCCCGTCGCGCCGGCGGCGACACAGCTGCGGTGCGAGAGATCGGGCCGGCCCTCGAGCGCACCGGCCCGGCAGGCGACGAGCTGGCCGCCGTCGGTCTCCTGCTGGGCGACGACGCAGGACGCCGTGAGACCGGCCTTGCGCGGCAGTCGCCCATCCTTGGCCGCGATCATCACGGCGAGGATGAGAACGGCGGCGACGATCACTCCTTTGGGCATGGCGACCTCCAGTCCAGGCCGCAGCGGCCCCTTCCCTATCGGCGTCCGGCGCCCGCGATCAGCCCCCCGAACCAGGGTTTCCGGCAGTCCACACGTTCTCGAACGTGCCGAAGCGAAGCTCCTGGGCGTACAGGAACGCCGACTCGTCGACGCGGCGCATGTACTCCTCCCGGTGCCCGCCGGCGAACGCGTTGTAGGCCTCCGCAGAGTCCCAGCGGTCGACGACGAGGTAACGGCCGGGCATCTCGACGTCGCGCAGGAGCTCGGTCCCGATGTAACCCGGCGCGCCCGCGAAAAAGCTCGCCCATTCGCCCTCCGGCCCGTACGCGGCCTCGAACTGCGCGGGGTCTCGGACCTCGTAGCTGAAGACGAGGGCGATCACGGGCGCAGGATAAGGTCCCGGGCCGTGAGCGCCGAGGCAGTTGCCGAGCCGACCGAGGATCGCAGCCGCTACGCAGGCGTGCTGCGCTTCTACGAGCTCGCAAAGCACGCCGAATGGAAGGTGGACGACGTGGCGTGGGGCGAGCTGCCGCCGGTCCCGGAGGGGAAGGGATCGCCCGAGCGCGTCGCGCGGCGCCGCGACATCTGGCGCAGCGTCGTCATGCAGCAACTGCAGGCGGACATCATCGCGTGCGAGATGGCGGCGCAGCTCCTGAACGCGGCGCCCGACCCGGAGGCGAGGCTCTATTACTCGACGATGGTGCAGGACGAGTCGCGGCACACCGAGGCCTGGCTGAAGCTGATCGGCCAGGTCGGCGGAGAGGGGGAGCGCGACCCGCATCTCGACCGGCTCGGCCGCATGTTCCTCGAAGCGGACTCGCTCGAGGAGAAGGTCTTCCTCATGCAGGTGTTCTTCGAGCGATTGATCATCCCGCGCTTCCGGCTGATCGCACGCTCGTCGCGCGGGACGATCCTCGAGGAGATCTGCAACCGGCTCGCGATCGACGACGGCATCCACCACGGCTCGGGCATGGCGTACGAGCGGATCCTCCTCGAGCACGCCCCGAAGAAGGTCAAGGGCCGGCTGATCGACGCGGCGAACCGGATGCTGCCGGAGTTCGCGCAGCATGCGCTGTGGCGGCCGAAGGCGCGCGAGTTCATCGGGTCGCTGATGGAGTCGCGCGACCGCGAGCGCCTCCATCAGGAGCTCGAGCACGGGCGGCGGCTGGCCGCGAGCCTCGGGCTCGACGTCAGCGAAGTCCACCTGCCGACCCTGTAACCGCGGCGCCCCGCGCGACATAGACCGAGTACATGGAGCGGTTCGAGCGGATCTACGAGGAACACGCCGCGGCGGTGCGTGCCTATGTGCGCCGGCGCGCGCCGGAGGCGATGGTCGACGACGTCGTCGCCGACGTCTTCGTCGTCTGCCTGCGCCGGATCGACGACGTCCCCCGCAACGCGCTGCCGTGGCTGTACGGCGTCGCGCGGAAGACGCTCGCGAACGAGCGGCGCAAGCGCCGCGACCTTCCCGTTGCAGCACCCGAGGCCTCGTACGAGCCGGAGCCCGTCGGCGATTCCCAGCTCGCGGCCGCGTTCGCGGCGCTGAGCGACGCCGATCGCGAGATCCTCCGCCTCGTCGCCTGGGAAGGCCTGCCGCTGCGCAGCGCGGCGCGCGTGCTCGAGTGCTCGCCGGTGGCTGCGCGGGTGCGCTTCCACCGCGCGAAGTCTCGGCTGGCCGCGCGGCTCGAGTCCGCTTCGTCGTTTCGACCTCAACCGAAGGGAGCGACGAGATGACCTCTGACGTGATCGCGCGGCTCGCCGCCGCGAACCCCGTGCCCGCGCCGCAGCGCGCCCGGCACCATCGCCGCCGCTACGTGCTCGTGCTCGCGGCCGCGACGCTGCTCGTCCCCGCTGCCTACGCGGCCGACCGCCTGCTCGGCATCGGGAACGAGGGCACGGCAGTCCCGACGAGCTCGGTGCTCCCCGGCCAGTCGCAGCTCGACCAGGCGCTGCAGGAGATGCAGGTCGGAGACACGATGCAGGACCTCGGCTCCGTGAACGGCGTGCGGATCTACGCCGCCCGCAACGCCGGCGGGCACATCTGCCTGGCGATCGACCACGTCGCGGAGACGTACGAGAAGGGCGTGCTCTGCGACCTCAACGAGCCCGGCTTCCCG
>JAICWC010000109.1 GCA_025934995.1 Thermoleophilia bacterium | reverse complement strand
CTCGCGCCCGGAGCAGTCCCCGCCCGCGCCAGCCGGCGCACCCGGGCCGCCAGGGCCGCCACCTTGCGCCCGACCTCGGGCCCGAGGCGCAGGGAGGCGGCCCGCTCCTCGGTGGACCGGGCCCAGTCGTCGGCCGCCCCCGGATGGAGCCCGAAGGCCTCGGAGAGGGCCACGTGCAGCCGGGCGGTCATGTCCCCGATGCGGCGCGCCTCCGACGCCATGTTGCCCCCCGCCTCGGCGGGATCGGGCTCGGCGCCGCCGTAGAGGTCGCGCAGCGACGCCAGGGCCAGGGCCCAGCCCTCGGTGCCGCCCGCCAGGTACTCCTGGGCCACCGCCAGGTCGTAGTCCCCCCGGCTCCACACGGCGATCGGCGAGGGCAGGTGGTTGAAGCCCACCCGGTCCAGGGCGGTGCCGACCTCGACGTCGGGGTTGGGGCCGGGGTGCACGCGCCGGTACACCTTCATGATCACCTTCTCCCCGATCACGACCGAGCTGTTCGACTGCTCGGCGCCGACGTCGCCGACGTGCTGTGCGTCGGCAAGGCGCTCGGCGGCGGCATCCCGCTCAGCGCGGCATTGTTCGTTCGACGAGATCTCGAGGCCCTGTGGCGGCTCGGGCCGGAGGACGTGTACACGCACACGCATGTCGGCAATCCGCTCGCGTGCTCGGCGGCGCTCGTCGTGCTCGACGAGGTGCCGCGCCTGCTGCCGCGCGTGCACGAGCTCGGCGAACGCTTCGAGCGCGCCGGCTGGCGCGGGCGGGGACTGCTCCGGGCGCGAGCCGGGAACGCGGACGAAGCGCTCGAGCGCGGAGTCCTCGTCGTCCCCGCAGGAGACGGCTCGCTGATCCAAGCCACGCCGCCGCTCACGCTGAGCGACGACGAGCTGGCTGAAGCGCTGAACCGCTTGGCCTAGGACTCGTACTCGTCGACGTCTTCGCGCACGACGCGGCGACGCGTCGCGGGAGGAGCGTCGTACGCGACGGAGCGGCGGCGCGAGTAGAAGCCTCCGCCGGCCCAGCTGTCCCACAGGATCATGGAGAGCACGAGCCCGACAAGGCCTGCGGCCATCAGGATCCACCCGACTGCATGGATGTTGATGCCGCTGGTGGTGCCCGTCACGGCGAACGCGAGAATCGCGCCGCCGGCGATGAGGAGGATGCTGACCGGGATTCCCATGCGCCGGTCATACCCGCCGCGCATAGAGAAGGAACGTCCCGGGAAGCCGCCGCTCGCCCGGGTATTCCTCGAGGGCTTCGATCCGGAAGCCCGCACGGACGAGCGTCGTGACGATCTTGCCGAGTCGCCAGAAGCCCTCGGCGAAGTAGTCGTACTTCCAGTGCTGCAGGCCGTCGACGCAGAGCGCGACGGGATGCGTGTCGTAGACCAGCAGCTCACCGTGCGCCTGCAGCGCTGCAACGATGCCCGCCGCCCACGCGTCCAGGTCGCCGAGCTCCCACAGCGTTCCCTCCGGCGAGTAGATCAGGTCGAAACGCCCGCGGCGCAGCTCCGCGGGGAGCGATTGCGCGTCGGCCTGGATCCAGAGGATCGACGGCCACTGCTCACGCGCGGCGTCGACCGTCTGCTCGGACGGGTCGACTGCCGTCACGACGGCCCCTTGTTGTGCGAGCTCTGCACTTGCGGCGCCGCCGCCGCTGCGCAGATGCAGGACGCGCTTCTCCGTCAGGTCGCCGAGCGTCGCCGCGACGATCGGAGGCAAGCCGCCGCGCGGCTCCTTCCTGCGTCGGTGCAGGTCGTCGAACGCGCGCCGGTTGTGGTCGGTCGGCTCCATCAGGCGAGCAGGGAGAAGCCGCCGTCGACGACGATCGTCTGCCCGCGGATCATCGCCGCGTCCTCGGAACAGAGGAACGAGACGGCGCCGGCGATGTCGTCCGCACCTACGAGTCGTCCCGCCGGGGTGCGTTCGACCGTCGCGAGCATCTCGTCCTTGTTCGGAAAGTGCTCGAGCGCGGCCGTCTCGACCACGCCGCCCGATACCGCATTGGCGCGGATCCCTCGCGGCGCGAGCTCCACGGCGAGGTAGCGCACGACCGACTCGAGCGCGGCCTTCGACGTCCCGACGAGCACGTAGTTGTCGAGCACGCGCATCGAGCCGAGCGACGAGATCGCGACGATCGACGCGCCGTCCGGCATCGTCGGCGCGCACGCGCGCGTGAGGGACAGCAGCGCCCGCGCATTCGCAGCCATCGTCCAGTCCCAGTGCTTGTCGGTCGTTTCCAGCGCTGCACGAACCACGCCCGTGGCGGCGTTGTGCACGACGACACCGTATGGCCCGTGCGACGCGAGCTCCTCGACAACAGCGTGCTTCGACACCTCGCCGCGCACCAGGACGACCTCGGCGTCGATCGCAGTGCGCGCCTGCTCCGCCGCCTCGTCGTTTCGCATGTAGCCGAGCACGGCTTTCGTGGCGCCGTCGGCGACGAGCCGCTGCGCGATCGCCAGGCCGATCCCCCGAGTGCCGCCGGTCACGAGGACCGACGCGCCGGTGGGGCTCATCGCTCGGAGACGGGTGCGGAGCTCGGCAGCGTCTCCCAGCCGGGCCGGGAGCGCGGCTCGCGGCCGCCCTCGTGCGCCTTGGACGACGCGTAGCCGAGCTTGTCGAGCATCGCCATCTGCTCCTCGGCGTACCGGCGCACCGGATGGCCGTCGGGAAGGTCGAGGACGAGCTCGTGGACGCGGGCGCGCAGCTGGTAGGCGAACTGCGGCGTGGCGGGGCCGACGAGTGCGTCGACGTCGGCGACAGTCGGTTCCGGCATGCCCGTTAGCGTAATCGGTAGCGTCGAAATCCGTGCGTAGAGCCTCTCCCGTCGATGCCATGTTGCTCGGGACGGTGCTGCTCTGGGCGCTCAACGTCACCGTCACGAAGTTCATGTTCGAGCACGCGTGGCGGCCGCTCTCGTACGGGACGATCCGCTACGCCGGCGCGATTCTCGTCTTCTGGATCTACACGTGGTGGCGGGAGCGTTCGTTCCGCGTCGCGCGCAGCGACTTCTGGCTCGTCGGCCTCGCCGGCCTCTTCCTCTTCGCGAACCAGGTCTGCTTCGTCTACGGCGTCAAGCTCGCGACCGCGTCGACGGTGGCGCTGCTGCTGGGGGCGACCCCGGTCTTCATGGGACTGATCGCGGTCACGCTCCGGCTCGAGCAGCTGCAGCCGACGTTCTGGGTCGGCGCAGGGGTCACGTTCGCCGGTGTGGCGCTCATCGCGCTCGCCTCGGGCGACAGCGTCTCCGGGAGCCTCACCGGCACGCTGCTCGCGGTCGTGACGGCGTTCACGTGGGCGTGCTACTCGACGTCGATCGCGCCGCTGATGCGCAGGTATTCGCCGTTTCGCATCAGCTCGCTCGTGCTGACGATCGGTTGGATCCCGCTTGCGGTCGTGGGTGCACACCAGGTCGGCGAGCAGACCTTCCATTTCGGTCCACTCGTCTGGATCGCGTTCGTCTACGCGGTGCTCGGACCGCTCTTCCTGACGAACATCCTCTGGTTCACGGCGATCGACCGCGTCGGCGCCTCGCGGGCGGCGCTCTTCGGCAACCTGCAGCCGTTCTTCTCCGTCTTCTTCGCGCTGATCCTGCTCGGCGAGTCGCTGCACACGATGGAGATCGCGGGCGGCGTCCTGATCTTCGCCGGGATCGCGCTGGAGCGGATCTGGCGCCGACCCGTCTCGGAAGAGACGCCTCTAGACTGAACAACATGACTGACGACTTCATGCCGCTTCTCGGCTGGGACTCGATCGAGCTCTGGGTCGGCAATGCGAAGCAGGCGGCGTACTTCTACGAGCACGCGATGGGCTTCACGCGCACGGCGTATGCCGGGCCCGAGACGGGCGTTCGCGACCGTGCGTCGTACGTGCTCGAACAGGGCGACATCCGGTTCGTGGTCACGTCGGCCGTCCGCTCGGACCACGAGATCACGCGCCACGTTGCCCGGCACGGCGACGGCGTGCGCGACATCGCGCTCACGGTTCCCGATGCAGCCGAGGCCTACGAGCAGGCGACGAAGCGCGGGGCGCGCGGTGTGGCAGAGCCACAGCGCGTCGAGGACGAGTTCGGGTCGATCGAGACGTCTGCGATCGCGACGTACGGCGACACGATTCACACGTTCGTGAACCGCGCCGACTACGCGGGCCCCTACAAGCCCGGCTACGTGTCGGTGTCGTCGAACGGGAACAGGCGGGGCGGTGTCGGCCTGCTGAACGTCGACCATGTCGTCGGCAACGTGGAGCTGGGCCGGATGAACGAGTGGGTCGATTTCTACGAGCGCGTGTTCGGGATGACGAACATCATCCACTTCGGCGACGACCAGATCCAGACCGAGTACTCGGCGCTCATGTCGAAGGTGATGTCGGACGGCGGCGGGAAGATCAAGTTTCCGATCAACGAGCCGGCCGAGGGGAAGCGCAAGAGCCAGATCGACGAGTACCTCGAGTTCTACGAGGGCCCGGGCGCGCAGCACATCGCCCTCGCCTCGAGCGACATCGTCGGCAGTGTCGAGGCGATGAAGGCGCGCGGCTTCGTCTTCCTCGACACCCCCGACACGTATTACGAGGACGCGCAGGTCCGCGTCGGCGAGATCGAGGAGGACTACGCCGTCCTCCAGAGGCACAAGATCCTCGTCGACCGCGACGAGGACGGCTATCTGCTGCAGATCTTCACGAAGACGGCGCAGGACCGTCCGACCGTGTTCTTCGAGGTGATCGAACGCCACGGCGCGACGACCTTCGGCGAGGGCAACTTCAAGGCGTTGTTCGAAGCGATCGAAAGGGAACAGGCGCTCAGAGGCAACCTCTAGAGCCCGTGCTCGACTCCGCGATCCGACAGAACCGCTCACTCGAACATCTCGGCCACCGCCCCTGGCCGCTGCCGGCGCGGGGCTGGATCATGGGGCAGACATGGGAAGACCTCCTCTTCGCGCACTGGCGGGTGCCGGTCGAGGAGGTGCGGGAGCACGTCCCCGAGGGGCTCGAGGTGGACGTGCACGACGGCTCCGCGTGGCTCGGGATCACGCCGTTCCGCCTGACCGGCCTGCGCGGCCGCGGCATGCTCCCGATCCCGTACGTGTCGAGCTTCCTCGAGCTCAACGTCCGCACGTATGTGCGCGCGGAGGAGAAGCCCGGCATCTGGTTCTTCAGTCTCGACGCGTCGAGCCGCGTCGCCGTCGAGGTCGCGCGGCGGACGTACAAGCTGCCGTACTTCCACGCGCGCATGTCGGCGGGCAAGCGCGGCGAATGGACGGACTACGAATGCTCACGCGTCGACGAGGCAGGTCGTGTGTTCAGCGGCCGCTACCGCCCGAACGGCTCCGTCTCCGAGGCGGAGCCGGGCTCCCTGGAGTGGTTCCTCGCCGAGCGGTACTGCCTGTACACGACGGACGAGCGTGACAGGCTTGCACGGGCGGAGATCCACCACGAGCTCTGGCCGCTGCAACCGGCGGAGGCGGAGATCGAGCTCGCATCGATATCGCCGCTCGAGCTGCGGGGTGAGCCGCTGCTGCACTTCTCGCGCCGCCAGGACGTCGTCATCTGGCCGCTCGAGAGCGTCGGCTGAGACAACAAATACGCTCTGCAGGTGACGCCCCAGCGCCGCACCGCGCTCCTCTCGGTCGTTGCCGCCGCCGCGCTGATCGGGCTCAAGCTCGGCACCGGCCTGGCGACGCACAGCCTCGGTCTCCTGTCCGAGGCCGCTCACTCAGGGACCGATCTCATCGCTGCCCTGCTGACGTTCTTCGCGGTCGGCGTCGCCGCGCGCCCGGCCGACCTCGGCCACCAGTACGGGCACGGGAAGGCGGAGCACCTCTCGGCGCTCGGGGAGGCGAGCATCCTCGTGCTCGCCAGCCTGCTCATCGCCTGGCGGGCCATCCTGCGTCTCGCCGGCCACACGCATGCCCACGTCGACGCGCGGTGGTACGCCCTCGCCGTGATCGGCGTCGTGATCGCGATCGACGTCGGCCGGACCTTCGCCTCCTGGCGCGCCGCGCGCCGGTACCACTCCGCGGCGCTGTCGTCGAACGCGCTGCACTTCGCAAGCGACTTCGGCGGCTCGACGGCCGTGCTCGTGGGCCTACTGCTCGTGCGCGCCGGCTATCCGAAGGCGGACTCGATCGCGGCCCTCTTCGTCGCCTGCATCGTCACCGCGGCGGCGGCCCGACTGATGCGCGGAAACGTCGACGTGCTGATGGACCGCGTGCCCGCCGACGCGGAGGCCGCCGCGCGGGGCGCGATCGCCGGGATCGTGCCGGCGGTCGAGCTGCGGCGGCTGCGCATGCGGCAGGCCGCTGGGCGGGTGTTCGCGGACGTCGTCATCGGCGTCTCGTACGACGCTGCGGTCGGACAGGGTCACGCCGCCGCCGATGCGGTCGAGCGCGCGCTCGAGTCGGCCCTGCCCGAGGCGGATGTCGTCGTCCACGTCGAGCCGGTGGCATCCGACGCCGACGTGCGCGAACGCGCGCATGCCGCGGCGCTCGGCGTCCCGCGTGTGCGCGAGGTGCACAACGTGACGGTGGTGGCGCTCGCGTCCGGCACCGAGCTGTCGCTCCACTTGAAGCTTCCCGGCGGGATGGGCCTCGACCAGGCGCACGAGATCGCCTCGCAGGTCGAGCACGCCATCCTCGCCGCGGTGCCCGAGGTGACGAACGTGCAGACGCACCTCGAGCCGCTGAGCGAGGAGGCCGAGGCTGCGGAGGTCAGCGGGGACACCGAGACGGTCAACCGCGTCGTCCGGGCGGAGACCGGGGCGCCGCCCGACGAGTTGCGCTTCCTGCACACCGACGAAGGGATCGTCGCGCACCTGACGCTCGCGCTCGATTCCCAGACCGCGCTCGCCGAGGCACACGCGACTGCGAGCCGCATCGAGGAGACGCTGCGCCGCGAGCTGCCGGAGATCGCCGAGGTCGTCGTGCACACGGAGCCGCGCCACGTGAGGCGGACAGAGTGAGGCTCTGCATGTTCTCGCCGGCCGAGCAGGAGCTCGAGCGCGGCTGGCCGGGCCGGATCGTCGGGGACGAGGTCATCCAGCTCGCCGCGCAGACCCTGCAGGCGTACTTCACCGGCGGCGGCAATGCGCGAGAGCACGCGCGCTATCGGCTGGACGAGGTGGTGCTCCGTGCGCCGGTCCTCCATCCGCCGGCGATCCGCATCTTCGACAACGAAGGCGACTTCGCGTTCGCGAACCCGGCGGCGGTGCACGGCCCGTACGACCCAGTCGTGCTCCCGGAGGGCGTCGAGGCGATCGAAGGCCGGCTGCGGCTCGCCGCCGTGATGTCGGCCGGTCTCGAGATCGGCGGCTTCACGCTGCTGAACGAGTGGCAAGCGCCCCAGCTGCGCGGAGCGAAAGCGCGCGACTTTGCGATCTCCCTCGGCCCCGTCGTCGTCACGCCCGACGAGCTCGAGACAGCCGGCGACTGGGATCCGCTCGTCGCGCTCGTGGCGCAGAACACGCGCCTCTATCCCGGCGACATCCTCGCTGCCGGTGGCGAGCCGCTCGGGCGGTTCGGCGCCGGCGACGTCGTCGAGGTCGGCTTCGACCCTATCGGGACGCTGCGGAGCTCTGTCGTAGCCAGGCCGTGAGCTCGCCGTCGATCTCGTCCTCGTGCGCGAGCGAGACCCGATACGTGTCGCCGGAGACGTGACGCAGGCGCTCGGTCTCTTCTGCGCCGGGAAGCGTCATGAGGATGTCGACACGGGTCGGCACAGGCTGCTCGATGCGCGCCGGTGCGCCCAGCTCGTCGACGAGCGACGTAAGGCGTGCGACCAGGCTCTCCATAGGATGCAAACGTGAAGGTCGCGGTCGTGGGTGCGGGGGTGATGGGCAGCGCGGCCGCCTGGGCACTGCGCGATCGAGGGGCCGAGGTCACCGTCTACGAGCAGTTCGACGACGTCGATCATGCGCGGGGCTCGAGCCACGGGAGCACGCGCATCTACCGGCTGGCGTACCCGGACGAGCACTGGGTGCGGCTGATGGAGGAGGCGCTCGACGGCTGGCGCGAGCTCGGCGGCGACGTGCTGTCACGCTATGGGCTGGTCGAGCTCGCGCCGCGGCGCGAGCTGCTCTCCGCGCCGGCGCTCGACTCCCGTGGCGCCGAATGGACGTACGAGATCGCCGACGAACGCGTGCGGGTGCCCGACGGCTGGGCCGCGCTCTGGCAGCCCGAGGCGGGCGTCGTGCACGCCGACCGCGCGCGGCGGGAGTTCCTTCGCGGCGTCGAGGTGCAGACCGGCGTCCGCGTCGAGTCGCCGGACGAGCTCGACGCCGACGTCGTCGTCCTCACGGTGGGCGGCTGGATAACGAAGTTCTTCCCCGACGTGCCGGTGCGCCCGACGCGCGAGACGGTGGCGTACTTCGAGCACGACGGTCCGCCGCTCCCGTCGGTCGTCGAGCTGAACGAGCGCAGTCGGCACGCGATGTACGCGTTGCACGATCCGGTGCACGGGCTGAAGGTCGGCGCGCATTTCGCCGGGCACGAAACCGATCCCGACGAGGAGGAAGGGCCGAACGACGAGATCGTCGCGCAGATCGCCGAGTGGACGGCTGCGCACTTCCCGAACGCAAATCCCGAGCCGGTCGGCGCGCAGTCGTGCATCTACACGTCGACCGCTGACGAGTCGTTCGTCCTCGAGCGCCGCGGCCGCGTCGTCATCGGCTCGCCGTGCTCCGGCCACGGCTTCAAGTTCGCGCCCGCGATCGGGCGGCGGCTCGCCGATCTGGCGCTCGGTTAGGCTTTCGCCGTGCCGTTCTACCAGCGCCTCGGCGACGTTCCGCGCAAGCGCCACATCCAGTTCCGCGAGAACGGAACCCTCCTCGTCGAGGAGGTGATGGGGCTCGAAGGGTTCACCGGCAACGAGTCGATCCTGTACCACCTGCAGTCGCCGTGCCGCGTCATGAAGCTCGACGGCTTCGAGCCGATCGAGCGCAAGGAGTGGGTCCCGGATCAGCACGCGCACCGCCTCTTCAACACGAAAGAGGTCGATGCAGGCCGCGACGAGATCAGCGGGCGCAGGCTGTTGATGTGGAACGACGACGTCGAGATCTCGCTCTGCCGTCCGGAGGGCTCGATGGAGTACTTCTTCCGCAACGGCGAGGGCGACGAGGTGATCTTCGTGCACGAGGGCAGCGGTGTCCTCGAGACGATCTTCGGCGACGTGCCGTACAAGGAGGGGGACTACGTCGTCATTCCGCGCGGCACGACGTACCGCTTCCAGCCCGAGGGCGCGCAACGCTATCTCGTGTTCGAGACTCCCGGGCTGATCGAGATCCCGCGCCGCTACCGCAACCAGTACGGACAGATCCTCGAAGGGGCGCCGTACTACCACCGCGACATCCATCCGCCCACCGAGCTGAAGACGTGTCGCGAGCAGGGCGAGTTCCCGGTCAAGGTGCGCGTGCGCGGCGGCTACCAGACCTACGTGCTCGACTACCACCCGTTCGACGTCGTCGGCTGGGACGGCTACCTCTATCCGTGGACGTTCTCGATCCACGACTTCGAGCCGATCACCGGCCG
>JAICWC010000085.1 GCA_025934995.1 Thermoleophilia bacterium | reverse complement strand
GGCTGGGCGTGGCTCGTCGTCGTCGGCGTGCTCGCGACGCTCGTCTCGCTCTGGTACTACCTCGCGATCGTGCGCGCGATGTACATGCGCGACGAGCTTCGCGTCGCGGTCGCCGGCGGCTCGCCGCCCCGGGAGCCGTTGCTGCACGCCGCGGTCGGGATCTCGCTCGTCGTCGCCACCGGCTCCCTCTTCGCGGTGCAGCCGCTGATCGACCTCGCGAAGCACGCGACCGGCGCGCTGCCCTTCTGAATGAGACGCTGGACGTCGTACCACGACCACTGGGAGGAGGAAGTCGGCTGCGTCGCCCTCGAGACCGCCGACGGGCTCGTCTTCATCGACCCGCTCGATCCGCCGGCCGATCTGGCCGGAGCCCAAGCACGTGCTGCTGACCGTCTACTGGCACGACCGGAGCGCGCGCGACGTCGCCGCGGCACACGTCTGGTCGACGCGGCAGTCCGCGCGGCCGCTCGGGAACCGGGGAGTGCGCGTCACCGACCACGTCGAGGACGGAGGTCTGCCGGGCGGGATCGAGGCGTTCCAGACGGCGCGGAACGGAGAGGTCGTCTACTGGGTGCCCGACGAGCGGGCGCTCGTCGTCGGCGACGTCCTGCTCGGCGCCGGCGCGAAACCGAGGCCGACCGACGACCCGCTTCGCCTCTGCCCCGAGCGCTGGCTCGGCTCGAAGACGCACGCGGACCTGTGCGCGTCGCTGCAGCCGCTGCTCGGGCTGCCCGTCGAGCAGGTGCTCGTCTCGCACGGCGCGCCGGTACTGGAGCATGCAACCGCCGTCCTTGGTACGGTGGTGTCGTGCTCCGGGCCGCCGTCCTCGCCCTCCTCCTGACGCTGACCGTCGCCGCCTGCGGCGCGCACAGCAGCACCCCCTCGCCGCCGACCACCACGAAGGCGAGCACGACCCAGTCGGCCGCGAAAGCGAGAGCATGCAAGAACCAGGCCGCCGCCCTCGCGAAGATCCACCGCGACATCGCGGCCCTCCAGGCGGCCTACAAGCTGCCGGTGAAGGACAAGCTGCTCGGCAACCACGCGATCAACGCCGCCACCGACAGGTTCCTCAACGACGTTCAGCTCGCCCCGATCTCCAACCTCAAGCGGAACCGGCTGACCGACCTCGCGATGTCCGCGATCGGCACGCACTGCCAACAGTGCTTCCAGGCGCTCGAGGCGAACCGGCCGATCCCGTCGATCCGGGCCGGTGAGATCAGCTGTTCGGCTAGCTGACGGGCTGCGCCGGGCGCAGAGACACCGGCTGCAGCACCCAGAAGATCGCCGGCAGGAGGTAGAGGACGGCTGCGGCGATCGCCGCAGAGAGAGCAAGGGCCGGCACCGCGTGGCCGACGGCGGCGCCGTGCCGCACCGCGGACGCGACGAGCAGCAGGACGAGGGAGCCGCTCGTCGTGACGGCGCGTGTCCAGGCGCGCCGGCCGTCGAGCAGGTCGCTGACGGCCAGGAAGGCCGCTGCAGCTGCGCACGGAATCGCGAGGAGAACGAGCCAGAGGGCGACGCGGTGGAGGCCGACGGTGTCGGCGAGCGTCGCACCGAGCACCAGGGACAGCGGAAGCAGCCGCGAGCCCATCCGCGTAAAAGGTTCGCCGGAGCGTCGGACGGTCCTCCGTCGATAGATTCGGCGCCATGGAACTCACCTGGCTCGGTCACTCATCGTTTCGCCTCGATGCGGGCGGTAAGCGCATCTACATCGACCCGTTCCTGAACGGGAACCCGAAGTGCCCGGAGAACGAACAGACGCCGGAGCGTGTCGACGTCATCGCGATCACGCACGCGCACGGCGACCATCTCGGCGACACGGTCGACCTGTCGAAGCAGCACGGCTGCACCGTGATCGCACCCGTAGAGCTCGCAGACTGGCTGCAGGGCAAGCACAAGCTCGAGAACGTCAGAGACCCGAACAAGGGCGGCACCGTCGACCTCGACGGCGTCCGCTTCACGCTCACCGACGCGAACCACTCTTCGTCGAACAACGACCTCGAGTACATGGGCGAGCCCTGCGGGATCGTCGTCCGCGCGGAGGGCAAGAGCGTCTACTTCGCCGGCGACACGAACGTCTTCGGAGACATGGGAACCGTCATCGCGCGGCTCTACAAGCCCGATGTCGCGGTGCTGCCGATCGGCGACAACTACACGATGGGCCCCGAGGAGGCCGCGCTCGCGGTCGAGCTGCTCGGCGTCAAGCGCGTCGTCCCGTGTCACTACGGCACGTTCCCCGTGCTGACCGGAACCCCGGATGCGCTGGCGGAGAAGGTCGGCGGCGACGTGAAGGTGGAGAAGATCGCGCCGGGCGAGTCGGTGACGATTTGAGGGAACGCTGGTTCGGCGCGACCGGACGCCGCGTGCCCGAGCTCGCAGCGGAAGGGACGATCGACATCGACGACGCCCTCGTGGCCGACGACGTCGCAGACGACGCGCAGCTCCGAGCGGCGTTCGACGCCGGACGGCCGGTCGTTGTGCGAGCGACGTCGCCCGACGCGATCAAGGCGGCGCTCGCGCGGCCGGAAGTCGCGTGCGTGCTCGTCCCGGCCGATCGCGCCGACCTGCTCTCGCTCGATCTCACCGAGCTCACCTACGGATGACGTACTCGATCGTCGCGCGCGACCCCGATGCGTCGCAATGGGGCGTCGCAGTGCAGTCCAAGTTCCTCGCGGTCGGCTCCGTCGTCCCGTGGGCGGAGGCGAACGCCGGCGCACTTGCGACGCAGGCCTACGCCAATCCGCAATACGGGCCCGATGGGCTCGCGCTCCTGCGCGGAGGGAGCGACGCTGCCGAGGTCGTCGAACGGCTCGTCAGGGCGGACGCCGGACGGAACGAGCGCCAGCTCGGCGTCGTCGACCGAGACGGCGGCTCGGCCTCGTACACCGGGCCGGGCTGCATGGACTGGGCGGGACACCGCACCGGCGAGAACTACGCAGCCCAGGGGAACATCCTCGTCTCGCGCGAGACGGTCGACGCGCTCGCGGAGACCTTCGTCTCGACGAGCGGCACGCTCGCGCGGCGGCTGCTCGAGTGCCTGCAGGCGGCGCAGAGCGCCGGCGGCGACAAGCGCGGGCAGCAATCCGCAGCGCTGCTGATCGTGCAGGAGCGAGGCGGCTACGCGGGAATGTCCGATCTCGCCTGCGACCTGCGCGTCGACGACCACGAGCGGCCGATCGACGAGCTCGCGCGGCTGTACGTCCTCCACGACCGGCTGTTCGGCGTCACGCCGGACGAGGACTGGCTGCCGCTGAACGGCGAGCTCGGCGCCGAGGTGCAGGCGCTCATCGCACGCACGGGCCACTCGACGCTGCGCGAGTGGGCCGGCGTCGCGAATCTCGAGGATCGCGTCCGCGAGGAGCCGCGGATCGATCCCGTCGTCCTCGAGGCGTTGCGTGAAGACGCTGCACCTCGATGACGTCGAGGGCATCCCGGTCTTCGGGACGCTCGTCTGGAAGCCGATTCGCAAGACGCTCGGCGTCACCGCGTTCGGCATCAACGCGTACGCCGCGGCCGAGATCGGGGACGAGGTCGTCGAGGAGCACGACGAGACGGCTCTCGGGCACGAGGAGATCTACGCGGTCGTCGCAGGTCACGCGACGTTCACCGTCGACGGCGAAGAGGTCGACGCGCCTGCGGGCACCCTCGTCTATCTCGACGACCCGAAGCAGAAGCGTCACGCGGTCGCGAACGAGCGCGGCACGACCGTGCTCGCAATCGGCGGCGTCCCCGGCAAGCACGAGATCTCGCCGTGGGAGTACTTCTTCCCGGCGCTGCCGGCGATCGAGGCGCACGACTACGACACAGCGCGAAGCATCCTCGAGGAGGGGCTGCGCGAGCTCGACCACTCGGCACTGCACTACCACCTCGCGCGCGTCGAGGCGCTCGCGGGCAACGAGGAGCGCGCCCGCGCGGAGCTCGCACGCTGCTCGCAGCGCCATCGGGACGCGTTCGCCGAGCTGGAGCTGCTGCCCGACTAGCGAAAACGGCGGCTAGACTGGCCCCGTGGGGTTGCGTCGCAGGGTCTCGGTCGGCGTTATGGTCGCCGCAGTGCTTCTCGTGGGCGTGTCTGCCGCGACCGCGAAGACGTCACCGAAGGCCGTCTTCAGCGCGCACGTGCGCGCGATCGGAACGCAGGCCCAAAAGGCGCTCCTGGCGATGCCCGCCGGGACCGCGCCTTCCACCGCCGACAGCGCCGAGATGGCCGCGCAACTGCAGGCGATCTATCAACGCGTCGCCGATCGTCTGGCCGCGCTGACACCGCCGCGGGCCATCAGGGCCGACTTCAGGACGCTCGTCGCGTCGTATCGCGCCTCCGCCAAGAATGCAGGCGCGTGGCGAGACGCGCTCCTCCACGGGACGACCGGCGAGGCCGCACAGGCATCGAGCACGCTCTACAACGGACTTGCGAACTACAAAGCCAGTCTCGCCATCGTGAGGATGAGCCAGAAGGGCTACTACTTCGGCACGTTCTTCCGCTGACGCGCGCCCGGTAGCCGGATTCCCGTCGCGCGCAGTGCTGCGACAGGATCGGCGTGAGGCCGAGCGACGAGCAGCACCGCGCCGTGCCCCGGCTGCGTGACGAGCGAGTCGACGAGCAACTGCAGGCCGAGCGCGAGCGCGAGCGCCTTGTGCCACTGCTCGCCGCCGAACGGCACGAGCTCGTCTTCGCTCGCAAGGCCGGCGACGACGTCGCCCCAAGTCACCGCGCCCATCGAGACGTCGACGACGACCGGCTCGCCGTCCGACGAGGGAATGCCGACGGCGAGCGGGTTCGTGCCTGCGACCTTCGGCCCGCCGGGCGGGCCGAGGCGCGGCGGCGACGTCGCCGTCAGCACACCGATGAGGCCGGCCTCGGCGAGCCGTCGCACGTGGTGCCCGAGCATCCCCGTCGGAAACGTCCGCTCGCAGACGACGAGCCGCGCGTCCCGCGGAGGCGACGCGATCAGCGCATGGCAGACGCGGGCGAGCACGAGATAGCCGACAGCGCCGTTGCCGTCCCAGCGGCCGTCGTCGATCTGCTTCGGACGTGCCTGCGCATCGAAGGACTGGGTCGCGAGCCAGTCGATGCGCGCGTGACCGTGCGACGGCTTGCCGCGTCGTTCCGCATCGTCGAAGTGCTGCCAGAGGAGCTCGGCATCGGCGTCGCGGAAGCCGAGCGCTCTCAGGCGGACGAGGCCGTCCTCACGGTGCACGCCGAAACTCCTCGACCGGCCAGCCGCGCTCGGCCGCGATCTTCCGCAACTTGCGGTCCGGATTGACGGCGACCGGGTGACCGACCGCTTCGAGGAAGGGCACGTCGGTGTGGCTGTCGCTGTAGGCAGTCGACGCGTTGAGGTCGTGGTCGAGAGCGCGGATGCAGTCGGCCTTCGCCTGTGCGTGCAGCGCGCGGATGGCAGTGCCCGTGTACGTGCCGTCGACGACCTCGCAGACCGTCCCGAGCGCGCCGTCGAAGCCGAGGTCGTCGGCGATCGCCTGCACGATCTCCTGCAGGGCCGCGCTGACGATGTACACCGGCTCGCCGCGCTCGCGGTGCCGCTCGACGAGGTCGAGGGACTGCGCGTAGACGAGCGGGCGCAGGACGGTTTCCATCGACTCGGCGACGAGCTCGCGCATCTCGTCCGGCGTGTGACCCCGCAAGAGGATGAGCCCATCCTCGGCCGCGCGACGCACCGCTGTGTGCGACGCGCCGCGCAACATGAAGAGAAACTGCCACGCAGCTGCTTCGACCATCATCCGGCGCGTGATGATGCCGTGGCGCCGGAAGGCCGGCGCAAGCGCAAGCGCCGACGAGCGGCGGAGCAACGTGCGGTCGAGATCGAAGAACGCCGCTGCGCTCAAGCGCTGAGACCGGCTGCGCCATACGCCTCTTTGCGGCGGCCGTAGTCCTGGATGCTGGCAACTTTCCCGTCGCGCACGACGAAGATCTGGAACAGGCGCGGCACGAACCCCTTCGCACCGAGCCGGTCGAGCCGCTTGCCGCGCAGCTCCACGAGCACCCGGTCGCCGACGTCGATCATCTGCCCCGGACGCAGCCGATTCGCCTCGGCGCGCCACAGCAGGGTGCGCACGACCTCGTCGGCCGTCTCGCAGTCCTTCCACTTCGCGGTCGGAGCGGGCCGCCACGTCGCGTCGTCGTGCAGCCGCAGGCGCAGCTTCTGATGGTCGGCGCGCCGCGCGAGCCGGAAGACTTCGTCGATCGTCTCCTCGTTAGGAGACAAGCGGAAGCGCCTTGACGATCGACCCCGGCTCGCGCCGCGCATCGATCGACTCGGCGATCTCGACGATCGCTTGCGCAGTCGGCGCATTCGGATGCACGGCGACGAGCGGCGCACCGAGATCGCCTTGCTCGCGTAGGAGCGGATCGAGCGGGACGGTCCCGAGAAGCGGGACGTCCAACTGCGCAGCGAGCTCCGCACCGCCGCCGGTGCCGAAGACGTCGCCGCTCATGTTCTCGATCACACCGAGCAGGCGCATGTTCGTCTTGCGCGCCATCGACGCTGCGCGGGATGCGACGTCTTGCGCCAGCTTCTGCGGCGTCGTCACGACGACGACCTCGGCGCGCGGCAGGAGCTGTCCGAGTGAGATCGAGATGTCGCCGGTGCCGGGCGGCATGTCGACGACGAGCACGTCGAGCTCGCCCCAGTGCACATCCGTCAGGAACTGCTCGAGCGCGCGATGCAGCATCGGGCCCCGCCACATCACCGGCTCGTTGTCGTCGAGGAAGAAGCCGATCGACATCAACTTCAGGCCGTCCTTCACCGGCGGGACGATCATCTGGTCGACGGCGACCGGCCGCTGGTGGATGTCGAGGATGTGCGGGATCGAGTGGCCGTAGATGTCGGCGTCGAGGATCCCGACCCGGCGACCGAGCTGTGCGAACGCGACCGCGAGGTTGGCGGTCAGCGACGACTTGCCGACCCCGCCCTTGCCGGAAGCGACGGCGATGACGCGGCAGCCGCTCGGAAGCTTGACGACGTCGTCGCGCTCGACGCCGCCGCGCAGCTTCGTCGTCAGGGCCTGGCGCTCGTCGGGAGTCATGACGCCGAAGTTCAGTCGAACGCCTTTGACGCCCTCGACCGGGGCGAGCGCATCGGCGACCTGGCGCTCGAAGGAGTCGCGAAGCGGGCAACCGGCGATCGTCAGCACGATCGTCAGGGAGACGACCCCGTCGGCGACCTCGATGTCCCGAACCATGTCGAGCTCGGTGACCGGCCGCTGGAGCTCCGGGTCGATCACCCCTGCGAGGGCGGCCAGAATCGCGTCGCGGCTGGGCTCCACGTCAGGAAGCGTAACGACGGAGGTTCTTCACGGCGGCCGCGAGCGGCCGTGCTTCGTTCAGCACGGGCGCAAAGAGGTCGCCGGATCGCGCGACCCGCTCGAGCGCCGCCTGCATCGTGAAGTCGCGGGGCCGGACGTCTGCGGTCAGCTCTTCCCAGCGGAGCGGCGTCGAGACCGGAGCGCCCGGCTTGGGGCGCACCGAATAGACGCTGGCGATCGTCTTGCCGGCTCCGTTCTGGCGGTGATCGACGAGCACGCCGCTCCGCTTCTTCTTCAGCCATTCCGTCGTCACGAGCCCCGGATGACGAGCCTCGAGCAGGCGCGCGGCCGCCTCCGCGAACGCGTACGTCTCGTCGTAGCTCGACCGACGAGTGATCGGCGCGAGAACGTGGATGCCGTCGGCCCCGCTCGTCTTCACGTAGCCGGGCAGCTCGAGCTCGTCGAGCAGCTCGCGGATCAGGTGCGCGACTTCGATCGCCTGGGCGAAGCCCTCCGGCTCGTCGGGCGGATCGAGATCGAACACGACGTAATCGGGTCTGTGCGGCTTGTCGGCGCGCGAGTACCACGCGTTCATGTCGATGCAGTTCATCTGCACCGTCCAGAGCAGCGCGTCGCGAGAGTTGACGAGCAGGAAGTCGACCTGCCGGCTGCCGCCGCCGCGCGGATGCGTCGTGAACTCTCGCGTCTGCGCCCACGAGGGTGCGCCCTTCGGGATCTGCTTCTGGAAGTACACGTCCTCCGTGATGCCGTGCGGATAGCGCTTGAAGGTGAACGGGCGGTCGCGCAGGTGCGGCAGGATCGCCGGAGCGATCTGGCCGTAGTAGTCGAACAGGTCGCCCTTCGTGATCCCGTCCTCGGGGAAGAGGACGCGATCGCCGCTCGTCAGCTTGACCGTCACCCTGATTCGCCGCCCGAGAAACGGGGAAGGACGACGGCATGACGACTGTCGCCCAACTGCACAGCTGTGACGGGTTCACGGTCGAATCGCCCGACGGCTGCCTGGGCTGGGTCGAGGAGACCTGGCTCGACAGTGAGAACCATCCGGCGGCCGTAGCGGTGCGGACGACGGACGGCCGGCGCGCCCTGCTCCTCGCCGAAGCGGTCCGGGCGGTCGACGCGGACGCACAGGAGGTGTTCGTGGACGCCGACGTCGAGCCGCTCGCGCTCGAGCAGCCGCGCCTCGCGAGCGCCGACGGGACGATCGCGGCCACCTGGACGGCGACCGACGAGCATCTCGTGGCGACGCCGGCCGGCGCGCACGCCGTGCCGGAGGCGGCTGCGCTCTCGGCCGCGCGTGCGACGACCGCTACTCACGAGCGCGCGCTCTGGCAGACGATCGTGCTCGCGCTCGGGATCCTCGCCGGGCTGATCGCGGCCGAGATCGGCCTCGCCTTCGGAATCGCGTATCTCGTCACCGGCCAACCGTATTAGACGGTGCGGTAGCGCAGCTCCTGTCGTCCGCCGCGCACGATCGCGTCACACACCTCCGCACACCGGTAGCCGTCCTCGAACGTGGCACCGTACGGCGCGACGTCGGTGTCGTTCGCGATCGCGTCCAGCATGTGGTGCAGCTCGTGCACGAACGTGTCGCCCCAGCCGACCACGTGGCCGGGCGGCCACCAGTGTTGCGCGAACGGATGGTCGGCTTCGCTCACCTGTACGGTGGTGAACCCGCGCACGCGGCCGCCTTGCTTGAACACCTGTAGATCCGCGAAGCGCTCCATGTCGAACGCGAGCGCGCCCTTCGTCCCGTTGATCTCCCACTGCAGCGCGTTCCGCCGGCCGTGCGCGAACCGCGTGGCCTCGAGCGTGCCGACCGATCCGTTCTCGAACTCGACGGCTGCTTCGGCTGCGTCATCCACCTCGCGGCCCGGGATGAACGTCTTCGCGAAGCCGCTCACCGTCGCCACCTCGCCGTTGAGAAAGCGTGCGACGTCGACGGCATGGGTCATCAGGTCGCCGATCGCCCCGGACCCCGCCTCGTCCGCATGGAAGCGCCACGTGTCGAGCGCGGGGTCGTCACCCCAATCCTGGAGGTACCGGACGCGGAAGTGGCGGATCTCGCCGAGCTCGCCGGCCTCGATCAACTCGCGCGCGAGCCGCACCGCGGGCACGAAGCGATAGTTGAACGCGCACATGTGCTTGACGCCCGTCGCCGCGACCTGCCTCCAGATCTCGAAGCTCTCGTCGGCGCCGCGGCCGAGAGGCTTCTCGCAGACGACGTGCTTGCCGGCGTTCGCCGCCGCGATCGTCGGCTCCGCGTGCAGCGAGTTCGGGCCGCCGTTGTCGAACAGGCCGATCCGTTCGTCCGCAACGAGGTTGCGCCAGTCGTCGGTCGCGTACTCGTAGCCGTAGCGCGTCGCCGCCTCCTGCACGGCCTCCGCGTTGCGGCCGGCGATGCCCACGAGCTTCGGCTCGAGGGGCGGCGGCCACGTCATGTACGCGATCTTGTGGAACGCGTTCGAGTGGGCTTTGCCCATGAACGCGTAGCCGAGCATCCCGATGCCGATCCCAGATTCATCAGACGCTGCCACGTGCGCGATAGTACGCGTATGGAACCGGTGAAGTGGGGCATCGTCTCGACCGCCGACATCAACCGCAAGGTGATCCCCGGCGCCCGCGCGTCCGACAAGGTCGACCTCGTCGCCGTCGCCAGTCGCGAGCAGTCGAAGGCCGACGCGTATGCGCGCGAGTGGGAGATCCCACGCGCATACGGCAGCTACGACGCCCTGCTCGCGGACGCCGAGATCGAGGCGGTCTACATCTCACTGCCGAACACGCTGCACTGCGAGTGGTCGATCAAGGCGATGGAAGCCGGCAAGCACGTGCTCTGCGAGAAACCGCTGTCGCGTGACCCCGACGAGGTCTCCGCTGCGTTCGATGCCTCCGACCGGACCGGAATGCTGATGAGCGAGGCGTTCATGTGGCGTCACAACCCGCAGACGAAGAAGCTGAAAGAGCTCGTCGAGGGCGGAGCGATCGGCGAGCTGCGCCTCGTCCGCTCGGTGTTCAGCTACTCGCTCTACGACGAGACGAACATTCGCCTGCGAACCGATGTCGACGGCGGCGCGTTGATGGACGTCGGCTGCTACTGCGTCAGCGGCTCACGGCTGCTCGGCGGCGAGCCGCTCGAGGCTCACGGTCTCGCGCGCCGCGGTCCGACCGGAACCGACTGGGTGACGGCGGGCATCCTGCGCTTTCCGAACGACGTGCTCGCGACCTTCGACTGCGGCACGGCCCTGCCGAACCGGGACGAGCTCGAGGCGATCGGCAGCGAGGGCTCGCTCTTCCTCGACGACCCGTGGCACTGCAACACGCCCGTGATCGACGTCCGCAACCCATCGGGCGTCGTCGTCGAGCGCGTCCAGGTCGAGCAACAGGACTCGTACCGGCTCGAGCTGGAGAACGTGAGCGACGCGATCCGCGGCGAAGGGGAGCTGCTGCTCGGCCGCGACGACGCGATGGGGCAGGCGAGGACGATCGCGGCGCTGTCGCAATGACGCACGACGAAGCACGCAAACGTGCGGCAGCGATGCTGGCAGACGCCGGCATCGTCCTGACGCAGCAGGAGCGCGAGCAGCTCGAGGTGACCGACGTCGGTCTCGGCCGGCTGGAGGAGATCGGCCTGCAGCTCGTCGTCTACGAGAACAACGACCGGTACTGCGCGAAGGAGCTCGTGCTCTTCCCGCACCAGCTCTGCCCGGAGCACCGCCATCCGCCTGTCGGCGACGACCCCGGCAAGCAGGAGACCTTCCGCGTGCGCACCGGCGAGGTGACGCTCTTCGTCGAGGGGCACGGCGAGCTGACACTGCGACCGGGCGACCAGTTCACGATCCCGCCTGACACGCTGCATTGGTTTCGCGCCGGCAACGAGGGCGCGATCGTCTCGGAGTTCTCGTCGCCCAGTCGCGACGAGTACGACGTCTTCACCGACCCGAAGATCGTTCGCTAGCGCCGCGCCTCCGCCGGATATTTTGTCGGCATGACCGATGCCGCAGAGAAGATCAGCAACAAGATCGCGGAGCTCGACGATTGGCGGGGCGAGACGCTTGCGCGCATCCGCACGCTCATCCGGGACGCCGACCCGGAGGTCGTCGAGGAGTGGAAATGGGAGAAGCCGAAGTCCGGCGGCGTCCCCGTCTGGTCGCATGACGGCGGCATCTGCACCGGCGAGTCGTACAAGCAAGTCGTGAAGCTGACGTTCTTCCGCGGCGCCTCGCTCGAGGACCCGAAGAAGCTCTTCAACTCGAGCCTCGAAGGGAAGACGCGACGCGCGATCG
>JAICWC010000017.1 GCA_025934995.1 Thermoleophilia bacterium | reverse complement strand
CCGCCTCCACTTTTTCGGTATTGCACAAACCAGAATCGTTGCCCCGGCCGTCACGGTCTCGCGCAGATCCCGACGCCGCGTCCCGCGACTCAGTAGACGACCGTCTCGATGACTTCGCCGATCCACATCGGCGCGTGCTCCTGGACCCCTCCTCGCGCCAGTGCCGCACGTGTCTCCGGCAACTCCATGTACTCGCGGTACGCCTCGGCATCCTCGCGCGAATCGAACTCCATCACGACTTCGACCTCGTTCGGATCAGCCGCCGACCGCGTCAGCCGGTGCCCGACGACCTTCCCACGCATTCGGGCGTCGAGCCTCTCGTCCCAGACGGCCTTCCACGCATCGACGTCGGCTACCCGATGACGGAGTGCGAGCGCGAATGGCATGGCCGGAGAGTATGCACGCGTTTACCCGGTCGGGTTCCTCCCACTCACTCGGTGGTTGACAGAGCTGTGGCAGACCGACGAGGAGCCGCCTGAAAGGGCGGCTCCTCGTCTAGGCGCTATGTCGTGCGCGTTACCGGATTGCGATCTTGGCCGTGTACAGATCGAATTGGTGAAGCGTCCCATCCGGGTTCGTGCCGGTGCTGTTCGAGTTGTCGGACCACGCCGGCCAGAACGTGCCTCCGACGAACGCGGCGTGCGTGTAGTCGCCGACGTCGAAGCCGCTGTTCGCGTCGGTTGCGTTCGACGTCCCGCGGCTGACCTGGAAGTTCGGCGCGAACGACGTTCCGCCGTCGGTCGAGTACGTCGCCCAGATCTGGAAGTCGTCGTTGGGAACGCCGTTCGTGTCGCCGCTCCCGCCGGTCCCGAGATCGTTCCGGGTGTCGTACCACGACAGCGCCAGGTTGCCGGTCGCCTGGTCGAGCGCGATCGACGGATCGTATTGGCTGTTGACCGTCTGGTCGTCGTTCACCTTCACCGCGGGCGACCAGGTCGCTCCGTTGTCGTCGGAGTGCTGGAGCATGATGTCGGTGTCGTCGGTCTCGCCCGGCGTCTCCTGCGTCCAGACGAGGTACGCGCGACCGTTGTGCGGGCCGCCGCTCCGGTCCCAGGCGAGATTCGCCTCGTCGTCGATCGAGCGGTCCGGCTGCGCCGGGATGAAGTCGAAGCCGCCCACGTGCGAATGCGCGACGAGGGTCGCCGTGAATCCCGCGGGGCCCAGGCCGTCCGGGTCGACGGCGGTGTAGATGTCCGAGCCGCCCTGGCCGTTCGTCGCCTTCTGGTAGGTCAGCATCACCTGTCCTCCCGGGCCGACGGACGTGTCGCCGTAGTCGCCGTTTCCGCCCGGACTGGGGACGGCCTCGGGCGGGCTGAAGCTGCCGAACTGCCCCAAACCTGTGACCGGCGCCCCGAACGCTTCGATCTGGCTACCGGGCGACGCCGTGAAGCTGACCCAGACGCTGTTCGGCCCGGCCGAGATCGACGGCTGGTCGCCGAACTTCGTTTGGAGATCGTCCACCTTCGTGAACGAGTTGCCGCCGTCGGTGGACAGCGCGACGAGGACGTCACCGTTCGTATTGATGAGGTACGTCATCCAGAGGTTGCCGAACCGGTCCCAAGCGAGCTGCTGGTCGCAGCAGATCGCGCCGAGCGGATCGCTCGCGGTCCCGATGACGCGGTGCGTCCATGTGCGCCCGGCGTTGGAGGTGACGTTGACCGAGAGGCCGGCGGGAATGCCCGGCAACGTCGACATCGTCACGACGTCGGCCGGGTTCGTCGGATTGACCGCGATCGCGTCCTCGGCTTCGTTCCCCGGCATGACGCTCGAATCGAAATTCGTCGGGATCGACGTGGTGGCAGCTCCCGCGAGCGTGGCCATCGCGAGCACCGCCGCAAGTGCGAGAACGACCGCGAAGGACGCGGTCGACAACCGGCTTTGCATCTCTCTCCCTTTCCTCGACCCTGTAGGGTCGCGATCATCCCGCAAACAGCGACTTTCTGCAACCGACCCTGTGCCGTTCAGCGCCGGTGGACGTGCTCGCAATCGCGGACGGTGTCACCGGCATGGATGTACGCGGTGTCGTTGCCCGGCCCGCAGCCGATCTTGTTGTGGCCCGGTCCTCCGTAGATCGTGTCGTTCCCGGGGCCGCCGGAGAGGATGTCGTTGCCCGGTCCGCCGTACACCACGTCGTTGCCGGGGCCGGCGCCGATCGCGTCGTTACCGGGCCCGCCGTAGACGATGTCGTCCCCGGCGCCCGTGTAGACGTTGTCGTTGCCGCCGTGCCCGTCGACGATGTCGGCATACGGCGTCGTGTGGATCAGGTCCGCTCCAGCGGTGCCGTCGAAGCGGCACTGATTCGAGCGTCGTACCGTCTTTGCCGGAGCCGACGCACCGACGACGTAGATGCCTGCGCGCTTGCAGTCCCGTGCCGAGGCGACTGCGAGCATCGAGCCGTCCGGCGACCAGCGTGCGGGCGAGTCGGCGACGACGGAGCCGATGAGTTGCTGCGCCGCGCCGCCAGGGTCGCCGACGTACAACGCGTACGTTGCCGTCCGGTCGCTGAGGAACGCGAGACGGTTTTCGGTCGGGCTCCACTGCGGGAACCGATCGTTCGCGCCGTCGTTCAGCACCGCGTGGGCGCCGCTCCCGTCCGGCGCGACCACCCAGATCGCCCAGCGTCCGCCGGCGCTGCTTTCGAAGGCGAGCAACGATCCGTCGTGCGACCAGCTCGGGTTGACGTTGTCGCCGCCGCTCGCGAACGCGACCTGCGGCGCGGCCGAGCCGTCGACGGGCACGACGAGGAGCTGCGAGCCGGCCGCGTTCGTCGTTGCGATTGCGATCGAGCGGCCGTCCGGCGACCACACCGGTCCCGTCACGTCTGCCGCAGGCGGCGTGATTCCGCTTGCCAGCGGTCGGATGTCGGCCCCGCTCGCAGCCGCGACGTCGAGCACATCGCCTTGCAGGAACGCGATCTGCGCTCCGTCCGGGGACCACGTCGCGTCGACGCCCGGAACACTGCTGATGTTCCGGTCCGATCCATCTCGAACACTCGTCGCCGACCCTGTCTCGACGAGCAGATCGCCGCTGCCGGGCCGAAAGCCGCGCGCACGCCCTGCGCCGATGATGTCGACCTCGCCGCCGCGGACCGCCGGCGTGAAGAACACGTCACTGCTGTCGATGCCGGGCGCCTGCCGCTGGAAGGCGATCATCGTTCCCTGGGGCGCCCACCAAGGTTGCGAATCGCGGGGAACCGGACTTGGAGGAGCCACGGCGAGCCCCCCGGCGAATACGGCGACCGCCAGTCTCGAGTACGCGCTGCTAGCGATCGACACTGCGGCGACGGTGTACGGCTTCGACGACGGTGTACGCGTAGGCGACGATCGCTCGCAGCCCTGCCGCGACCCGCGGCATGAGCCACAGTGCAGCCTCCGCGTAGCGCGTCCGCACGAACCAGGCGGTCGTCCACGCGGCGGCCCGTAAACGCGGGCGCAACCAGACGACGCCGTCCCTGCCGTGGCGTCCGCCGGCCCGGAAGGCGGCCGCGGCCCACACGCCGACCCGTCGTGCAGCCGTCGAGCTTGCGCGAAGGACGCCCTCGGCGGACGACCTGACGGGAAGTGCCGGGAGCGGGGGAAGCGCCGGCAGCGCCGGGAGCGCCGGTGCACGCTTCTCGAGGTAGAGCACCTTGTTGAACGGGTCGACGGCCGCGATCGCCTGTGCGGGAACCGCATGCGATCTCCGCAATCCGGACTCGACGAAGAGCGTGCGCGCACGCCCGGTGCGTTGATCGCAGACGACGCCCGTGACTCGTCTGCCCGATGTCGCCTTCCCGAGCTTGAATCCCTCGCAGTGCGCGAGCCAGTAGTCGACGACGTTGCTATCGCGTTCGAACAAGCCTTCGCGGGCTCTCGGCATCAGCCGTCGCTCTCCTGTCGTAACCACGCGCCGCGCAGCGTACGGCTGCGCGAAGCGAGCGCAGCGAGGTCGGCGCGCAGGTCGTCGAACTCTTCGCGCAGGCGCTCGACGCGGCGGAGCTCGGCGGCCATCTCGGCGACGGTCGCACCCGGCGCGGCCGCGAGCGCCGCCAGGTGCGCCTCGCTCGCATCGATGCCGGCCGCGAGCGAGCGCGCCAGGGCTTCGGCCTGCTCCTCGAGGAGCCGTAGCTCGCCTTCGGTCGCCGCAGCGCCGGTGAGCACCTCGCGCAATCGGCGCGTGAGTGCAATTTCGAGAGTGTCGTCGGGCTCGCTCATGCTCGAAGTCTGCTGCCGCCCGGCGCCCCGCAAGCTTAACCCGAACCGGTCACAGGAGGCCGCGGCCAGGTAGAAGCAGCCCCCGACCGGCCATTCCGACCGTGCGATCGAGCGTCGCAAGAAAGCTGTCGGCGAGCAATCGCTCGCCCCGCAGCGCCCAGAGCGCCTCGGCATTCGTCCACGCGGCATCGCGGGCTCGTGCGACATCCCACATGGCGACGACATCGTCCAAGTGTGACCAGCGATGCAACAACCGGTCGACGAGACCGAGGACGCCGTGCGGGACGTAGCCGCGCCGCACTTGGGCTTCGACCGTTGCGAGCACGCCGTTCACGCGCACGTAGTCGGCGTGTTGCGGCGATGCCTCCTCGAGGGCGACACCCGTCTCGACGCATGTCTGGACGAGCGCGACCGGCAGGTCGCGGTTGATGTGCGCGTTCATACCCGCGAACGCGAACTGCAGTGGCGCGATCCGTTTGCGCGCCCGCGCCTCGAACAGCGGCGCCCACGCCGGCGGCGGCCGCTCGACGGCGGCGAAGAAGAGGTCGGCGAAGCGCTCGTCGAGTCGCGCGAGGAACGCGCTGTCGGCGAACGTGACACCGGCGAGCCGCTCCTGCACGCCGCGAGTCACCGCGAGGTAGAGACGCGTGAAGCAGGCGACCCCGTCCGCCGCGCCGAGCGGGGACAGGATCGCCTCCATCCTCGCGATGACCTCGCTAACCGACCGCGGCAGGCTCGCGGACTGCAGTGTCGACTGGCTTGCCAAAGGAGTTGAGGTACTGGCGTTGCGCCGGATCGCTGAAGAACGCCTGCGCGGCGTCCTTCCCCCAGCTGTAGAGATTGTCGGCATCGGTCTTCGAGAGACCGAAGTTCGTCGTGCTGATCGCGTGCGTCGGGATGCTGACGGTCCGCGCCGACACGACGTGCTCCATCTGCTCGCGATCCCAGGCCTCGGTCGCCGCCGAGAACATCGCCTTCAGCAGCGGAACCGCCCACAACGGCCGCGGGATCTTGCGATACGGCAGGCCTTCCTCGACGCTCGCGCCCGGATGCAGGCGGAAGCCCCACGTCGGCCGCTTGGGATGCGGGCTGTCGAAGAGCCAGATCGGGAAGTTCGAAAGGAGCCCGCCGTCGACGACGTAGTGCGGGCGCCCCTCGCGGTGCAGGGTGACCGGAGCGAAGAGGAACGGATAGCTCATGCTCATCCGGACCGCGTCGACGATCGGGAACGTGTCCTTGTCGAGCGGCTTGCCGTCCTCGTCGGTGTAGTCCGGCAGGTCGTCCGGCATGATCAGCATCCGTCCGCCGGTGACGTCGGAGCCGATGACATGCAGCCGGTACTTCGCCCGCTCGTATTTCTCGTCGGTGATGTCGGGGATCTCCGACTTCGGCGGCAGGTCGCGGCGTCGGACGTCGGCGAAGCTCAGCTCCGTCTTGCCGAGCTCCTTCGCAAGCGGCGACGCAGCGAGCTGCTCGCTCAGCCACTCCTTGAAGTAGTGGCCGGGCGCGAGGCCGCGGAACCGCGTCAACGCGTTCGTCATGCCGCCGAGCCACTTGCCGCCCGGCCCGCAGTCGGCGAATCGCTTGTAATGCGCGTCGGCCAGGATCTTCTGCAGGCCCGCCGAGTCGTACCCGACGACGAGGAGCGCGGACACGATCGAGCCCGCCGACGTCCCGGCGACGTTCACCCACTCGCGTACACCCGCCTCGCTCTCGGCGGCTGCGAGCGCGCCTGCGAACGCAATGCCCTTTACGCCGCCGCCCTCGAAGACACCGTCTGCGCGCTGCCGTTCGTCAATTGTCATTTCTTGACCTCCATCGTCGTCTTCTGTCCTGTTGCAGTCGCGAGCGTGTCCTGCGCCCACCGCTCGCTGAACCCCGCCACGAAGCTGACGACGAGAATCCCGAGGCGGGCGTTCCGCTCGCCGGTGTCGCCGACAGGGAGGTGCACCATCCCGCTCGTGAACGCGAAGGCGATTGCGAGCGCAAAGGCGGCGCCGATGATCGGCCGCAGGCCGCCGAGGAAGATCGCGTACGGTCGTCCGACGTCGTAGTCGAGCGAGAAGTCGCCGGCGTTGATCCGCTGGACGACGCTGACGACGGCGCCCGCGGAGCCGGCGATCAGCGCAGCGACCGCAGCCGTCCAGTCGTTGAAGATCAACGTCACGCCCGACGCCGCGGCGATCAGCAGCGCAACCGCCGCCATGCCCGCGAAGTACCAGATCTGCGCCTGGCCGTTCGCCGCGTGGCGGTAGTACTTGTCGGTGTCTTCGAGCGCGCGCTTCTCGCGCGCGAGCGCGTCTGCTGTCGCCTTCGGATCCTCGTGCTCGGACGCCGTGTCGACGAGGCTCAGCAAGTGTCCGGCCGAGGCGGCGATGAGATGGAGGCAGATGCGCTGCCGCACTCCGGTCAGCACCGTCTGTGCGCGGACGGCGAGGTCGTCGCAGCGGTGGAGGAGCATTGCGATCTCGGGGTGGTTCTTGGTCGCCCAGTCGCTCTCGCGATGGAAGCCGAGCCGGCGCCGGCTCCACCAGTGCGGCCGAGGCAGCTGTGTCAGCGCGACGGCGCTCTCGACGTGCGAGCACCAGAACGCGTGCACGAGCAGCCCGTGGTGCTGTTCGAACTTCGTGCGTATCTCGGCGAAGCGCGGATCGGTTTCGCCGTTCGCTGCGAGCGCGCGCCACCATTTGTAATGGGCGTAGACGAGCTCGGTGAACGTCGGCGCGCTCCGTGCCGCAGGTGTCTCCTCTGCCGAGGCGACGAGCGGCTGGACGAGTTCGGTCACGATCGACCTCCCAAGACGATTCAGCCGCAGTCCTGCCGGACACGGTAAGCCCTTGTCGGCCGAAGCACAAGGTTGTACGTTCCGTTCGTCCACTGCGGCGACCCCGTTCGAACTGGGAGGTCCCGCAATGACGACCAGCACGAGAAGCGCATCCCCGCTCACGAGCGTCGCGATCAGCGGTGCATCGGAAGCCGCTGAGATCTACCGCGCGGCACGCGCACACGGGTTTCCGGCCGAGCCGAACCTCAACCTGCACAACTACGGCGGCCGAACGATCGAGCATCTGACGTTCACGAACGTCTACCTCGGCGCCGCCGGCGCGTGGAGTGCCGACGACATGAAGAAGATCGACACGGGCCTCGCCGGCGCGATGACCGACGCGCACCTGAACAACGTGCTCGCGCAGTACTACGCCGACGGGAAGCCGACGACGCAGTTCAAGCCCTCGCGCACGCTGCCGGGCCCGTTGCCCCAACGGGTCTTCCGCGACACGATCGAGGGGTTCGTCGCGGGACTGGAGACCGCGAACGGCCTGTCGGGGTTCGACCTCGCCACCACCGTCTTCTGCTTCATGCTGCCGCGCTCCGTCGTGCTCGTCGACGGAACGTCGGGCGGCCACGCCCAGCACGACGACGATGACGACGGCTCGGCGAACGTCGCCCTGCGGGAAAAGGACGAGGCGGTCGACTCCAAGCACGGGCTCGGCGGGTACCACGGTTCGATCCATCCGAAGCGCGGTGGCAAGACCGAGACCGTCTACTACGCCGTCGGCGTGTACTCGGAAGGCGCGAACGGGATCGTCGCCTTCGACGAGCCGTGGAAGAGCATCTGCGCCACCTTCTACCACGAGCTCTGCGAGGCGCGCACCGACCCGGACGTCGAAGACGCGATCCGCGCGGGCAACGACCCGAAGGCGAACGACTTCCTCGGCTGGTATTCGCCGCGCGGCGGCGAGATCGGCGACATCCCGATGGAGGAGGCTGGCGCGAACCTCGGCGCGATCATGAAAGAGGTGCCGCTCGCGAACGGCGGGACGGCGCCGGTGCAGCTGATGTGGTCGAACGCCGTCAGCGGGCCGGAGGGCCCGATCGCGAAGCCGCACCAGGTCGTGCATGCCTGACGGCCGCCTCGAGCTGGAATACGGCGCGACGACGGACCTGGTCCGCTCGTTGACGGACGTTCGCTTCAAGCTCCTCGCGTTCGTGCCGACGATTGCGGGAACCGCGGTCGCACTGCTCGGCCGGCACACGCAGCCGGCCGAGCTGCTCGCCGTGGGCGCGCTCGGCCTCGTCGCAACGCTCGGCGTCGTCGTCTACGAGCTCCACAACACCGAGCTGTACGAGTACGCAATCGGCCGCGCGGAGGCCCTCGAGCGCGAGCTCGGCATGGCGCTCCTGAGCGGGCGGCCGTCGCACGAGCGCGAGCGCCCGCTCGCGCTCGTCTACGCGGCCGTGCTCGGCGCGTGGAGCTATCTCGTCGCCTGGGGAGCGCTCGCGGCAGCCGGCGCCGGCCACGCCCAGGAGCTCGGCGGCGCCGTCGCCGCGGGCGCAGCCGTTGCGTCCGTGCTCGTCCTCCTGCGGCGCGGCGACGACTCCGTTCCCGCGCGCGCGGCGCCGGTCGCGTCGGCAGGAGGTTGAGCCTTTCACCTCGTATGATCGGCGCGGGGAATTGCCGTTCGAGGGAGGAGAGTCGAGATGAGGGCCAAGTTCTTGGCGGCGGTCGCGGTCGCGATCGCGGCAACCACGGGTAGCGCGCACGCCGCGACTGCGACGTACGCCGGCGGGGCGATCACGAACCTGACGACGTCGTGCGCAGGTCAGAACGCAGAGGTCGAGCAGGCGGTCGATCCGAAGCTCGGCTATGTCTACGAGGATTGGATGGGATGCAGCGGCATCGGCTTCGCGCGCTCGACGGACGGCGGGAAGAGCTGGAGCAGCCCGATCTCGGTTCCCGGCGCGACCGGGTCCGACTACAACGCGTGGGATCCCGCCCTCGCCGTCGCCCCCGACGGCACCGTGTACGCCGCGTTCATGCGCGCGCACAACAACCAGTGGTATCCCGTGGTCGCCGCGTCGTTCGACCACGGTCAGACGTTCTCGCAGGTCTCGGCGCTGACGCCGCCGGACTTCAAGAACTGGGGCGACCGCGACTTCATCGAGGTCGGTCCCGACGGCACCGTGTACCTGACGTACGACTACGGCCCGAATCGATCATCGATCACGTTCCTCTGTGCGGCGGACGGCAGCTGCGGCTACGCGAGCGGCGACGTCAACGTCGTGCTGCAGAAGTCGACCGACCGTGGCAAGACCTGGAGCTCGTTCACCTACGTCAGCCCGGGCTTCCCCGCGAGCGGCGGCGACCTCGCGCCGTTCGTCGTCGAGCCGAACGGGGCGCTCGACGTCATCTACCAGGGCTACGGGATCACTGACACGACGACGTATGCGATGACGCCGGCGTTCGAGTACTTCACCCGCTCCACCGACGGCGGCGACACGTGGACGAAGCCGGTCAAGGTCGGGCCCGAGGCGGGGACGATGTCGCTGTCGGAGTGGTGGATCGACTCGAGCATCGGCATCGACTCGGCCGGCAACCTCTACGCGTCCTGGGACACGCAGACCGACTCGACCGACACCGGCTGGCTCTCGTACTCGACGAATCGCGGCAAGACGTGGTCAGCGGCCATCCAGGCGACCCCCGACAACGTCAACGCGCCGCACATCATGGAGGTCGTCGGCGGCGGGCCCGGCATCGCGTATGTCGGCAGTCAGACGTCGAGCGACCCCCGCGGCTACGCGACCTTCCTGCGCACGTTCTCCACGACGCGCGGGTGGTTGTCCGATCCGTTCATGGTCTCGAACGCGTTCGGTGACACCTCGGTGTGGCCGGGCGACACGTTCGGGATCTCGACGCTTTCCCCGACGAGCGTCGTGATGAGCTGGGGGAGCGCGGTCCCGTCTGCGTACAAGAAGAAGTCCGACATCTTCGCCACGACCGTCGGGGTGAGCCTCCCGTGAGGGCGGCGCCGAACGCACTGACCGGGGCGGCTGCGTCGTCCACAGCCGCGAACGACGCGTAGCGCATTGACCGAGTCGATCGTCGAGCTCGCCCGGCGGCTCATCGCGATCGACTCGGTCAATCCCGCGCTCGTACCCGGCGGAGCGGGCGAGCGGGAGGCCGCACACGCGGTCGCGGAGTGGTGCGAGGCGCAGGGCCTGGAGGTCGAGCTCGTCGGGCCCGGCGACCGTCCGACCGTTATTGCACGTCGCCGCGGCTCCGGGGGCGGACGCTCGCTGCTCCTCAACGGCCACCTCGACACGGTCGGGGTAGCCGGCATGGACGCGCCGTTCGAGCCGCGCGTCGAGGATGGTCGCCTCTACGGCCGTGGCAGCTACGACATGAAAGGCGCAATCGCGGCGCTCTGCGTCGCGGCCGCGGACGCAACGGGACTGCGCGGCGACGTCATCGTCACTGCAGTCGCCGACGAGGAGCTCGGTTCGATCGGGACGGAGGCGATGCTCGAACGCGTGCACGCCGACGCAGCACTCGTTGCTGAGCCGACCGAGCTCCAGGTGGCGATCGCGCACCGCGGCTTCGTCGGCTTCGAGATCGAGACGGCGGGCGTCGCCGCGCACGGCTCGCGGCCGGACCTCGGCGTCGACGCGATCGTGAAGATGGGGCCCGTGCTCGTCGCGCTCGAAGAGCTCGACCGCCGGTTGCAGCGGGGAGCGCGACATCCGCTCGCCGGTCCCGGCGCGGTGCACGCGTCGCTGATCGACGGCGGACAGGAGATGTCGAGCTATCCGGCGCGCTGCGTGTTGATGGGCGAGCGACGCACGATTCCCGGCGAGACGGTCGACGACGTCGAGCGTGAGCTGCGCGCGCTCGCGGGTGACGCCGAGTTGCGCATCCTCGCGCACCGCGAGCCCTACGAGGCTGCGCCGGAGCATGAATTCGTGCAGCTCGTCGCACGCGTTGCAGAGAGTGAGGTCGTCGGCGCACCGTTCTGGACCGACGCGGCGCTGATCGCCGACGCCGGGATCCCGACCGTCCTGCTCGGGCCGAAGGGCGAAGGCGCGCACGCCGCCGTCGAATGGGTCGACATCGCCTCGCTCGGGCGGTTGCGCGACGCGGTCGTCTCGATCGCGCGCCGCTGGTGCGAATAGAGGAGCTCGGGCCGGCGCCTGCGTCGCCGCAGGCGCCGGCCGTTCCGAGCTACGCCGGCTGGGTGCCGGCAGGAGCCTCCGTGAAGCCCGCCTCGATGCGTGCGAGCTCCTCGTCGGTGCCTTCGCGCACCGGCCCCTTGAACCACTTGCGCGCCGACACCATCCACCACACGCCGACGACGACGAGCACGCCGCCGACCGTGATCGGCGCGTAGTTGACGACGTTCCAGTCGAAGCCGCTGTGCCACGGGATCGCCGTCGGCACGGTCGGCATGAGGAAGAGGATCACGATCAAGATGATCCACGCGACTGCGAGCGGGTTGATCCACTTGTAGTGACGTCCGAGCGACCACGCGCCGGGCTCGAACGAGTCGCCGGCCCGCCAGCGGAGGTAGATCGGGACGCCGTACGCGATGTACAGGCCGATGACCGCGATCGACGTGCCGACGAGGTAGCCGATCGCGCCGTTCGCGAGCGTCGGCAGCATCAGCGCCCACGAGAGCACGGCGATCGCACAGACCGCGTACACCGGCACACGCGTCCGCGTCGAGACGCGTCGCCACAGGTTGCGACCGGGAACGGCACCGTCGCGCGAGAACGCGAACATCATCCGCGATGCAGCCGTCAGTGACGCCGCGCCGCAGAAGAACTGTGCGACGCAGGCGATGACGAGCAGGAACTCAGCCCACTTCTTGCTCATCGCGTTTTGCCAGATGTACGTGATGTCGAACGCTCCTGCGTTCAGCGTCCCCTGCACGTCCGGAATCGCGAACGTGACTGCAACGAGCAGGATGAACCCGAAGATCACGGACATGACGACCGACATGACGACGCCGATCGCCGCCGAGCGCGACGCACTGCGCGTCTCCTCGCTCATGTGCGCAGACGCGTCGTAGCCGGTGTACGTGTACTGCGCCATCAGCAGGCCGATACCGAACACGAACCAGAAGGTCGCGCTCGAGAAGCTGTGGCCGCTGAAGCCGGACGAGTTCAGGGTCTTGCCGAAGACGAACGACGCCGACTGGTGATGGTCGGGAACGATGATCAGCACGAACACGATCACCAGCACGCCCGCCATGTGCCACCACGCCGAGATCGAGTTGAGCTTTCCGAGCAGGCGTACGCCGTTCAGGTTCAGGAGCAGGTGGGCTGCGACGATCGCGCTGAACGTGATGAACACGGTGTGCGTGTCCGTGCCAACGCTCGGGAACCAGAGGTTCATCAGCGCCGTCCAGAAGATCGCCGCGCCGTAGTCGATCGCGGCGGTGACGCCGATCTGGCCGATGAGGTTGAACCAGCCGGTGAACCAGCCCCAGGCCGGTGAGCCGAGCTTCGACGACCAGTAGTAGATCGCGCCCGCCGTCGGCATCGCCGACGCGACCTCGCCCATCCCGAGCGCGACGAGGGTGACGAAACCGCCCACGAGCAGCCAGCCCCAGACGACCGCGACCGGGCCGCCGTCGTTGAAGCCGATGAAGTAGGACGTCAGGCAGCCCGCGAGGATCGAGATGATCGTGAACGAGATGGCGAAGTTCGAGAACCCGCCCATCTCGCGGTAGAGAACCTGCGCGTAGCCCAGTCGGTGCAGCGTGCGCGCGTCATCGTCGTGCGCGGCGGTGCTCATCCATCCTCCTTGATCGGTTAGAGGAGAACCTAAGAGCACAGGCCGGACAGATTCAACGGTTCCGATAGGTTCCTCCGCAGTGCTCACGGTCGACGAACTGAGGGCGGACGTGGAACGTGGTGCGATCGACACGGTGATCGCCGCGTTCACGGACATGCAGGGCCGCTTGATGGGCAAGCGGCTGCACGCGGAGTTCTTCCTCGACGAGCTGGGCGCCGGCCACGACGTCGAGGGGTGCAACTACCTCTTGGCGCTCGACATGGAGATGGATCCGCAGCCGGGGTACGCGATGGCGAGCTGGGAGCGCGGTTACGGCGACTTCGGGCTGAAGCCCGACCTCGCGACGCTGCGGCGGATCCCGTGGCACGACGGAACCGCTCTCGTCATCTGCGACGTCGACGTGCCGGTCTCGCCGCGGCAGGTCCTGAAAGCGGTGCTCGAACGCGCGGCCGCGGCGGGCTACGACGCGAAGGTGGGCTCGGAGCTCGAGTTCTTCATGTTCCGCGAGAGCTTCGAAGAGGCGCGCGCGAAGCACTACCGCGACCTGACGCCGAGCGTCCCGTACATCCTCGACTACAACATCCTCGCGAGCGGCTACGACGAGCCGTTCCTCCGCCGGGTGCGGAACGAGATGCAGGGCGCGGGGATGATCGTCGAGGGCTCGAAGGGCGAGGCGTGGCCCGGTCAGCACGAGCTCAACTTCAAGTACGCGGACGCGTTGAAGGCCGCCGACGACCACGCGATCTTCAAGACCGGGCTGAAGGCGATCGCGCATCAGCACGGCGTATCGGTCACCTTCATGGCGAAGCCGGACCACACGTGGGTCGGCTCGTCGTGCCACATCCATTCGTCGCTCTGGCGAGGCGATGACGCGGCGTTCACCGGCGAGTCCGACGTCTTCAAGCAGTACCTCGCGGGGCAGATCGCATGCGCCGCGGAGCTCGCGGTCTTCGTCGCGCCGACGATCAACTCGTACAAGCGCTTCGCCGCCGGCAGTTGGGCGCCGACGACGCTCGCGTGGGGGTACGACAACCGCACGTGCGGCTTCCGGATCGTCGGTCACGGCGCGTCGCTGCGCACCGAGACGCGCATCCCGGGCGCGGACGCGAATCCGTATCTCGCGTTCGCCGCGTTGATCGCATCCGGCCTGCACGGAATCGACGCCGGGCTCGAGCTCGAGCCTGCGTTCGAGGGGAACGCATACGAGTCCGACGTCGAGCGCTTCCCGCATTCGCTGCGCGACGCGATCGCACGGCTCGAACAGTCCGCGGTTGCACGCCCGCTCCTCGGCGACGAGGTGGTCGACCACTACCTGAACTACGCGCGCACGGAGCAGCGCCTCTTCGACGAGGTCGTCACGTGTTACGAGCGCGAGCGGTTGTTCGAACGTGGGTAAGCCGCTGATCGGGATAACGACGTACGTCGTCCCGGCATCGTGGGGGCACTGGCACCTCGAGACCGCGCTGATCCCGTACGACTACGTGCGCGCGGTCGAGCGCGCCGGCGGGCGGGCCCTGCTCGTCCCGCCCGACGAGGAGTCGGTGGAGGAGACGCTCGATCGCCTCGACGGGATCGTGTTCTCGGGCGGCGAGGACATCGGCGAGAACGACGCGCGGGACCGCGGAGAGCTCGCGCTTCTGCAGGCCGCGCTCGCGCGCGACGTGCCCGTGCTCGCCGTCTGCAGAGGCTTCGAGGTGCTGAACGTCGCGCGCGGCGGCGACCTCATCCAGCATCTGCCCGACGTGGTCGGGCACGAGGACCATCGCGCCGTCGTCGGCGCGTTCTCCGAGCACCCCGTGCGTGTCGACCCGTCCTCGCGCATCGGCGAGGTCTCCGGCGTCGTCAAGTCGCACCACCATCAGGGCGTCCGCCGCATCGGCGACGGCCTGCGCGAAGTGGCGTGGGCGGAGGACGGGACGGTCGAGGCGCTCGAGGACCCGGACAAGCGATTCGTGGTCGGTGTGCTCTGGCATCCGGAGGCTGGGGAGGACCAGAAATTGTTCGAGCAGCTCGTCGAGGCGGCGCGCACGTGATCGTCCTCAATCCGGCGACGGAGGAGCCGCTCGCCGAGCTCGAGTCCGCGGGCGTCGAGGAGACGGACGCCGCGGTCGCACGTGCGCGCCGGGCCTTTCCGGCGTGGCGCGCGGTCGCGCCGACCGATCGCGCGCGGCTGCTGCGTCGGCTCGCGACGCTCGTCGAGGAGCACCACGAGGAGCTCGCGCGCATCGAGTCGCGCAACGTCGGCAAGCCGATCTCCGGCGCGCGCGGCGAGGTCGCGATGGTCGCGCAGGTCTTCCACTTCTATGCCGGGGCCGTCGACAAGCACTACGGGGAAACCATCCCGGTCGCGGGCGGCGTCGACATGACGTTCCGCGAGCCGCTCGGCGTCGTCGGGCTGATCGTCCCGTGGAACTTCCCGCTCAACATCTCTTCCTGGAAGCTCGGGCCGGCGCTCGCGTGCGGCAACACGGTCGTGCTCAAGCCGGCCGAGCTGACGCCGCTGTCGGCGCTCCGGCTGGCCGAGCTCGCGCTCGAAGCGGGCATCCCCGAGGGCGTGGTGAACGTCGTCGTCGGCAAGGGGTCGGTCGTCGGGCAGCGGCTGATCGAGCATCCCGACGTCGCGAAGATCGGCTTCACCGGCTCGACCGAGGTCGGGCAGCAGGTGATGCGCGGCGCGGCGGGCACGATCAAGCGCGTGACGCTCGAGCTCGGGGGCAAGTCCGCGAACGTCGTCTTCGCCGACGCGGATCTCGAGCGCGCCGCCGCGACCGCGCCGTACGCCGTCTTCGACAACGCCGGGCAGGACTGCTGTGCCCGCTCGCGCATTCTCGTCGAGCGCAGCGCGTACGACAGGTTCGCCGAGCTGCTCGTCGATGCGACGCGCGGGATGAAGGTCGGCGATCCCGAGGACGACGACACCGAGATGGGACCGCTGATCTCCGCCGCGCATCGCGAGACCGTCGCTTCGTTCGTCGAGGGCGAGCCGCTGTTTCGCGGCGAGGCGCCGTCCGGCAGGGGCTTCTGGTATCCGGCGACGCTCGTCGAGGCGGCGCCCGGCGACCGCATCGCGCGTGACGAGGTGTTCGGCCCGGTGGCGGCGCTCATCCCGTTCGAGGACGAGGCCGATGCGCTGCGGATCGCGAACGAGTCGCTGTACGGACTCTCCGGCTCGATCTGGACGCGCGACGGCGCCAAGGCGCTGCGCATGGCGCGCGCGATCGACACCGGCGTCCTGTCGATCAACTCGAACTCGTCGGTGCGGCCGTCGACGCCGTTCGGCGGCTTCAAGCAGAGTGGCTTCGGCCGCGAGCTCGGGATGCACGCGATGGACGGCTACAGCGAGGTCAAGAACGTGTTCTACTCGACCGAATGAGCGGGCGTCTCGACGGAAAGGTCTGCGTGATCACCGGCGCCGGCGGGGGCATGGGCGCCGAGGCGGCGCACGTCTTCACCGACGAGGGTGCGCGCGTCGTCGTCGCCGACGTCGACGGCGACGCAGCGTCGCGTGTCGCGGGCGAAGTCGAGGGGCTCGCCGTGCAGGTGGACGTCGCCGACGAGGCCTCGGTGCAGGCGATGTACCGCGCCGCCGCCGCCGAGCTCGGCGGCATCGACGTCCTCTACAACAACGCCGGCATCTCGCCGGCCGACGACGACTCGATCCTCGACACGTCGCTCGAGGCGTGGGAGCGCGTGCAGGCCGTGAACACGCGCGGCGTCTTCCTCTGCTGCAAGTACGGCATCCCGCACCTCCTGGAGCGCGGCGGCGGATCCGTGATCAACGTCGCGTCGTTCGTCGCGCTCGTCGGCGCCGCGACGTCGCAGATCTCGTACACCGCGTCGAAAGGTGCGGTGTTGTCGTTGAGCAAGGAGCTCGGCGTGCAATTCGCGCGGCAGGGCGTGCGCGTGAACGCCCTCTGTCCCGGACCGGTCGAGACGCCGCTGCTGCTGCGCATCTGGAGCGAGACCCCCGGCGCGGCCGAGCGTCGCCTCGCGCACGTGCCGATGGGGCGGATGGCAAAGCCGCGCGAGATCGTCAATGCCGCGCTCTTCCTCGCGAGCGACGAGTCGAGCTACGTGAATGCGGCGACGTTCGTCGTCGACGGCGGTCTGACGGCCGCGTACGTGACGCCCGAATAGCTATTCGTTGCCGACGACCTGGACGAGCCAGCGGCGGTCGCGCTCGCGGTCCAGCTCGATGAAGAGGACGCGCTGCCAGGTGCCGAGCTGCAGCTCGCCCTCCCGCACGGGCACCGACTCGCCCGCCGTGCCGAGCAGCATCGCCATGCAGTGCGAGTGGCCGTTGCCCTGATCCATGTCCTCGGGGCAGATGTTCTCGGTCCGGCGGTCCCAGTCGTCGTGCGCGTAGTAGCACTCGCTCGGGACCAGGCGACGCAGCAGCTCGGTGAAGTCCTCGAGGAAGCCCGTCTCGAACTCGTTGACGCGGACGCAGCAGGTCGTGTGCGGCGAGTAGATGCAGGCGATGCCTTCCTGGATGCCGCTCTCGCGGACGGCCTCCTGCACGGTTTCGGTGATGTCGGTGACGGTCAGCCCGCCGGCGGTGCGGAGCTGCGTCTCGCGTTGGAAGACCTTCACGGGGGCCTATTGTGGCGAATGGCGCGGGGGAAAAGACAGGAGAAGCGTCCTCCTCAAGAGAACCTGCGCTGGAGCGGGCCCGTAGCTCAGCTGGTCAGAGCAGGGGACTCATAATCCCTTGGTCCTTGGTTCGAATCCAAGCGGGCCCATTCATCGGGGAACCTGTCCCTCGACGAGCAAAGGGAGCCACGGATGGCTCCCCAGACTCTCCGCCGTCCCGCCGCAGGGGACGGAAGAGGAACTGAACGTAAACCCTTCCTCGGCCAATTTGCAAGCCCCGGGGGTCGCGCGGCAGATGAAGTCGGACGCGACGGCGTTCAAGGGCGACGTACCACACGTTCGGCGCGTGCGTCTCGCAGGCCACGCACGCGTAGCGAGCATCGACGAGCACCCGCAGCGAGAGGCCGGCGATCCCGGCCTCTCGCTCCGACGGTACGCTTTCTCTCGCGTGTTCCTCTTCTCGAAGCCGACGACGATGGTCACCGCCGAGGAGGCTCTGCCCGGCCGCGACGAGGCGATGCCGGTGCCCGGCAAGCACGACGTGCTCGGAACCCCGATTGCACCACCGTTCCCCGAGGGTCTCGAGCAGGCGATCGTCGGGATGGGCTGCTTCTGGGGCGCAGAGCGCGTCTTCTGGCAGGCGGCGGGCGTCTACACGACGGCAGTCGGCTACGCAGGCGGCTTCACGAAGAACCCGACGTACGAGGAGGTGTGCTCCGGACGCACGGGTCACACCGAGGCGGTGCTGGTGGTCTTCGACCCGCGGCAGATCTCGTACGACCAGATCTTGAGGCTCTTCTGGGAGAACCACGACCCGACGCAGGGCATGCGCCAGGGCAACGACGTCGGCACGCAATATCGCTCGGCGCTGTACTGGACGAGTGACGCGCAGCGAGACGCCGCCCAGGCGTCTCGCGACATGTACGCGCAGGAGCTGGCGCACGCCGGTTACGGCGAAGTCTCGACCGAGCTCGCGCCGGCCGGAATGTTCTACTACGCGGAGCCGTACCACCAGCAGTATCTGTCGAAGAATCCGAACGGGTACTGCGGCCTCGGCGGGACGGGCGTCGCCTGTCCGGTCGGATTGACGACCGCGTAGCTCTCTCGTGTTCTGGGTCGGCCTCGGCCTCGCGCTCATTTCTGCGCTCGCCGTCAATTGGGCTTACAGCCGGGAGCACGATGCGGCCGCGGCCCTTCCGCCGCTCACCCTGCGCGAGCCGATCCGCTCGGCCCGAATGTTGCTCGGCGCCCCCGACTGGCTCCTCGGCTTCGGCGTCGAGTCCGCCGGCTGGATCGTCTACGTCATCGCGCTCCGGATCTCCGCGCTGTCGCTCGTCCAAGCAGTGTCGGCCGCGGGGATCGGCGTCCTTGCGCTCGCGAGTGCGCGCGGCCGGATTCGCGCGATCCCGCGTCGTCACGGTGCCGCGGTGTTGATCGCGTTCGTCGGCCTGTTGCTGCTGGCCTTGTCCTTGCGCGGCACCCACCAGATGGATCGCAGGCCGGATGCCGTGGGCGTGGTCGTCTGGCTCGGCAGCTGCGGAGTGGCGGCGCTCCTTGCCTTGCGCACGTTGCCATTCTGGGTTCCGGCGGCTCGTTTCGGCCTCGCGGGCGGCCTCCTGTTCGCGGCCGGGGATATGTCCGCGAAGCTCGTCGGCTACGCCGGCTGGTGGCTCCTCGCCGCGTTCCCGCTCGTGGCCGCCTACGGGCTCGGGACGAGCATCCTGCAAGGCGGCTTCCAGCGTGGGGGCGCGTTGACGACCGCGGGGATTGCCACGCTGACGACGAATGCGGTTCCGATCGCCGCCGGCTTCGTGCTCTTCCGTGAGCGACTGCCGGGCGGCGCGTCCGGGCCGCTCCAGATCGCCGCGTTCTCCTCGATCGTCGTCAGCGCAACTCTCCTCGGCCGCCGTGCGTTGTAGCGACATGGCAGTCAAGACCGAAGAGAAGGTGCGCTCGGGGATCGCGTGGGTCGGCGAGGAGATCGCCGAGAAGGCGTGGACCGTCGGACGCGACAAGAAGGCCGAGCAACGGAAACGTCTGGCCTGGGGCCTCGTGCAGGGCGCCGTCGGCGCCGTGTTCACGATCGCCGCACGCCGCGCCGTGGCCAAGGTCTGGGGCGTGCTCACCGGCGAGCAGCCGCCGACCAAGAAGTAATTCGACTACGGCAGCGGCGGCGACGGGACCCAGACGACGCCCAGCCGCTCCAGAAGCCGCGTCGACTCGGCGGCGGCCTCCGCATCGTCGGCAATGTCGGCGGTCGCCTTCAAGGTGAGCCCGAGCTCGTAGTCGAGGTGCGCGGCGCGCGCCAGCTCGACGCTCCGCGCGAAGTGCGGGGCCGCGTCCTCCCTACGGCGCGCCTGGACGAGCGCGTATCCGAGCGACCGCTCGAGCCGAGCCGTGACGGCTTCGGAGCCCGGGACGTTCGCCGCGGCCACCAGAGCATCGGCGGCACGCTCGAGCGCCTCCTGATGGCGGCCGGCGAGGACGAGGCACTCGACTATCCAGCCGACCGCGTCCAGCTCGAACGCGACCGCGCCGATCTCGGCCAACCCACGCCGGGCCTCCTCGAGGAGCTCGAGCCCTTCGTCGAACCTCCCCGCACGCGCGGCCACGCGGCCGAGGTTCGTCGTGGCGATCATCGCGCCGATCGGGTAGCGGCCCGCCTGCATCACCCGGCGAGCGTCCGTGAGGAGTTCGACGGCGTCGTCGAGCTTGCCCTGGTCGGACAAGATCTCCGCGGTGTTGTTGGCGACGGTCGCGCCGCTGATCACATCGCCCGACCGGCGGCACGCATCGGCACTTCTGCCGTAGAGCTCGAGCGCCTCGTCCCAGCGGGACTCCTCGTACGCGCCGAGCCCGAGGTTGTTCAGCACTCGGGCCTCGCCGACGAGGTCTCCGATCTCGCGGAAGATCGGCAGTGCGCCGGTCCGGAACCGCTCCTCCGGTTGGCCGAGCCGTGTGCAGATGAGATCGAGCAGGTAGTAGGCATGCGCGAGCTCCTTTCGGAGCCCCGCCGCCTCAGCGTGCTCGGCAGCACGAAGCCCCCACTGAGCGCCGTCCTCCAGGCGGCCCTGGCGGTGGCGGACGCCCGCGACGGCGAGCTCGAGCTCGACTTGCAGGTCGACGGAGTCGGGATCGCCGGGGAGAAGCGCGAGGGCGCGCTCGTAGTGCTCGATCGCATCCTCGTATCGGCCGAGCCGCTCGTGGACCACGCCGGACTTCAATTCGAGTCGCGCGCGATCGTGCACCTGCGCGCTCCGTTGGAGCGCGGCCGCATACGCTTCTCCTGCACGTCGGTAGCTCGCGAACAGCTCGCAGACATCGCCGAGCGCCTCCTCGATCTCGGCGAGCGCGTGCGCATCGATCTCCGGCAGATTTTGCGCGGCCTCGAGGGCGCGTTCGTACAGTTCTGCCGCGACCACGTTGGCGTGACGCGACTGCGCGTTCAGGCCCGCCACACGCGCATGCGTCCAGGCCTCGGACCACCGGCCCGCGCGCAAGTAGTGAAGAGACAAGAGGTCAGGCGAGGCATCGCCGGCGCCGCGTTGCTCGAGCGCCTCTGCGACACGGCCGTGCATCGCAGTGCGCCGCCTGTACGACAATCCCTCGTACGCCGCGGCCCGGAACAGATCGTGGCGGAACGAGAAGCGCGTTCCGCCCTCCGGCGTGACGAACTCGCCGAGCCGATGCCAGCGCTCCTCGTCTGTCGGGTCGACGCGCTCGCCGGCGAGCACCGTCGCGAGCAGTTCGAGATCGAACGCGGCGCCGACGACTGACGCGTAGCGCAGGAGCAGCCGGTCGGTCGGCTCGAGGCTGTCGATGCGCTCGGTCAGGAGCGCCTCGATCGTCTCGGGGAGCTCGTCGGCGCCGGCGCCGGCAAGTGCCGCCGCGACCAATTCCTGGACGAACAGTGGGTTCATACCGGAGCGTGTGGCAACCGCACGGATGGTTTCCTCGGAGAGCGGTTGATCGCGCGCAGCCGCAAGGGCGAGCTGCGTTGCGTCCTCGGCGTCGAGCGGCGCCACGACGATCGACTCCCCGAGATCCTCGAGGACAGGCGTTTCGAGCGGTCGATGCGCAACGCAGATCAGCCACGGCTTCGGCAGCGGATCGCGCACCAGCTGGAGCAGCAGTTGATGCGAGGCGTCGTCCAGCCAATGTGCGTCGTCGATTGCGAGCAGCGTCGGCATCATCAGCATCCGGGTCAGGAACTGCGTCGTCAGCTCGTGTGTCCGCTCGCGGCGAAACTCGGGGCGAATCGCCTCGACTTCGGGCGTCGGGTCGACCTCCGCGTCGAACGGGACGGCGAGCAGCGGTAGCCAGGGCGCGAGGTCCGGCATCACCCCCGCCACGAGGCGCGCGAGCAGTTCCCCAGCCTCGCGCGGCGCTTGCTCGGTCGTCACCCCCGCGAGCTGGCGCAGGATCCCGCGGAACGCGGCGTACGGCGTGGCCGCCGAATACGGGTCGCACGAGGCCTCGAGCAGCTGGAAGCCGACCGCAGCGGTGCGGAGCTCGGCGAGCAGGCGCGACTTCCCGTTTCCCGGCGAGCCGATGAGCGCGATTGCGCGTGTCGAGCGCATGCGCGCCGCGTCGATAGCGGAGGTGATGCGCTCGAGCTCGGCGGCGCGGCCGACGAGTGGGAGCTCCGCGCGAGCGGCACGCTCCGCCGTGCCGACGACAGCGCCGACGTGCACCGCCTCGAGGGCGCGCTCCTTGCCCTTGACGAGGAACGGCTCCGCCGTCGACTCGAACCGCGCGCGCGAGCGATCGAGCACTTCCATTGTCGAGAGGATCTGGCCTTCGTGTGCGCGCGCGGTCAGTCTCGCTGCGAGGTTGACGACGTCGCCCATGACAGCGTAGGTCCGTCTCGAGAGCGTCCCGATCTCGCCGGCGAAAGCGTGACCTCGGTTGACACCGGCTTTGAGCCGTAACGGGCCGCTCCAACCGTCGATGACGCGACGCATCGTCCTCAGCAAGCGCTCTTCGTTGTCACCCGCGGTCGCCGGTGCGCCCGCGACCAAGTAGAGCTTCCCACCGTCGGTGTCGATGTCAGATTCGAGCCAGGTCACAGACAGTTCTGCGCACGCGTCGCCGACGAGTAGACCGAGCGAGCAGAGGGCATCTGCGACCTCTTCGAGCCGCCCGTCCGTGATCAGGTCGTCGACGCCTTGGAACTTGAGAAAGCCGACAGCCACTTGGCGGTGTTCCGCGTCGACCGCGCGCAGGCGCGCAGGCATGCGGAGCGGCTCGGGCACCCAGGCCGCGAGGGCTTCGTCGTCGACGACGGGCGATTCCTGTGCGGTCGCAGCGCCGCCGTCGGCCGTCGGAAGCTCGGCCAGCAGGAATGCTCCGTCGCGTGCCTCTGCCAGCCAGGAGGCGTCGAGTGCGGCGGCGGTCGCGGCGCCGACGAGAATCTCGCCGGCCTCTGCGGCATCTTCGAGCCTCAGCGTCTCCGTTGCAGCCGGGCCGGTGACGATCAGTTCGCGATGGGTCGACCCGGCGACGAAGAAGTTGAGCGCGCCGGCGTGGATGCCGATCGACATGCGCAGCGAGACGGGCCCGACAGAGGTCTCGCCGGGGCCGGCATTGTCGATCAGCCATTGCATCTCCGCCGCCGCGCGACAGGCGCGCTCTGTGTGGTCGGCCCCCTCGAAGAGGATCAGCAGCGCGTCGCCGCGGAACTTGAGGACGTCTCCGCCTCGGCGATGCGCGATCCCGATCAGGCCTTCGAAGACGCCGCTGATCACGAGGATCAGCTCTTCGGCGCCCGCGCGGCCCTTCTGCGCAAGTCGCTCGGACAGCGCGGTGAAGCCGGAGATGTCGGCCGAGAGAAGGGACCCTTCGACGGTATGCGCGCCGTCGCTGCTCTCATGCGCCGCCAGGCGGCGCGTGAAGTGCGGCAGGTAGGGCGCGAAGGCCGACTCCTGTTCGACGAAGACGTCCGTGCGGACGGCGTTCGTGTCGTCGAGCTCGGCGTTGCTCACTCGACGTCGACGGCCTTAAGCGGGGGTGGAACTTCGGGTGCCGCGAAAGACGGGGTCGTACTCGTTTCAGTCATACCTAACACGATTGTTGCGCTATTGACTCTTTGTGGCAAGGAGCGCATAAATGTCCCTAGCGGTTCGGGGAGCGGCCGGCTGACAGGGGACTTGTGGGCGTGAGGGTAGGGCGTTTGCGGCATATGCAAGACGGACGATCGGGTGGCCGTCTTGTTGTCGTGCGCCTCTTCATGCTCGCTGTGACAGCAACTGCCGTCCTCGCGATAACGCAAGCGGGGAGCGGCGCGAACAATCCGATCCTCTACTACTGCAGCGGCCCGCAGAGCGAGATCTCGAACTGGAACACCGACCCGGTGCAGACCGGCGGCGCGCAGACGGCGGTGCTAACAGTGTCGGGCCCCGAGTGTGTGCTCGGCGCGGCCACGTACGTGTCCACAGCCGGCAATTCCGCAACCACGGGCACGATCACGCTGGCGAACAACCAGAACCTGCCCAGTCCGGTCACGATCCCGACGACGGCCGACACCAACGGCGTGACTGCCGGCTTCGCGAACATGGTCGGGTCGCTCTCGGCCACGCCGCCGCCGACAGTCGTCACGAACGGCACCGTCAGCTGCTCGAACGACAACGTCGCGAGTTGGGCCTTCAACTCCACGAGCAACGGCCAGGGCTTCTGCAAGCTCGTCGTTCAGCCCGCGCTCGTCGACTCGACCGCGCCGACGGCTGCGCTCACTGCGCCGAGTGACGGCGCGCTCGTCGGACGCACCGTCCACTTCGCCGCCAGCGCAACGGACGCCGAGTCCGGCGTCGACCACATCTCCATCCAGGTGACGCCGCACGGCGCCACGTCGTGGCAGACCGTCGCGACCGTCGGCCCGACCGGGACGGTCGACTGGGACTCGAGCGGGTTCAACGGCTCCTACGACGTCCGCGCAGCGGCGTTCGACAAGGTCGGCCACGAGACCGACACGACGCCGATCACGGTGACGATCGACAGCACGCCGCCGACGCTGACGCTCCAGTGCAACGACGGCACCGGAGCGACGACATGCGGTACCGGCTGGTACACGGTGAGCCGCCCGCAGCTCGTCGCGACGTCCGATGCCGGGCCGATCGTGTACGCGATCGACGGCGCCCCGATCGACTCGCCGCTCACCTACACCGGGCCGATCAACACCGCGTTCGGCGACCACACCTATTACTTCAGCGTCGCGGACGCCGCCGGAAACCTCACGACCGCCCAGGTCGAGGTAAAGGTCGACACCTCGGCACCGGCGAAGCCGTCGCTCACGCTCGGCGGCTCGAGTGTCGGCGCCTACCTCCAGCAAACCGCCAACGGGTACCAGGTGTGGTGGCGGCCCGGCATCAACGGTGAGGCCGATCTCGCGGTGCCGCAGAGCGACGATCCCGACTCGGGGATCGCGTCGGCGAACTTTCCGACGAGCGCGCTGCCCGGCGGGTGGGGGGCGACCAAGTCCGGCGCCTCCGCCGCCTACACATGGGTGTCGGGCGCGTCGCAGCCGGGGCCGTCGTTCTCGGTCAGCTCGACGAACGGCGCTGGCCTCACGTCGCAAGTGCCGACGGCGGTCGGCTTCCCCGTCGACCCCAACCCGCCGACCGGCGGGGTGAACTGCGACGCCACGGCGTGCAGCAACCCGAACGGCCCGGTGACGGTGACGATGGCGCTCAGCGACCCGCAGTCGGGAATCAAGGAGATTCGCTACACGACAGACGGCGGCGTGCCCTCGGCGGCGAACGGCACACCGATCGCGAACGGCGGCTCCTTCATGCTCGAGCACAACGCGACCGTCAAGGTCTGGGCGGTCGACAACGTCGGCAACGAGAGTGCCGCGATCAGCCAGCCCGTGACCGCGGCGCCGGCCCCCGGTGTATTCACGGTCAACACGACGAGCGATACCGACGACGCGACGGCGGGCGACGGGCAGTGCGCAGACAGCGCCGGTGCATGCTCGCTCCGCGCGGCGATCGAAGAGGCGAACGCGCTTCCGGCCGGGAGCACGATCGACGTCCCGGCGGGCAGCTATCAGCTCGTGGCGGCGCTCGTCGTCAAGAACGGGATGACGATCACGGGCGCCGGTGCGCGGACGACGACGATCTCGCAGTCCGCCGCCGCGCACGTCTTCGACGTCGCCGCAACGGCGGACGGCGTCACGATCTCCGGCTTCACGCTCACGGGCGGAACAGCGACAGTGAGCGGCGACCTGGGCGGCGACGTCCGCAACATGGGCAACCTCACGCTGCGCGAGGACACGATCACCGGGGGCACTGCGTTCTCCGGCGGTGGGGTGTCCAACGCGGGCGGGACAATGCTGATCGACCGCTCGACGGTGTCGGGCAACAGCGCCACTCTGGGTGGCGCCGACTCGGGCGGCGTCAACAACTGGGGTAGCGCCGGCAACGGCGGCACGGCACACGGTGCTTTGACGATCCGGAACAGCACGATCGCCGGCAACACGGCCGGCCTCGGCGGCGCCGTAGACAGCTGGAACGACCCGGCGAACACGGTCGTGATCGAGAACAGCACGATCGCGGGCAACACAGCGACCGGCCGTGGCACAGGCGGCCTCCGCATCGACAGCGGTACGGCCACCGTCCGCAACACGATTATCGCCGGGAACACCCAAACGACGTCCAACGGCACCGTGGCGAGCAACTGCGGCGGAACCGGAATCCAGAGCCTGGGTCATAACCTCGAGTCCGGCAGCGACTGCGGCTTCGCCCCGGCCAACAACGGTGACCTTCAAAACACCGATCCGAAGCTCGGCGCACTGCAGGACAATGGCGGCCAGACCGACACGATGCTGCCGGCGGGCGACAGCCCGGTGGTCGATGCGGGCGACGCGAGCTGTCCGAACATCGACCAGCGCGGGACGACGCGTCCGCAGGGGAACGGCTGCGACATCGGCGCCGTCGAGCTCGTCCCGACGGTGACGGCGAGCTCGTGCGGCGTGCTCGGGAATTGCGGCTTCGAGAGCGCCCTGCCCGCGGTGTTCGACAACAACTGCCAGCCGAGCCCGCTGCCGCCGACCACGTTCGGGAACTGGCTGCCCTTCGTCAGTTGCAACGCGGCTCAAATCCCGCCCCGGCAGTCCACGACCACGGTGCACGACGGCACCGCCTCGGGTGAGGTGACGACGGTCTTCCATTCGACCGGCGGCAGTGGTGAGTTCTTCCTGCAGGACGTGCCGAACGCGAGCTTCGATCCGAACAACGGCTTCGACCTGTCGGCCTGGGTGGACGTCACGCAGGGCGACACGCAAGTGGAGCTGCTCTTCGACTGGGATCGCTGCTGCGGCGCAACCGGCGGAACGGCCGGCTTCACCGTCGACGCGGCCGACAGCCAGATTTCCTGGGACGCATACGGCCTCGGCGGAGCGGCGACCGTGACGCCGGGATCGCTCACGGGATCGTGGCACCTCGTCACGCTGCACGCCGACGGCGCGACGCGATCGGCGACGCTGTCGCTCGACGGAGTCAGCCTCGGCACGAACGGCGGCCCGGGGACCGCGTACCCGGCGATCAACCCGGCAAGCACGCTTCCGCACACGACGCTCGTGCTGGGCGATCTCTGCGGCGTCGGCAGCTGTAGCGCAAATAGGCACGCATTCTTCGACGACGTCTCGCTGGCGCAGTCGAGCGCTGCCACGTCGTCCGACCCGGCCCAGACCGGACCGACGTACACGGTCAACTCGGCAGCGGATCCGGGCGACGGCACGTGCACCGTTGCCGACTGCACGCTCCGCGAGGCGATCACCGCTGCCAACGACGGCGACGTCCCGGCCACGATCAAGTTCTCGATCGGCACGGGCGCTGCGACGATCTCGCCGGTCTTCCCGCTGCCGGCGATCGGCGAGACAACGACGATCGACGGGACGACGCAGCCCGGATTCTTGGCGACGCCGCTGATCACGATCGACGGCACGGAGATGGACGGCGTCTCCGACGGATTGGTGCTCGAGGCGCCGAACAGCGCCGTCCGCGGCATCGCCGTGAACCACTTCCCGGGCATCGGCATCCACGTGCTGAACAGCGCCGGCGAGGTGATCGCCGGGAACTTCGTCGGCGTCGGCGCGTCCGGTGCGACCGCCGCCGCGAACAGCGGCGACGGGATCCGCGTCGAGAACTCGACTGACGTCACCGTGGGCGGCTCGACCGCCGCCGACCGCAACGTCGTCGGTGCGAACGGCGGCCACGGCATCTTCCTCGACTCCGCCACGAGCTCGACGGTGCGCGGCAACTACTCCGGCATCGGGGCTTTCGGAGGAACGGCGATCGCGAACGCAATCGACGGCATCGCCGTCGACGGAGGCTCCGGCAACACGATCGTCGGCAATGTCGCCTCCGGTAACACCAGCCAGGGCATCTCGCTCTTCGGCGTCTCGAACCCGACGACGACGGGCAACGTCGTGCGCGGGAACATCGTCGGCACGGACGCGTTCCGCGACACCGGCATTCCGAACGGTGGCGACGGAATCCGTGTCGCCAACGGCAACGGCAACACGATCGGCGGCACGGGCGCGGGCGAAGGGAACTTCGTCCATGCGAACGGCGTCGACGGCGTCCACCTGATCGGCGGCTCGCAGAACGTCGTCCTGGGCAACTCGATCGTCGGCAACGGCGGCGCAGGCGTCGGCATCGAAGCGAAGGCTCCGAAGAACCAGGTCGGCGGGACCGACGCCGGCGCCGGCAACACGATCGACGCGAACGGCGGCGCGGGGGTCTCCGTCTTCTCCTCCGGGAACGCGATCCTCGGCAACTCGATCGACGCGAACGGCGGCGTCGGCATCGACCTCAACGGCGTCGGCAACGCCTTGCAGCCGCCGCCGCTCATCGCCGCTGTCCGCGCGGCCCCGGGCACCCTCTCCGTCATCGGGAAGTTCCTCGCTCCCGGCGGCACGTACCGGATCGAGTACTTCCTCAGCAACGCGTGCGGCGCCGAAGGAGTCAGCTTCGTCGGTTCCTCGCAGGCGGTCGTGAACGCCGGCGGGGAGATCGCGCTCACCGCCCAGATCGCTGTGCCGCGGCAGCTGCCCGGATCGTTCCTGACCGCGACGGCGACGAGCTCCGCCAACAACACTTCCGCGTTCTCGAGGTGCGTCCCGCTCACGTTCGCGGGCAACGCAACGTCGGCGACGCTCGGCCTCACGACGGACGTCCAGACGACGTTGCCCGGAGCAGCGTCCGTCCCGCTCGTCGACATTCCGCAGAGCGCCTTCGGCAAGGTCACCTACGACTCGAACGGCAACCCGCTGCCGCCTTCGATCGGCCTCGGTTCGATCGGCCTCGGCTCGATCGGTCTCGGTTCGATCGGCCTCGGCTCGATCGGCCTCGGTTCGATCGATCTGGGAAGCACGGGGCTGGGCTCGATCGGCTTGGGCTCGATCGGGCTGAACGACACGACCCTGCTCGAGAACGGCCTCGGCGGCATCCCGCTCAACACGCTGCCGCTCAAGCAGCCCGGTAGCTGGGAGGCGACGCTCGCCGGCACGCCGCTCGCAGGGCTGCCGATCCAGACGCTGACCGTGAAGGACGTTCTCGACAGGGCGCCGACGACGCTCGCCGGCATCGGGCTCGGGTCGATCGACCTGTCGCATTCCGGTCTCGGCTCGATCGGCCTCGGCTCGATCGCGCTCGGCTCGATCGGCCTCGGCTCGATCCCGCTCGACAGCAACTCGGCGAACACGGCCGCCCAGAACCTCGCCCAGTGGTGCACGTTCGTACACGCGCAGCCGGGCTTCGCGTCCTTCGACTGCTCGACGCTCGCCGGCCAGACGGTGCTCGGCCTCGCGCTCCAGGGAGTCCCTGTTGCCTCCGGCCTCGGTTCGATCGGCCTGGGCTCGATCGACCTGTCGGGCACCGGTCTCGGCTCGATCGGCCTCGGTTCGATCGACCTCGCGGACTCCGGCCTCGGCTCGATCGGTCTCGGGTCGATCGGTCTCGGGTCGATCGGTCTCGGCTCGATCGGTCTCGGCTCGATCGACCTCGGCGCCACCGGTCTCGGTTCCATCGGCCTCGGCTCGATCGGCCTAGGCTCGATCGGGAACATCGTCGACTGCACGGTCGTGGGCATCGACTGCACCTCGACGACGCAGACCCTCAGCGACGCGGCCGCGGCGCACGCGCTGAAGTCGACAGCGACGCTTGCGGATCTCGCCGGGTACTTCGCCGTGCATCCGAACGAGTTCACGCTCGCCGACCTCGTGAGCTACTTCGTGGCGCATCCGGAGTTCACGCTCGCCGAGCTCATCCCGGATCTGCCGCCGACGGCGACCGTCGACGATCTTCTCTCGGCGCTTCTCGGCGGCACGCCCCGCGACTGGGAGAACACGCCGCTCGCAGGGCTCGCCGCGTTCGCCGGCGCGCCGAACGCGACGGGCGGCCTCGTCACCTACACGGCCCCGTTCACGATCCAGGGCACCGGCACCGCCATCGCGACGCTCACGGTGACGCCCCCCGCAGGCGCCTACTACGTCCCCGGCTCGGCGACGCTCTCGGGCGGAGACACGCCGACGACGCTCGGCGATCCGCTGCGCGGCGACGGCGGCACGCTCGAATGGCAACTCGACTCGCTCGCGTACGGCACGTCCTATTCGCTCTCGTTCCAGCTCCGGCCCGGCCTCACGCTCGGCCCCGAGCAGGCGTCGGTCGCGCTCTCGACGAACGGGATCGCCGACATCTCGAAGCAGGCGACGGTGAACGTCGTCGACACGTTCGAGTCGAACGACAGCGCGATCTCCTCGCCGCCGCCGATCAAGCCCGCGACGCTCTATCTCTCGTACCTCGGCAACGGCAAGGACGTCGACTACTACACGCTGCACGTCGACCCGAGCGACGCGCCCGCGGGAACCCGGATTCGCATCCTGCTCAGCCACCTGCACAGCGACGACGACGTCGCCGTGTTCGGTCCCGGCGAGCCGGCGCTGCGCGGCTCCGGTCTCGGTTCGATCGGACTCGGGTCGATCGGCCTCGGCTCGATCGCGCCCGGCGAGCAGCAGGTCGAGCCGGGCGAGACGTCGCAGGCGCTCCAGTCCGATCCCGCCCAGGACCTGCCCGGTACCGCCGTGCCGAGCGGCGATCAGCTGCTCGCCGTCTCCGACAACCGTGGCACAGTCGACGAGGAGGCCGACATCACGTCGACGGGCCTCGCGCAAGATCTGATCGTCCAGGTGTCGAGCTATGACGGCAACCCGACCACCGATCCGTACCTCTTGCGGGTCGAGGACGACAAGCCGCCGGCGCTACCGCCGTGCTCGCAGCTCGCACCCGCGGGCGGCGGGACGACAGAGGCGACCCTGCCGACGAACGCGAGCATCCCGTCAACCGCGCAGACGTTGATCCTGTTCAACGAGAAGCGGCTCGCGCAGTACTACACGCAGGCCGACGCGAGTGCCGTCTATGCACGTCTCAAGACGTATGCATCTCAGACGACCGTCAACGGAGTCATCGTTCCCGTCGAGTCCGACGCCGGCGTCGCCGCCGCGTACGCGAACTGGGACCAGAATCTTTGCTCGCCGGCTGCGGCGAACGGCGTCGTCACGGCGATCGGGACGCTGCTCGACAAGCTCCAGGCGAACCACCCGAACCTGACAACGATCGTCGTGGTCGGCGCCGACAACATCATCCCGTTCGCGCGCCTACTCGACACGACGCAGCAGGCGAACGAAGTCGGCTTCCGCTCGAACTTCGGCTTCGTCAACAACGAGTACGTCGGCGCGGTCGCCGCCGGCTATCTCTTCAGCGACGACCCGTACGGCGATCCCTCCCCGCGGCAGTTCGGCGCCGTGTTCCTCTACACGCCGAAGTACGCACTCGGGCGCCTCGTCGAGTCGCCGGGCGACATCGAGAAGCAGCTCGACACGTACGACAACGTGAACCACGGGGTGATCAACCCGACATCGAAGCTCGTCAGCGGCTACGACTTCCTCACCGACGGTGCGCAAGCGGTCGACTCCGCGCTACCCGGGACGGATACGGCGTCCGATTTGATCAACGACAGCTGGACCGCGGATCAGCTCCGAACCGACCTCTTCGCGCCGGCAGCCCCGACGATCGACTCGGTGAACGCCCACTACGACCAGCACCAGGCGCTGTCCGCGGCCGGCAACACCGCGCACAACGAGAGCGCGCCGAACCTCTTCACAACGAGCGACGTGCCGGCGGGCTCCGTCGTCGGTCGCATCGTCTTCACGATGGGCTGCCACGCGGGCTTCTCGCTCTTCGACGGGCTGCCGTACTTCACGAACCCGGCCCTCATGCCGACGGGCTTCACGCAGGACTGGCCGCAGACGTACATGGCCAACGGCGCGATCGCGTTCATGGGAAACACCGGCTACGGCCTCGGCGACACGACCGCGGTCGCGTACTCCGAGCGGCTGAACCAGCTCTTCGCCCAGCGGCTGAACGGGACGATGACGATTGGCCAGGCGCTGCAATATGCGAAGCAGGAGTACTTCGGCGACCTCGGCGTCGTCAGTGCATACGACCAGAAGGTCGCGAACGAGGCGACGTTCTACGGGCTGCCCACGTATCGACTCGGCACCGGCACGCCGCCGTCGGCGCCGCCTGCACTGCCGACGTACAGCGATCCCCGCACCGGTCTGACCGCCGCAGACTTCACGACGCAACCACAGTTCAAGCTCAATGCCTCGCGGCTGACGGGCGGCGGCTCCTATTACTCCGCCACGAACGACCCCAACGGGCTCGGCATCCAGGTGACGAACCGCAGGCCGATCGAGCCCCTGACGTCGCTCGACGTGACCGAGCCGGGCACGACGGCGCACGGCGTCCTGATCACGTCGCTCGCGTCGCAGAACTTCACGCCTTTCACCGTGTCGTTCGGCCGTGTAGCGGTCGCCAACTCGTCGATCGAGCCGCAGCTGACCGGCATCGCAGATTTCCCGGCGCAGATCCAGTCGCTCGTGAACGTCGCGACGCCGAACGGGCCGCGGCAGCGGGCCGTGCTGATCGCCGGTCACTTCGCGAGCGGCTCCAACGGCAACGTCGGGACGCAGCGGAACTACACGTCGATCGGCGGAACGGTGCTGTACTCGACGAGCCAGGACTTCGTCCGGCCGACGATCACGAACATGCAGGTGCTCCAGGCGGGCTCGACGGTCGGCTTCTCTGCGGACATCGCGGACCTCGACCAAAAGGGGCAGGCGGGCACGATCTCGGAGGCAATCGTCCTCTACCTCGACGGCAGCGGCGCGTGGCAGCGCGTCAACCTCGCGTGCGCGAACGGCCACTGCTCGGGCGGGGGCCCGCTGACAGGCTCGACGGTCGACTACGTCGCCGAGGCCGTCGATGCGGTCGGCAACGTCGGCGTGAACGCGAACAAGGCCGTCGCGCGCGACGTCACGCGGTCGAACGGCTCCGGGCACATCTCGATCTCGCTCAACCCGGGTGCGACGACGAACGGTTGGCTGACGGCATCCGGGACGGCCAACGTGTCCTCCGACGACGGCGCCGCGCTCAGCACGAGCCTGGATGGAGCGCCGTACACTCCCTTCAGCCTTGCCCCGAGCGTCCCCGTCTCGGGCGATGGCCTACACGTCCTCGACGTCCGAGGCAGCGATGGATCGACTGCGACCTTCGCCGTGCCGGTGGACACCCTGCCGCCCACGATCACTGTCTTCGCCCCGGCGGCCGGAGGATTCGTGCTGTCCGGCGACGCGATCTCATTCCAGTGCACAGACGCCGGCTCGGGGCTCGCCCCGACCACGGGCTGCGTGGGATCGGTGCCGAACGGCACGGTGGTGACGTCGACCTCAGGCAGTCAGACGCTCACGGTCAGCGCGCAGGACAACGTCGGTCACAAGAGCGGGACGTCGGCGACGTTCCAGGTCTGGCAATGGTCGGGCTTCCTGAGCCCGGTCAACAACCCGCCGACTCTCAACGTCGCGAAGGCAGGCAGCGCCATCCCGGTCAAATTCGCGCTCGGCGGAAACCGCGGCCTCAACTTCCTCATTCCTAACTCGCCCGGATCGCAGACCGTTGCGTGCGATACGGGTGCCCCGCTCGACACCGTCGAGCAGACGGTCACCGCCGGAACCAGCTCGCTCCAGTACGACTCGACGTCGAACCAGTACACCTACATCTGGAAGACGGACAGCTCATGGGGCGGCACGTGCCGCGAGCTCACGCTGAAGTTCACGAACGGCGACGTCCGCAAGGCCGAGTTCAAGTTCAAGTAGGACGGGGCGGTCGCTAAGCGGTCTCGCCGCCGTCGATCGAGATCACCGCACCCGTGAAGTACGCGCCCTCGTCGGACGCGAGGAACGCGTACAGGGCCGCGATCTCCTCGGGGGTCGCGTGGCGGCCGAGCGGGATGCCGGCGTTCACCTCGGCGAGCATCTCGTCGGTGTACTCCGCACGCTGCATCGGCGTCAGCACGTAGCCGGGGCAGACCGCGTTCACCCGCACCGTCGGCGCGAGCTCGAGCGCCATCGTCTTCGCGAGCAGGATCACGCCGGCCTTCGACGCGTTGTAGTCGGCGTAGAACGGATGCCCGGTCAGCCCGTTCGTCGAAGCGGTCATGAGGATCACGCCGCCGTCGGCGGCGACCATCCGCCGCGCTGCCTGCTGCGCGCAATGGAAGACGCCGCTGAGGTTGACGCCGAGCACGCGCTGCCAGTCCGCCTCCTCGATCTCGAGGAACGGCTTGCGGATCGAGATGCCGGCGTTCGCGATCAGCACGTCGACGCCGCCGATTAGCTCGTCGACGCGCTCGAACGCGCGCGCCACCGCGCCCGCGTCGGCGACGTCGCACAGGAGCCCCGGGTCCTCGACGTCGCGATCCGCGATCGCCGCCACCTGCGCACCCTCGTCGCGGAACCTGGCGACCGTCGCCGCGCCGATTCCGCTCGTGCCGCCGGTGACGACGACCCGCTTGCCCTCGAGACCCTTCACGACGGCGAGTCTATGATCGGGCAGTGGCCGAGGTCTCGGTTGGGCGCACGACCCAGCGCTCCGCTGCGCTCTTCGAGCGCGCATGCCGGACGCTGATCGACGGCGTCTCGTCGCCCTCGCGCGGGCCACTCAACTACCACCCGCACCCGCTCTACATGGAAAGCGGGCGCGGCGGCCGCCTCCGTGACGTCGACGGCAACGACTACGTCGACCTGATGCTCGCGTTCGGCGCACTCGTTCACGGGCACGCGCATCCGCGGCTCGTCGAGGCGCTGAACCGTGCCACTGAGCGCGGCGCGCTGACGGCGACGGCGAGCGAGATCGAGATCGTCGTCGCCGAACGGATCGCGTCGATGCACCCATGCGCCGAGCGCGTCCGGTTTGCGAACACCGGCACGGAGGCCTGCATGGCCGCGCTTCGTCTCGTTCGCGGCTACACCGGCCGCGACAAGATCATCAAGTTCGAGGGTCACTATCACGGCTGGTCCGACGCGTACTCGCTGCGCTCGAACATGCCGGGCGGCGACGCCGTCGACTCGCTCGGCATCCCGGCCGGCGCGCTCGCGGACACGATCGTCCTGCCGTGGAACGACGTCGATGCGGTGGAGCGCGCGCTCGACGCGAACAAGGGCGATGTCGCCGCGATCGTGACCGAGCCGGTGATGGCGAACATGGGCGTCATCCCGCCGCGGCCCGGCTACCTGCAGGCGCTGCGCGAGCTCGCCGACGCGGCCGGCGCGTTGTTCTACGTCGACGAGACGGTGACGGGCTTCCGGCTCGGGCGGGGAGGCGCATGCCGCCGCTTCGGGATCGAGGCCGACGTCGTCACGTTCGGGAAGGCGCTCGGAGCCGGCTTCCCCGTCGCCGCGCTCGCCGGGCGCGCCGAGGTGATGGAGGCGCTCGAGCACGGCCGCGTCCTGCAGTACGGGACGCAGAACGCGAACCCGGCGCTCCTCGCCGTCGTCGACGAGTCGCTGCGCATGCTCGACGACGCGGCCTACGCTCGACTCGAGCAGCTTGCCGGCCGCATCGTCTCCGGCCTGCGCGAGGCGCTCGACGGCGAGGCGATCGTCCAGAGCGTCGGGCCGATGTTCCAGATCTATTTCACCGACGCCCCCGAGATCACGTCCTACCGCGACTTCGGCGCGCACGTCGACCGCGACCGCTTCAACCGGTTCGTGCACGCGCTGTTCGAGCACGGCGTGTACACGTCGCCGTCGCCTGCGCTGCACTCGGTGCTCTGCACGGCCCATACGGACGAGGACGTCGACCGCGTGATCGCAGCCGCCGCGGCGAGCGTCTGAAGACGGCGGTCGTCACCGGCTCTGCTTCCGGTATCGGTGCCGCCGTCGTCGCCCGGTTGCGAACCGACGGGTGGCAGGTGCGCGGCATCGACCGCGACGACGTCGACGTCACCTCGGCCGACGCGACACGCCTCGCGCTCGACGGGCTCGACGGCCTCGATCTGCTCGTTCCGGCGGCCGGAATCGTCGAACGCCACACCGCCGAGGAGACGGACGACGCGGAGTGGGAGCGGGTGATCGCGACGAACCTCACGCACGTCTTTCGCTTCTGCCGGGACGCCCTGCCCCTCCTGCGCCGCCGCGGCGGGTGCATCGTCACGATCGGCTCCGGCTGGGGCATGGTGGCGGGCCCGCGCGCCGTCTCGTACGCGGCGTCGAAGGCGGCGGTCGTCAACCTGACCCGCGCGCTCGCGATCGACCACGGCCCGGAGGGCATCCGCGTCAACTGCGTCTGTCCCGGCGACACGGACACGCCCATGCTTCGCCGAGAGGCCGAGCAGCTGGGGGAGCCCTTCGACACGTCGTCGTCACGGCCGTTGCGGCGGATCGGGCGACCGGAAGAGGTCGCGGCAGCCATTGCGTGGCTGGCGTCGGACGAGGCCTCGAACGTCACGGGCACGACGCTCGTCGTCGACGGCGGCGCGCTCGCGGGATCGCCGTGACGACCGTCGCGGTCGTCGGGCTCGGCGATCTGGGCTCGCGGACGCTCGACGTGCTCGCGCGGTCACCCCGGATCGAACGGCTCGTAGGCGTGACACGCGACCGCGAGCGCGGCGCGGCGCGAGTCGCGCAGTGCCGGCTCGTCTCCGCCCTGCAGGGGGGCCCGCGGCACGTCGAGTTTCAGCCGATCGGCGAGATCGCCGAGGCGGCTGCGCTCGATGCCGACGTGATCGTCTGTGCGGCGACGCGCCATACGTGGTGGAAGCCGAGCCCGGACGGTGTCCCGTACGGAACGTGGCTGCCGCTGCAGCTGACGCTCGTCCGCGATCTCATGCGCGCGCGGCCGAGCGCGCGCGTCGTCTGCCTCCCGTATCCCGACGGCGTCGGTCCCGCGCTCGCGCCCCTCGGGCTCGCGCCCCACATCGGCGCCGGGAACGTGGGCGAGACGGCGCCGAAGCTCGAGCTGCTGAGCGGCCGCGACGTCAGGCTCGTCATGCACCACTCGGTCCAGCGGTACGCCTTCCCGTCGTTCGCGTTCCTCGGCGACGGCGAGACGCAGGAGCCACCGTGGCTCGCGCACATCGCAGGGCTCCCGGACGAGCGCGTACGCGAGCTCTTCCGTGCGCCCTGGCCGCTGCCGACCGGCACCTCGTCGCACGACCTCACGGCAGCGCACACGGCCACGGTCGTCGAGGCGCTGCTGTCCGACGAGCCGCAACTCGTGCACGCACCGGCGCCCGGTGGGCGGCCGGGCGGTTATCCGGTTCGCCTGTCGCGCGACACGCTCGAGGTCGACTGGCCGGATGAGCGTGAGGCGATCGAGACCAACGAGCGCGCGCAGCGCTGGGACGGGCTCGAGCGCATCGAGCCGGATGGAACGCTCGTGTTCACGCAGGAGCTCCTCGGCGTCGGGACCGCGCGCGTCGAACCGCACGAGCTCGATGACGTCGCCGACGCGCTGGAGGCGGCGAGGGACCGATGCGCGACGTAGCGGTGGTCGGCGGCGGCGTCGCCGGCGCCAGCGTCGCCTACCACCTCGCCCAGCGCGGAGCGTCGGTCGTCCTCTACGAGCGCGAACACCTCGCGGCGGGGTCGTCCGGACGCAGTGCCGCGTTCATCGAGACGCTCTACACCGACGCCGACCGCGTGCGCTGGACGCAGTACTCGTCGCGGCTGTACGAACAGCTCGGCGTGCCGTTCGTGCAGAACGGGAAGCTGCAGCTCGCACACGACGAGGCGCAGCTCGCACGCTTCGCCCGCACGCTCGAGCTGCGCGAAGACGACGGCGCGCGCGTCGTCGGCCCTGCGGAGGTCGCGGCGCTCGCGCCGCGCCTGCGCGTCGACGACCTGGCAGGGGCCGTTTTCGGGCCGCGCGACGGCTGGCTCGACCCGCCGAGCCTCATCGATCGACTGGTCGAGGGGATCGACGTCCGGCGCCAGGAGGTGGCCGACCTCCGAGCCGCCGGTGCCCGCACCGTCGTGGTCGCGACCGGTGCGTGGGCGCAGGAGCTCTACGACGTGCCGGTCGTCGGCGAGCGACGGACGATCAGCCTGTTCGAGGACGAAGACGTGCGCGCCGGCGAGACGCCGCTCGTCGTCGACCCGGTCGGCGACGACGGGGACAGCCTCTATCTGCGCGGCGACGGCGGCCGCCTCGTCCTCGCCGGCTTCCACTCCGAGCGGCACGGCCGCGACGAGGAGCTCGTGCCGCTCCTGGCCGCGCGCTGGCGCGACCCCGACGCCCTCCGGCTGCGCGGCGGCTGGTCCGGCCTCTATCCGCTGACACCCGACGGACGGCCGGCCGTCGGCGAGGTCGAGGCCAGAGTCGTGCTCCTCGTGGGGCTGGGCGGAAACGGCATCCAGCTCGCCGGAGCCCTCGGCCGCGTCGTCGCCGACCTCGTCCTCGACGGCGGCTCGGATCTGCTGCCCGACCCGGCGCGCTATGCGCCGGCGCGTTTTGCCGCGTGAGCCTGTTCCGGCCGGCGGTGAAGGTGCGAAGCCCCGACGGCGTCGAGTGGGAGATCTACCGCTACCGCTTCAGGTGGAAGCCGCCGTCGCGGCGGCGTGGCCTGGCGCGCGCGTTCGTCGCCTCGGTGCGCTCGGACGAGTGGACGATCGACGCGGTGGCGTATCTGCCGCAACCGCGCATCTGCAGATGGACGACGACGCGAGAGCACACCGGCCACGTGCTCGCGCAGGTCGAAGGACATCTCGCGCGGGGCGACGTGCCACAGCATCTGGCGAACGCGGTCTACCGCGGCGAGAGACGCTCGGCGAGATAGCGGAGCGCAAGCGGGTAGCGGTACTCGATCGCGCTGTGCGTGCCGTCGAACAGCTCGAAGAAGACGTCCGTGACGCCGATCCGTTCGAGCGCCCGGCGGAAGGCTTCGGCGCCCAGGTCGAGGAAGTACTGGTCGCGCTTGCCGCTGTCGATGTAGATCGCGCGCAGGCCGCGCAGCGCGTCCGCATGCTGCGGGACCATGCGCACCGGATCCCACGCGAGCCAGCGCTCCCAGACGTCCCAGCGGAGCTCGCCGGTCGACACCTCGAACGGCAGCTCGCCGTTCGAGTAGCAGGCAGCCATCGCGTACGTGTTGAGGATCGCCGCGTCGCCGCGCTTCGTGAACGCCGGTCGCGAGCGGAAATCCGCCCAGAACGCATCGAATGAGCCGTCGTACGAGTCGCGCAGCGCCCGCACCGTGTCGCGAAACTCGGGCAGGTAGCAGAGCTCGAAGAGCGCATCCCCGGCGTGCGTCGCGAGCCCGCTGAACAGATCGGGCCGCAACATCGGCGTGATCATCGCGCCGTAGCCGCCGCTCGACTTTCCGGCGATGGCCCGCTGTCCGGTGTGGTAACGCGCGTCCACGTACGCGACGACGTCCTCGCAGAGATACGTGTGATAGTCGCCGACGGCAGGCGAGTCGAGGAACTGCGAGCCACCGTACGAGGTCCACGCGTCGACGAAGACGACACGCGCGGGCGGGCAGCCGTCGTCCGCGAACAACCGGTCGACGAGCTCGACGACGTTCGGCCGGAACGCGGAGCGGTTCCGCCACATGTCGAGTTGCCCGGTCATGCCCTGGATCAGGTAGAGCGCGGGCAGCTCCGCATCGTCGTCGGGCCCCGGCGGCGTGTAGACCCAGAGCGGACGCACGTGCGGATCACCGAGCGGGTTGCCGCGGAGGGCGTCGCTCTCGATCACGTGCTCGTCCAGCCGGCCGCGCAGCTCGCGACCCCACGGTTCCATCACAGACCGAATCTATAGTCGTGGCCGTGCGCCTCGTCCCCGTGCTCGCTCTCCT
>JAICWC010000080.1 GCA_025934995.1 Thermoleophilia bacterium | reverse complement strand
GCGACCTGGGAGGAGTACAAGCCCGACGTCGTCTTCCAACCGTCGCTGCACGACGTCCACCAGGATCACAAGACGATCGCGGAGGAGGGCCTGCGCGCGTTCAAGCGCACGACGATCCTCGGCTACGAGATCCCGTGGAACAACTTCGACTTCTCCTACCAGTGGTACGTGTCGCTCGGGAAAGCGCACATCGAGCGGAAGGTCGCGGCGCTACAGCACTACGCCTCGCAGCAGCACCGTCGCTATGCGAACCCCGAGTACGTCTGGAACGTCGCGCGCACGCATGGGATCAACGTGAACCACGAGTACGCCGAGGTCTTCCAGGTGTACCGCGTCGTCAGCTAGGGGGGAGCAGCGAGATCGTCTCGCTGTCGTCCGGCACGAGCACGCCGTCGATCGCGCGATAGACGTCGCGACGCTCGACGCAGTGGTTGATCGCCTCGAGGTGGACGACGACGACGCGCGCGTCCGTTGCCTCGCGCACCCTGCGAACGTCGGCGACGTCCATCACGATCGGCTCCCCGCCGAGGAAGTGCGCGCCGCCCGCGTTCACGACCACGGTATGCGGGTCGTGCTCGCGTAGCGCCCGCTCGACGTCATCGCACCAGACCGTGTCGCCCGCGATGTAGATGCCGTCCACGACCCAGCCGCTGACCGGCCCGAGCGCCGTGACCGTCGACTCGTCGCGGCCGTGCCGGCCGCGCGTCATCCCGATCGACGAATGAGTCGTGGAGACGTCCCTGTAGCCGCGGCGTCGAAGCTCGTCGGCGCTCTCCGGCTGCGTGAGGATCGAGATGTCACTCGGCAGCAGATCGTCGAAGTGGTCGCCGTGCAGGTGCGTGACGATGCAGAGGTCGACATCGGCAACGACGTCGGCGGCGGGCATCGGCAGCTGGACCAAGGGGTTCGGCACCGGATTCGGCGTGTTCTCGATCGGCGGCGTCGTTCCCGCCGCGCGCAGCATCGGGTCGACGAGGATGCGGCCCAGGCTCGTCTCCAGCAGCAGCGTGGCGTGGCGGACGAGCCTGAGCCGCATGGTCTGGGCGCTACGGCGTCGCCGTGGCGAAGTCGATCTCGAGGTTGTACGGCTGCGGATCGGCGATGCCGGTCCACGTCATCGCGGCAAGCGCGTTCGTCGACGCGATGCCGTTGTAGTCGCCGATGAAGGGCCGGAAGCCGGAGCCGGCGGGCACGCCCCATTGCGAGGGGTCGTAGCCGGTCGGCGTGACGCGCGTCTGCCGCCACGTGTGGCCGCCGTCCGCGCTCGTCGCGTACGTGAGGTCGACGAGCTGGTTGCCCGAGTAGCTGCGATCCCAGAACGAGGCGTCGAGCCGGCCGTTCGGCGCGGCGGACAGCTCGCCCATGAAGCGGTCGCCGAACGCGCCGCCCGGAATCGTCGTCGTGAAGTCGAGCGACAGATCCGGCTTCAGCGAGTAGAGGAACATCTGCGCGTACGGCCCGCGGATGTCGGCGATCAGGACGTCCAGGCGATCGTGCGCGGAATCGAACGCAGGCGCCGGGTACGAGCCCCCGGCGCGGAAGGCGCCGCCGGAGATGTTGAAGCAGTCGGTCGGGAACAGGCACACCGGATTCGTGAGCGAGGCGAACTGGACCGGCTTGCTCCACGTGTAGCCGCCGTCGGTCGACTTCGACGCATAGAGCACGGTGCCCTTGCCGCCCTGCACGCCGTTGTCGAAGACGAGATACGCGTTCCCCGACGCATCCGTGACGATGCGCTGGTCCTGGTTGTTGCGGACGGTCCCGGCGGTCACCTTGCTCAACGCCCACGTCTCACCGCCGTCGTGTGAGGCGGCGACGTAGACCGGGGAGTGGGTGTTGCCGCTGAACTCGGCCCAGGTCACGTAGACGTTGCCGTTCGTGGGGTCGACCCAGATGTTCTCGTGGTCGGCGAACTTGCCGTTCGAGCCGGTCGTCGTCCCGTTGCCGTTGAACGTCGAGACCTGAACGAGCCCGCTGCTCTGCCACGTCTTGCCGCCGTCGTGCGAGCGGTTCACCAGCAGGGCGATGTCGAACGGCGACGTGAAGTCGAATGCCTGGCAGACGTAGTACGCGGTCGTGCCGTCCGGACTGAAGGCGATCGTCGGATCTCCGCCTGCGTCGTACGAGCCCGTGCCGGCGACGTTCGGATCGTTCGTGAACGAGGTGATGCCGGGCAGGAAGCCGTTCGGCAGCGTCGGCGTCCAGGTCTTGCCGCCGTCGAACGTCGTGTTGACGGCGCAGCCGTCGTTGTTGTTCCAGTCGTTGGCGCCGGTGATCATGTTCGCCGGATTCGCCGGGTTGATCGCGATCGGCGTCTCGTTCTGCGAGAGCCGGTCGCGGCTCACGTCGACGACCGGCGAGACCGCGATCCTGCCTCCGGTCCCGGCCGTGGCCGTGGCGCTCCACGCTGTCGTGCCGAACACGGCGAGCGCGGCGAGCGCAAGTAGTGCCTGCTTCAACGTTGACCCTCCCCTCGGACCTGCGGACTTGACAGACGGAACTCAACCTGAAAGATTGCCGTCTGCCAAGTCCCTGTGAGCCCCCGGGCTCGCGGGGACTAGGCATTTTGGGGGGTCTTTTCGCGAACGTGGCGAGAGGGAGCGCTCGTCAGAGAAGGATCTCGGCGAGCGTCTCGAGCGCTTCCGGCTGCGGTGAGCCGACGAGGAGGGTGGTCACGGGCGTCTCCCGCCACGCCTCGAGCCGCTCGCGGATCCGCTCTTTCGGCCCCACGAGCGAGACGGCGTCCACGAGCTCGTCAGGGACGGCGGCGATCGCCTCGCGCTGCTTGCCGGCGAGGTAGAGCTCCTGGATCTCGGCCGCTTCGGCCTCCCAGCCGTAGCGGCTGACGAGCGCGTTGTAGAAGTTCTTGCCCTTCGCGCCCATGCCGCCCACGTACAGGGCGACGTGCGGCTTCAACGAGTTGCGGAGTCCGTCGACGTCGTCGCCGACGAGCACGTTGACGGTCGCGGCGATCTCGAAGCCCGCCGGCGGCGTCCCGTAGGCGTCCCGAAACCGCTCCGGGACGACGAAGATCGGCAGCCAGCCGTCGGCGATCTCGAACGCGAGTGCGACGTTCTTCGGCCCGATCGCCGCCAGATAGATCGGGATCTGCGCGCGGAGGGGCCGCAGCATCAGCTTCAGAGGCTTGCCGAGCCCTGATTCGCCGGGGCCGTGGTACGGAATCCTGTAGTGCTCCCCGTCGTGCTCGACGAGCTCGCGGCGGAGCGCCGCGCGCACGATCTCGACGTACTCCCGCGTCTTGACGAGGGGCTTTCCCCACGGCTGGCCGTGCCAGCCCTCGACCACCTGCGGGCCCGACGTGCCGAGACCGAGCAGGAAGCGGCCGCCGGACATCAGATCGAGCGTGGCGGCCGTCATCGCGGTGTTCGCGGGTGTGCGACCGGGAATCTGCATGATCGCCGAGCCGACCTTGATGCGCGACGTGCACGCCGCCATCCACGCGAGCACGGTGACCGCGTCGGTGCCCCACGACTCCGCCGCCCACACCGAGTCGAAGCCGAGCGTCTCCGCTCGCTGCACGAGTGGCACGAGCTCCGCGGGATTCCTGCCCGGGGTCTGGTAGCCGAGATTCAGCCCGAGCCGCATTAGGCTGGACTCTATGTCGCATCCCGAGCTGCACGAGGAGCAGGCGTACGTCGACCACGCGTACGAGTGCCTCGAAAAGATGCGCAAGACGCTCGAGGGCGCCCAGGATCGGATGGCGACGGAGTTCGCCGCGCTCGCGATCGAGGCGTGGATGAAGCGGCGCCAGAAGACGTTCGTCGACGCGGAGCGTGGCCTCTGCTTCGGTCGCCTGTCGCTCGATGAGTTGGCGCGCCCGCTGTACGTCGGGCGGCGCTGGGTGCACGACGACAAGCAGGACGTGCTCGTCGTCAACTGGCAGGCGCCGGCGGCGCGTCCGTTCTACACGGCGACGCCCGCGGATCCGCAGCGGGTCACCCAGCGCCGGCGCTATCGCACCGAAGGTCGCCGCATCGTCGACATATCCGACGAGTCGCTCGACGGCACCGCGGTCGAGGGCGCATCCGTGTCGGACTTCCTGCTCGAGGAGCTGGAACGCCGTCGCGAAGGGCGGATGCGCGACATCGTCGCGACCATCCAGTCGGACCAGTACCGGCTGATCACAGCCGAGCCGACCGGCGCGCTCGTCGTGCAGGGCGGGCCGGGCACCGGCAAGACCGCAGTCGGTCTGCACCGTGCGTCCTGGCTCCTCTACACGCATCGCGAGCGACTGCGTCGCGTGCTCGTGGTCGGCCCGAATCCGACATTCATGGAATACGTGTCGCACGTGCTGCCCGCACTCGGCGAGGACGCGGTCGAGCAGCGTGCGGTCTCGGAGCTCGTCGACGGGATCGTCGTCGAGCGCGAGGAGGCGTTGGACGTCGCGCGGCTCAAGGCGGACGTGCGAATCGCGGAAGTCGTGACGCGTGCGGTGGAGCAGTCGGTCACACTCGCGCCGGAGGAGCTCGTGCTGTACGTCGACGGCGACTTCATCCGGGTGCGCGAGCGCGAGGTCGCGGAGTATCTCGAGGTCGAGCCGGACGTTCCGCTTGCGGTCGCACGCGAGCGCTTCCGCATGGCGGTGCTTCGCCGGTTCTACGAGCGCTACGGCGAGAAGCTCGGGCCGCTTGCTCTGCGCACGTTCGACGAGCTCGAGCGGGCGCTGAAGAACAAGGGCTTCCTCGCGAAGTATCTCGACCGCGTCTTCGTGATCCCGCGTGCGGACAAGCTTGTCGCGCGGTTGCTCACATCGCCGGCTGCGCTCGCGGCGGCTGCGGACGGCGTGCTGACCGCGGAGGAGCAGCGCCTGCTGCTGCGCGACCGGCCGCGGCGCGTTGCCGACCTGCAGTGGAGCGAGCACGACCTGCCGCTGCTCGACGTCGCGCGCACGCTGATCGACGGACCGCCGCGTGCCTACGGCCACGTGATCGTCGACGAGGCGCAGGACCTCTCGCCGATGCAGCTGCTCGCCATCTCGCGACGCGCCGTCGACGGCTCGTTGACGATGCTCGGCGACGTGGCGCAGGCGACGGGCCCCGTCGTCTACGGGCGTTGGCAGGAGCTCGAGCCCTACCTCCCCGAGACCGTCGACGTGACGATCGAGGAGCTGCGGCATGCCTACCGAGTCCCGGCCGAGATCATGGACCTGGCGCTCCCGCTCCTGGACCGGATCGTGCCGGACATGGAGCGGCCGCTCGCCTACCGGAGAGGGGGAGAGCCCCCCAAGCTCGTCGAGGTGGCCGAGCAGGACCTCTTGCGCGCGGCCCTGGGCGAGACCGCCGAGCTGGACGGATTGCTGGCGATCATCGCGCCGCGCTCGCTCGCCGAGCGTGCGCCGGAGGGCGATGCCTTCGACGAGGCGACGGTTCCCATCCTCACGCCCCGCCGGTCGAAGGGGCTCGAGTTCGACCACGTCGTCGTCGTGGAGCCGGCGCTGATCGCCGAGGAGGGCGGCGATTCAGGCCTGCGGGAGCTGTACGTGGCGCTGACCCGCCCGACGAAGACCCTGACGATCGTGCATTCGCGGCCGTTGCCGTAGCGAAAACCGCCCCTCGTGCGTTGAGGCCTCATGAGCATCCTCTGGATCGTCCTCGTCGTCGTGATCGTCTTGGCCCTGCTGGGCTTCCTCGGTCGCGGCCGCGCGTTCTAACAGCGCAGACAGCTCCGCGGCGCGGGTAGCGTCGCGGACATGCAGACACGGAACCTCGGGGCCGACGGACCGCATGTCACGGTCGTCGGCCTCGGCACGAACAATTTCGGGGGGCGGATCGACTACGAGCGGTCGAAGGCCGTGATCGACGCGGCGCTCGATGCCGGCATCACGCTCATCGACACCGCAGACATCTACACGCAGGGCACGAGCGAGGAATTCATCGGCCGCGCATTGGCGGGCAGGCGTGACCGCGTGCTCATCGCGACGAAGTTCGGCAAGGAGATGGACGAGAATCCGAGCGAGGCGCGCGGCTCGCGCGACTACGTCCGCTGGGCGGTCGAAGGATCGCTGCGCCGGCTGCGGACCGACGTGATCGACGTCTACCAGATGCACGAGCCGGACCCGAACACGCCGTTGCTCCAGACCCTGGAGACGCTGCACGACCTCGTGCGGGAAGGAAAGGTGCGCTACATCGGCAGCTCGAACTACACGGCCGAGCTGATGCAGCAGGCGGACGGGCTCGCGCGCGAGCGTCAGCTGACGCACTTCGTCTCGGCGCAGAACCACTACTCGCTCGTCGAGCGCGGAATCGAGGACGACGTGCTGCCGATGTGCGAACGGCTCGGGATCGGCCAGCTCCCGTACTTCCCGCTCGCGTCCGGCCTCCTCACCGGCAAGTACACCCGCGGCGTCGAGGCGACCGAGGGACGACTCGCCGGGCGCGAGATCCCGGAGGAGCGCTGGGATCGTGCGGAGGCGCTGCAGCGCTACGCGGACGAGCGCGGCGTTCCGCTCCTGCACGTCGCGGTCAGCGGCCTCCTTGCGCTCTCGCCTGCCGTCTCGTCCGTGATCGCCGGGGCGACGAAGCCCGAGCAGGTGCGCGCGAACGTCGAGGCGGGCTCGTGGCAGCCGTCGGACGAAGACGTCGCCGGGCTCCGCGCCCTTCGGTAGCCGGGACGTCAGGCCGGCGGCGCGGGGTGCGGCGTCAGGCCGTGCGCGAGCATGACCGCGACGAGTGCGTCGACGTCGGGCGGGCCGCCTGCCGCCGCGTCCAGGATCACCGCGACTTCCTGGAAGAAATCGGGGCCGATCACGCCCGGGGTCGCGATCGCAAGGGCCCGCGCGTGCGCGTCCGTCCGGTTGGCGAATTCGTGGACGGCGCCACGGGGGATCACGAGCGCCTCGCCGGCTCCCAGCTCGGTCTCCTCACCTTCGACGGTCCAGGTCAGGACGCCCTCGAGGCCGTAGATCGTCTCTTCGTAGCCCTCGTGGCTGTGCGCGACGGCGATCTTCACACCTGCGGGCACGCCGAACTCGAAGACCGCGACCATCCCGGCCGAGTCTTTTCCCTCGACGACGAACCGGATCTCCATCCCTTCGACCGTGATCGTCCGAGCAGTCGCCGCCATCGTCCGTCCTCCCGAGTAGGTAAAGTCGCTTGACGATAGATGATCGATCCCAGTTCGTCAAGCTGCTTTACCCGGGCGACCGACCCGACGACGCTCGGGCCGCCGCTGATCGGCGCCCTCCTGCGAAGGCCCTGGGAGGTGGTGCAGTCGCACATGCTGCGACGCCTGCACGAAAACGGCTGCGCCGATTTCGACGCTTCCTATCTTCCCGTCTTCCGGTATCCGGGCCCGCAGGGCGCGCGGCCGTCCGAGCTCGCGGCCCAGCTCGGGATGAGCAAGCAGGCGCTCAACTACCTCCTGGGCTGCCTCGAGCGCGCCGGGTACATCGAGCGGCGTCCCCACCCCGACGACGCTCGCGCGAAGCGCATCGCCCTCACGCCGCGCGGCCTCGGCGCGGGCAGAGTTATTCGAGAAGCCGTCGCCGAAGTCGAGACGGCATGGGCCGAGTTGCTCGGCCCCGAGCGCTTCGCCCAGCTTCGGACGATGCTCCAGGAGCTCAACGCGCTGACGGGCTCGCGATGAGGCGTCGCAGCCGCTTGCGCTCCGCCGGCAGGTAGAAGCCGAGGAGCGCGAGCACGACGGGATACGCGAGCACGAGCACCGCGCTCGCCGCAAGCGGCAGCGACGCCGCGCGCGCAGCGACGGTCAGGCCGACCGCCACGCCGACGGACGTGACGACCCGCCGCCACTGGTAGTCGACGCGGTACACGCTCTGCGCGTACACCGTCATGCCGGCGAACAGCACGACGTAGGCGGCGGCGGTCGAGATCGCGGCGCCGACCATGCCGTACTTTGGGATCAGCCAGAAGTTCAGGCCGACGTTCGCCAGTGCGCCGATCCCCGTCACGACCCAGTTGAACTGCGTCTTGCGTGCCCGGCCGCTGCCGATCGCGAGCACCGTATACCCCGCGTACACCGCGCCCGCGAATGCGAGCAGCGCGACGCCCTTCTCCGCGCGCTGGTACCGCGGGTTCGTCAAGAGCTCGACGATCCAGGGTGCGAGCGCGCCGAGCGCGAGCGATACCCACGACGCGAACGTCAAGAGATACGTCAGCACGTACGAATACGTCCGCTTCGCGTCGCGATCGTCGTCGATCGAGTACGCGAACGCCGGCCAGGCGGTCCGGAAGGCGACCATGACGAAGGTGATCACGCCCGCGATCTTCACCGCGGCGGAGTAGACGCCGGCCTCCGCCGCGCCCTTGTACCAGATCACGAACTCGCGATCGACGAAGTTGATCGTCCAGAGGGCGAGGGCCGACGGGACGAGCGGCATCCCGAACTTCTGCATGCCGCGGAAGAGGTCACGGTCGAACTCGAGGCCGAGCTGCTCCGTGCGATACGCGAGCAGCGCGAGGTAGACGACGAGCGTCCCGGTGAAGTTGCCGACGATGAGGCCGACTGCGCCCCAGTGGAAGACGGCGACCGCAACCACCATCGCGCAGACGGTGATCAGGACGTTGGCGACGCTCGCGACGGCGTACTGCGCAGAGCGTTCCTCGACGCGGAACAGGGCGGTCAGCTGGTTGTAGTTCGTCTGCGCCCAGAGCCCGATCGCGCCGGCGCGAACGAGCGAGGCGTGATCGCCGAGCCCGAGCCAGTGGGCGAAGGGACCGGCGAAGACGACGCCGAGCGCCAGGCCCACCGTCGACATCCCCATCGTGAACCAGAAGGACGTGCGGATGACCGTCAGCCGGGCCGCATCCTCCTTCGCGTCGAAGTAGAAACGGAAGAACGCGCTCGAGATCCCCATCTGCAGGACGATCGCGAGGACCGCCGTCGCGGCGGTGATGATCTCGACGCGCCCGTACGAGCGCGGCGGCAGGTAATGCGTGTACAGCGGCAGGAGCAGCGTGGCGAGGATCCGGGACACGAGCCCGCCGAGCCCGTAGATCGCCGAGTGCCGTCCCAGCCGCTTAAGCTCGTGTCCGAGCTTCATCGCTGCAGGCCAGCGTAGAGGTCGAGCAGGCGGTCGGCGACGCGCCGCAGGTCGTGCACCTCTTCGACGTACGCGCGGCTCGCGGCGCCGATGCGGCGCCGTTCGTCCGGAGACTGGACGAGCGGTCGCAGGACGTCACGCAGGGTGTCCTTGGTCGCCGCGACGATCGGGACGTCGACGCCGAACGCTTCGGACGTGCGCCGCACCGCCTCCTCGTGCAGGAAGGTGACGACCGGCTTTCCGAGCGCCATCGCCTCGATTGCGAAGACGCCGTACCACCCCGCATTCAGCTGGTCGACGACGACGTCGGCATTGCGGTAGCGCTCGAACGCCTCGCGGTGCTCGAGCCCTTCGACGATCTCGAGCTCGCAATCGAGCTGCTCGCACGCAGCGATCACGTGCTCGGTGCCCTTCCGGGTGCGCGACGACGGCGCGTGCAGGACCACGGGCCGCTCGCGATCGGTCGGCGGCACCGGTTCGATCGCGTGGACGTCGACTCCCGGCGGGATGACGTGCGCGTCAGGCACCCAGCGGATCGCATCGTACGAGCCGACGACGCGGGCACCGGCGCGACGCGACCAGTCGAGCTCCTCCGCCGGCTTGCCGCGGATGTCCGAGCCGAGGAAGTGCATGACGGACCGCTTCCCGAGCGCGCGAAGCAACGGAAACTGGAGCGACTTCGGCAGGAGCGTCAGTCCGAAGTAGAAGTGGAAGATGTCCGTCCGCGGCGCGAGCCGCGCGAACGCGCGCCACTGTGTTATCTGCCGGCGGAGGAGCCCACCCGAACGAGCGAGGTCGATGTCCGCCTCCGGATGGAGCGTGTACCGGTTGAAGACGACCAGCTGAGCGTCGACGTCGCGATCGCGCAGTGCCTGGACGTTCGCCCACGGGATGCCCGCCGTGTTGACGGGACAGTGCGTGACCCGCATGGGGCCACGCTACCGCCCGATCGTCGAGCCCGTGATCGCGGTGAACTGACAGATCAGCGCGGCCGCAAGGAAGACGAGGCCGAGCGCGATCTCGTTGAAGCGCCGCAGCTCGCGCCCGCTCGCCGCGAACGCGAACATGACGAGCGCGAGCAGGGTGAGGATGAAGGCGAGGACGTCCATGGTTACCCCCAGAGGTCAGGTCGGTAGCGATTCTCGCGCAGCTCGAGGCTCTCGACGAACGCCTCGGCGTGCTCGCGCGGCATCGGCGCGCACTCCGTGACGACGTCGACGAACGCCTCGCGCACGCCGTCGCGCATCGCCTGACCGCCGCACACATAGACATAGGCTCCGGCCTCGAGCAGGCGCCACACGAGCGGCCCCTCTGCGCGAACCCGGTCCTGGACGTATTCACGCGCGCCCTCGCGCGACGTCGCGACGTGGAGGTGGTCGAGAACGCCTTGCTCGACGAACGACTCGATCTCCTCGCCGTAGATGAAGTCGAGCTCGCGCGATCGGATGCCGTTGAAGAGCGCGGCCTCGCCGAGCGTCACGCCTTCGCGCTGCAGCGCAAGGCGCTCCCAGAGGAACGCGCGCATCGGTGCGAAGCCCGTGCCGGCGGAGACGAAGATCATCGGCTTCGACACGTCCTCCTGGAGATGGAAGCCTTCGGCGCGGTCGACGAACACGTTCACGCGCTCGCCGTCGTGGATCGAGTGCAGATATCCGGAGCTCGTTCCCCGGTCGACGAGGCCGACCGAGACGTGTGCGACGCCGTCGCCGTGCACGCGCGGCGACGAGCTCGTCGAGTAGTAGCGCGGTCGCAGCGGCTGCACGACCTGCAGGAGCTCGTAGATGTTCAATGGGACGTCCGTCGACTCGAGGAGCTCGACGACGTCCGTGCCTTCCGCGTTTGCGCCCTTCGCGGCAAGGAGCTCCTGCAGCGCGAGCGGCGGCGGCCCCGCGATGTCGACGAGGTTCGTCAGGACGTTCCGAACCTGCAGCACGACGCCGCGCGGCACGACATGGACGTTCATCGTCAGCGGCACCATGAACAGCCCGTCGAGCGCCGCGCCGACTCGGCGCGCCAGCCGCTCGACCCGTTCCTCGTCGTTCCTCGGGCAGATGCCCAGGTGGTCGCCCGCCCGGTACTCGACCCCTCTGGGCAGCGCGATCTCGATGTGCCGCGTCCGCTTCTCCGATTCGGGCGCGTGCAGCTCGCGGCAGACGCTGACGCGGGTCTCGATCGTCTCGATGTCGACGCTGTTCGTGAGGATCTGCGGAGCGAGGAGGACGCGCGGCGCGACCTCGTCGCGGTTGAGGGACATCGCCATCGCCGTGTTCGAGTCGGCCCCCGTCAGCGCGCCGGCGGCTGCCGACTCGGCGGCGACGCGCGCCGCCGCCTCGTCCGTCTCGCGCGCTCCGGAGAGCTCGAGCAGCTGCGGCCAGACCCGCGTGTTCCACTCTGCGTGCAACTTTTCCCAGGTCGGCTGGCCGACGTCGCCGAATGCGAAGTCGGTGACGGGCGTCGCGCCGAGTGCGGCGAGCTTCTCGTGCACGAACCGTGGAAAGGCGAGGAACGCGTTCCACTGGCTGTTGCCGAGGCCCCAGACGAGGTAGCGGCAGTTCTCCCAGCGCGCAGTGCCCTGCTCGAGCAGCGCCTTGAACGCGGTCGCGTTCGCCGGCGGGTTCGAGGTGTACGTCGACGTCATGACGACGAGAAGCCAGGGCTCGGCCGGCGGTTCCGCCGCTGCGAGCTCGTTCAGCGTCAGCACCTGCTGCCGGTAGCCGTGGAACCGGCTCCGCTCGGCGAACCGCTCCGCGAGCGCCTTGTTGGCGCCGAAGTTGCTGCCGTATGCGATCACCATCCGACCGTACGGGCTCGAGGCGGGGATCTCCGTCGGCGCTCCCCAATCCCGAGCGGCCCCGGTCGCCTTGCGCACCGCCGGCGGCGTGTCCCGCAGCGAGACCACCTCGCGCCGCTCGCGCGGAACGCGCACGATCGGCACCGACACGGGCTTCGTCGTCACGACGGTGTTCTTCGCGACGGTCGCGCCGGGCGCGAGACGCAGCCGGTAGCGGTTGTAGATCTCGAAGAGGACGACGCGCAGCATCATGAACGTCACCTCTTGCGCCATGCACTGGCGCTTGCCGATCGAGAACGGGATGAAGGCGTGGCGGGGC
>JAICWC010000194.1 GCA_025934995.1 Thermoleophilia bacterium | reverse complement strand
TCCTCCTCGGCGAGCCGCCCGAGCGCGTCGACCTGCAGGCCGGCGACCTCGCCGTCGTCCACATCGGCACGCCGATGCAGGCGCGCAACGAGACGGACGAGGACGTCGTGTTCTTCGCGTACGGCGCGCCGCCCGTCACGGAGCAGGCCGAGTTCCTAGACGACGTCGAGTCGATCTAACGCGGCGCCGAGGCGCTCGAAGGCTTCTTCGAACCGCCATTCCGTCTCGCCGAACCGGTTGGAGACGATGCGGAGCTCGACCGCGGCGACGCCCGCAGTCGCGCACGCGCGCAGGACACCGAAGCCCTCCATCGCCTCGACATCGCAGCTGCCGGCTCCGCCGACGGCGGCGGAGGTCCCGATCGGCAGCACGTGCGCGTCGGGCAACGCGGCATGCACGTGCTCGAGCAGCACGGCGTCCGGCGCGACCCGATCGACGACGGGGATTCGCGCTTCGATGTCGCAGTAGATCGCTTCGGAACCGAGGACGACCGACAGCGGCTCGAGCGAGCGTGCGCCCGCGATGCCGACATGCAGAACGGAAGACGGCGCGCGCTCGGCGAGAGCGCGCGCCGTCGAGATCGCCGCCTCCACCGGGCCCAGGCCGCACACGTGCGTCTCGAACCGGCGGACGTGCGCGAGCTCACGCTCGGTGGCGGCGATGACGAGCACGGTACTAGTGTGCCGCGACTTGCCCCCTGATCTCGCCGTTGGGGTACTTCGCGGTGTGGACGTTCACGTAGGTGGCGAGCTTCGTGACGTCACGGAGCTGCATCGCGTTCAGCTTCACCGTGCCCATCGAGGTCGCCTTGCATGGCCCGCAGAGCGGGATCAGCACGTTGCCCGACTTGCCCTTCTTGCCGAGATGGATGTGGGCGGCGGTCGCGGGGCCAGTCAGCCGCTTGAACGACAGGTGCCAGCTCAGCTTGGCGCCGGTGAGCGTCGCGGTGAACGTCCCGGTGCCGTGCGATGTGGCGTGATCCTGCATCGCGTCGAGCTTCGCGCCGAGCATGATCTCCTTCGACGGCGCCGCGGACGCGACGGCTGCGAACGCGAGCACGGCGACGCCGAGCAGCAGTACGAGCTTCTTCACGGTTCCTCCTGAGAGCGGGATTACCCTCGCTCTTCGTCAGGAGGCGAGAATCGGTTCGCCGATCTTCGCGAAGACGATGTCGCCGTTCTGCGCGTCGACGCGAATCGTGTCCCCGTCGGCAAAATCGCCTTCCAGAAGGCGCAACGCGAGGGGGTTCTCGACCAGGCGCTGGATCGCGCGCTTCAGCGGCCGTGCGCCGTACGCAGGATCCCAGCCGGCGTCGGCGAGCGTCTCCTTCGCCGCATCGGTCATCTCGAGCTCGATGGTGCGCTCCGCGAGCCGGGCGCGCAGGCGCTCGAGCTGCAGGTCGACGATCTCCGCCAGCTGCTCGCGCGTCAGCGGCTGGAAGACGACGATCTCGTCGATCCGGTTCAGGAACTCCGGGCGGAAGTGCTCGCGCATCTGCTCGGCGCTCCGGATGTTCGAGGTCATGATCAGCACGGTGTTGCGGAAGTCGACCGTGCGGCCCTGGCCGTCGGTCAACCGCCCGTCGTCGAGCACCTGCAGCAGCACGTCGAACACTTCCGCGTGCGCCTTCTCGATCTCGTCGAGGAGGACGACGCTGTACGGACGACGTCGCACCGCCTCGGTCAGCTGTCCGCCCTCGTCGTAGCCGATGTAACCGGGCGGTGCGCCGAGCAGACGCGCGACCGTGTGCCGCTCCTGATACTCCGACATGTCGATGCGGATCATCGCGCGGTCGTCGTCGAACATGAACTCGGCGAGCGCACGCGCAAGCTCGGTCTTGCCGACGCCGGTCGGCCCGAGGAAGACGAACGAGCCGATCGGCCGGTTCGGATCCTGCAGGCCGGTGCGTGCGCGGCGGAGCGCGTTCGTGACCGCCTCGACCGCTTCACCCTGGCCGACGACGCGCTGGTGCAGCCGCTCCTCCATGTGCACGAGCTTCTCCGTCTCGCCCTCGAGCAGCTTGTCGACCGGAATCCCGGTCCAGCGCCCGACGACCTGCGCGACGTCGTCCTCGTCGACCTCTTCCTTGACCATCGGGTCGTCGAGCTGGCTCTCGCTCAGCTCCTTCTCGAGCGCGGGCAGCTCGCCGTAGCGGATCTCGGCGACGCGCTGCAGGTTGCCGCCACGCTCCTCGCGCGCGGCCACGCGCGTAAAACCCTCGACGCGCGTGGTGATGTCCATTATACCGGCGAGCGCGCCCAACTACCGCACCCACCGCGCGGCGAGCGCCGCACCACGCGCGCGCCCCACCGCCAGCACGCGCACGAG
>JAICWC010000092.1 GCA_025934995.1 Thermoleophilia bacterium | reverse complement strand
CGAACGTCAAGGGCGTCAGCGGCACGTGGAAGGACCTGACCGACTCGGTGAACGGGCTCGCGGACAACCTGACGAGCCAGGTCCGCAACATCGCCGAAGTGACGACCGCGGTCGCGCAGGGCGACCTGAGCAAGAAGGTGACGGTCGAGGTGCGCGGCGAGGTGCTCGCGCTCAAGAACACGATCAACACGATGGTCGACCAGCTCTCGTCGTTCGCAGCCGAGCTGACGCGCGTCGCGCGCGAGGTCGGAACGGAAGGAAAGCTCGGCGTCCAGGCAGAGGTCGAAGGCGTCAGCGGCGTCTGGCGCGGCCTGACCGAGAACGTGAACACGCTGGCGGCGACGCTGACGACGCAGCTGCGCGCGATCGCAGACGTGTCGACCGCCGTGACGCAGGGCGACCTGACCCGCTCGATCGCAGTCGAGGCGCAGGGCGAGATCGATCAGCTGAAGGAGAACATCAACCAGATGATCTCCAACCTCCGCGCGACGACCGAGCGGAACGCGGAGCAGGACTGGCTGAACTCGAACCTCGCGCGCTTCTCGGGCCTCATGCAGGGGCAGCGCGACCTGCAGGAGGTCTCGCGGCTGATCATGTCCGAGCTGACGCCACTCGTCTCCGCGAACTACGGCGCGTTCTTCCTGATCGAGGAGACCCAGGACGTCGAGGACACCGCGTACCAGCTCGTCGCGTCGTATGGGTACAAGACGCGCAAGAAGGTGGCGAACCGGTTCAAGCTCGGCGAGTCGCTCGTCGGCCAGGCCGCGCTCGAGAAGCAGTCGATCCTCATCACCGAGCCGCCGGAGGACTACATCCGCGTCGCGTCCGGACTCGGCGAGGCGCCGCCCCGCAACATCATCGTCATGCCGGTCATCTTCGAGGATCAGGTGATGGCCGTGGTCGAGCTCGCGTCGTTCACGCCGTTCACGGACGTGCAGCGGTCGTTCCTCGAGAGCCTCGGCGAGACGATCGGCATCGTCATCAACACGATCCAGGCGACGATGCGGACGGAGGACCTGCTCCGCAACTCGCAGGCGCTGACGCTCGAGCTGCAAGAGCGCTCGGAAGAGCTCCAGTCGCAGCAGGAGGAGCTGAAGCGCGCGAACACCGAGCTCGAGCAGCAGGCGCAGACGCTCAAGGCGTCGGAGGAGCTGCTGCAGACCCAGCAGGAGGAGCTGCAGCAGACGAACGAAGAGCTGGAGGAGAAGGCGCAGCTGCTCGAGGAGCAGAACCGCCGCATCGAGATCAAGAACCGGGAGATCGAGCTGGCGCGGACGGCGCTGCAGGAGCGTGCAGAGCAGCTCGCGCTGTCGTCCAAGTACAAGAGCGAGTTCCTCGCGAACATGAGCCACGAGCTGCGTACGCCGCTGAACTCCCTGCTGATCCTCGCGAAGCTGCTCGCGGAAAACACCGACGGGAACCTGACCGAAAAGCAGATCGAGTTCGCGAGCACGATCCACCAGGCAGGTGCGGACCTGCTCGAGCTGATCAACGACATCCTCGATCTGTCGAAGGTCGAGGCCGGGAAGATGGACGTGAACACGACCGAGGTGACGCTCGCCGACGCGCGCGACTACGTCGAGCGGACGTTCCGGCCGCTCGCGGAGGAGAAGGGGCTCGAGCTCAACGTCGAGATCCACGGCGCGACCGTGCCGCCGACGATCGTCACCGACGAGCAGCGGCTGCAGCAGGTCCTGAAGAACCTCCTCTCGAACGCGGTGAAGTTCACGGAGGAGGGCGGCGTGACTCTGCGCATCGAGGCTGCGCCGGCGTCGGCGCAGTTCGCGTCACCTGCGTTGTCGCACGCCGAGGCGGTGCTCGCGTTCTCGGTGATCGACACGGGCATCGGCATCCCCGAGGACAAGCTGCGCCTCATCTTCGAGGCGTTCCAGCAGGCCGACGGGACGACGTCCCGCCGGTACGGCGGGACCGGCCTCGGTCTCTCGATCAGCCGCGAGATCGCACGGCTGCTCGGCGGCGAGATCCGCGTCGACTCGCAGCCGGGCCGCGGCAGCACGTTCACGCTCTACCTGCCCGCGACGTACGTCCCCGCCGACCTCGCGCCGTCGACGGTCGAGCTCGCCGAGCTCGAGGCGCACCTGAACGCGCTCGTCGTCGACGGCGAGACGCTGCTCGCCGAAACGACGCAGCTGCTCGAGCCGGAGCTCGACCCGAGCCTCCTGCTGCCGAGCGAGGTGCCGGACGACCGCGACGACGTACAGGCCGGCGACCGCGTCGTGCTGATCGTCGAGGACGATGCGGCATTCGCGCGCACGGCGCTCGAGGTCGCGCGGGCCCGCGGCTTCAAAGGCATCGTCGCACTCCGCGGGGACGCGGGCCTCGCGCTCGCCCACGAGCTGCGGCCCGACGCGATCATCCTCGACATGGATCTGCCGGTGATGGACGGCTGGACGCTGCTCGACCACCTAAAGCACCATCCGGCGACACGGCACATCCCGGTCCACATCGTGTCGGCATCGGACAACGGCTCCGGCGCGCTGCGCAGCGGCGCGGTCGCATTCCTCCAGAAACCGCTCGAGAAGGAACAGCTCGACGGGATGCTCGAGGAGATCTCGTCGTTCATCGACCGCGGCGTCCGCTCGCTGCTCGTCGTCGAGGACGACGATGACCAGCGGAACGCGATCGTCGAGCTCGTCGGCTCGGGCGATGACGTCGAGGTGACGGCGGTCGGCTCCAGCGACGAGGCGCTGCAGCTGCTCGCCGAGCGGCAGTTCGACTGCATGGTGCTCGACCTGAAGCTGCCGGAGACGAGCGGCTTCAAGCTGCTCGAGGAGCTGAAGAAGGACGAGCGCAACTCGCGCCTGCCGGTGATCGTCTATACCGGCAAGGAGCTGACGCGACGCGAGGAGACGCGCCTGAAGAAGTACGCCGAGACGATCATCGTCAAGGACGCGCGCTCACCGGAGCGCCTGCTCGACGAGACGTCGCTCTTCCTGCACCGCGTCGAGGCGCGGCTGCCGCAGGCGAAGCGCCGCATGCTCGAGCAGCTGCACGGTGCGGAGCAGGTCTTCAAGGACAAGAAGGTGCTGATCGTCGACGACGACGTCCGCAACGTGTTCGCGCTCACCTCGGTGCTCGAGGCGAACGGCATGGAAGTGATCTTCGCCGAGAACGGCAAGGACGGAATCGAGACGCTCCAGCGTCACCCCGACGTCGACCTCGTCCTGATGGACATCATGATGCCCGAGATGGACGGCTACCAGACCATGCAGGCCGTGCGTCAAATCCCCGAGTTCAGGCAGCTGCCGATCATCTCCTTGACCGCAAAGGCGATGAAGGGCGACCGTGAGAAGTCGATCGCATCCGGCGCGTCGGACTACATTACGAAGCCGGTCGACACGGATCAGCTGCTGTCGTTGATGCGGGTGTGGCTCTACCACTAGAGGAATCGGTTCCGCACGCGCCGGAGCCGAGCGCGGCGGAGGACCCGGAGCTGGAGCAGCTCGAGATCGAGCTGCTTCTCGAAGCGGTCTACCGCCGCTACGGCTTCGACTTCCGCCAGTACGCGCAGGCGTCGTTGAAGCGACGGCTGTGGCGTCGCGCGTACGCGGAGGGCCTGACCACGCTCACGGAGCTGCAGGCGCGGCTGCTCCACGACCCGCGGTGCATGGAGCGACTGCTGCTCGACCTCTCGATCAACGTCACCGCGATGTTCCGCGACCCATCCTTCTACGTCGCGTTCCGGGAGAAGGTCGTGCCGGCGCTGCACACGTATCCGTTCACTCGGATCTGGTGCGCGGGCTGCTCGACCGGCGAGGAGGTCTACTCGCTCGCGATCGTGCTGGACGAAGAGGGCCTGTACGACCGTACGCGGATCTACGCGACGGACATCAACGAGAACGTGCTGGCAACCGCACGCGCGGGCGTGTTCCCGCTCGCGAAGATGCAGCAGTACACGCAGAACTACATCCGCGGCGGTGGGAAGCGCGACTTCTCGCATTACTATGTCGCCGCGTACGACGCAGCGCAGTTCTCGCGGTCCCTGCTCGACAACATCGTGTTCGCGCAGCACAACCTCGCGATGGATCGAGCCTTCAACGAGTTCAACGCGATCCTCTGCCGCAACGTGATGATCTACTTCGACAAAGCGCTACAGAACCGCGTGCACGGCCTGTTCTACGAGAGCCTCGAGATGTTCGGCGTCCTCGCGCTCGGCCACAAGGAGTCCCTCTCGTTCAGTCCGTTCGCCACGAAGTACGAGACCCTCGACGAGCCCGAGCGCATCTACAGGAAGACCGCATGAGATGTACGAGGTCATCGTGATCGGCACGTCCTGGGGCGGGCTCGACGCGGTGAGCCGGCTGCTCGACGGCCTCGACGACGCAGTCCGCCAGCCGATCGTCGTCGTCCAGCATCGCTCCGCCGAGTCGGAGGACGGTGCCCTCGCCCACCTGCTCGGCCATCACACGCGGCGCAGCGTCCGTGATGCCGAGGACAAGACGGAGCTCGAGCCGTACCACGTGTATCTCGGCCCGCCCGACTACCACGTGCTCGTCGAGGATGGGCACATCGCGCTCTCGACCGACGAGCCCGTGCAGTACGCACGGCCGTCGATCGACGTCCTCTTCGAAAGCGCTGCGGACGAGTACGGCGAGCGCGCGATCGGCATCGTCCTGACGGGCGCGAACGACGACGGCGCGCGTGGTCTCGCGAAGATCAAGGACTGCGGCGGCGTCGCGATCGTCCAGGAGCCGTCGTCGTCCGAGCGGCGCGCGATGCCGGACGCGGCGATCGCCGCGACGGTCGCAGATGCGATCCTCCCGCTCGACGAGATCCCGAACTTCCTCTACGGGGTGTGCCTGTGAGCACCGAGCGTGCGTCGATCCTGCTCGTGGACGATCGCCGCGAGAACCTACTCGCGCTCGAGGCGACCCTGGAGCCGCTCGGCCACGAGCTCGTCTCCGTCACATCGGGAGCGGCGGCCCTCAAGGAGCTCCTGCTCGGCGACTTCGCGTGCATCCTGCTCGACGTCCAGATGCCCGAGATCGACGGCTTCGCACTCGCCGAGCTGATCAAGCAGCGGGAACGCTCGGCGCACATCCCGATCCTCTTCGTGACGGCGATCTCGACCGAGGAGCGCCACGTCTTCCGTGGCTACTCGGCGGGAGCGGTCGACTACATCTTCAAGCCGATCGATCCGGAGATCCTGCGCTCCAAGGTCAGCGTCTTCGTCGAGCTCTGGGACAAGAACCGCCAGCTGCGCGAGCAGTCCGAGCGGCTCCTCGAGCAGGAGCTGACGGCGCTCGAGCGTGTCAGCGAAGAGCGGTACCGGGCGCTCGCCGATGCGATGCCCCAGATCGTGTGGCAGTCGGGCGTGGACGGCGGCGCCACGTACTTCAACCGGCGCTGGTTCGAGTTCACCGGCCTGACCCCGGAAGAGGCCGGACCGAACGCATGGACGCAAGTCGTCCACCCGGACGACCTGCCGAGCGCGCTGTCACGGCGCGAAGAAACTCTGCGAAGCGGCGAGACGTTCGAGGTCGAGTACCGCTTTCGCTCCGCCGATGGGACGTACCGCTGGCATCTCGGACGCGCCGTGCCGATCCGCAACCGCGGCGGCGAGGTCGAGTTCTGGGTCGGAACGGCCACGGACATCCACGACCGCAAGCTGGTCGAGGAGCAGCGCGCATTCCTGATCGCCGCGGGCGACGCGCTCTCGGGCACGCTCGACTACCGCCGATCCCTCGCCGATGTCGCCGTGCTTGCGGCGACCGAGCTCGCCGACTGGTGCAGCGTGCACATCGTCGAGGCCGACGGGGCGATCGCCGAGGTCGCCCTCGCGCACCGCGATCCGGCGAAGCTGACCTTCGCGCGGGAGCTGCAGGAGCGGTACCCGCCCGATCCGAACGCGACCACCGGAGTCCCGGCCGTCATCCGCCGCGCCGAGCCGGAGCTCGTGCCGGAGATCCCCGACGAGATGTTGCGCGCCGCGGCGACCGACGAGTTGCACTACGACCTGATCGCGCAGCTCGGGTTGTCGTCGTACCTTTGCGTGCCGTTACGCGGCCGCGACGGCGTCCTCGGGGCGATCACGTTCGCAGCCACGGCCGGCGGCCGGCGATTCGGCGCCGACGACCTGAAGCTCGCGGAGGAGCTGGCGCGGCGCGCCACGATGGCGATCGAGAACGCACGCCTCTACCGCGAGACCGAGGAGCGCGCGCAGGCCGCGCGCGTCCTCGCCGCGATCGGCGACGGCGTGCTGCTCGTCGACCGTTCCGGCCGCGTCCGCCTCTGGAACTCGGCAGCCGAGCGCATCACCGGGCTCGGCGAGGATGCCGTGCTCGGCCGGCGACTCGAAGACGCCGTTCCCGGTTGGCAGACGGGCACGGTGCCGCTCGAGATCGAGGGCCGCGAGCTGTGGCTCTCCGTCTCCAGCGTCGCGACGGAAGACGGCACCGTGTATGCGTTCCGCGACCTGACGAACGAGCGCGCGCTCGAGATGATGCGTCAGGATCTCGTCGCCACCGTCTCGCACGAGCTGCGCACGCCGCTTGCTGCGATCTACGGCGCGGCCGTGACGCTGCGGCGCGACGACGTCGAGCTCGAGGATCAGCTGCAGTCGAAGCTGCTCGAGGTGATCGCCGAGGAGTCCGGCCGCCTGTCCGAGATCGTCAACGACCTGCTGCTCGCAAGCCAGCTCGACACCGGGAAGCTGCAGGCGAACGTCGAAGCGTGCGACCCGCGCGAGATCGCGGCGGTCGAGCTCGAGGCCGCACGCATGCACGTACCGGACTCGATCGAGCTGAGGCTCACGGCGCCGGAGGTGCTTCCCGCCGTCTCGGCCGACCCGGGCCAGCTGCGCCAGGTGCTGTCGAACTTGATCGACAACGCCATCAAGTACTCACCGTCCGGCGGCGCGGTGACGGTCGCACTCGAGCCGCGCGACCGCTTCGTCCGGTTCTCCGTCAGCGACGACGGCCTCGGCATCCCGCGGGACGAGCAGTCGCGGATCTTCGAGAAGTTCTACCGCCTCGATCCCGATATGACCCAGGGAATCGGCGGCACGGGCCTCGGCCTCTACATCTGCCGCGAGCTCGTGCGCCGCGTCGACGGCCGGATCTGGGTCGAGTCCGACGGCGACTCCGGTTCGACGTTCGTCGTCGAGATCCCCCGCGAGAGCCCGGTCGGGACGAACGGCAACGGCGCGCGGCGACACGCCGCAGCCAGCGCCTAGTCCTCGTCTGCGTCCGTCGAGCCGGTGCGCCGGTCGGAGGTCTCCCAGGCGTCCTCGAGGGTCTCTTCGTCGACTTCGCCGCCGCCGCCGCCGAGGTCGTTCTCTTGTTCGAATTGGCTCACGAACGGTGCCTACCCGACCGAAACCGCGCTAACCTCCGCCGGAGCCGGTGGGGGTTGGGGTGTTCAAAGTGCTGCTCGCAGAGGACGACGCGAGCTTCTCGAAGGCGCTCGAGGCTGTGCTGCACGCCGACGGTCGCTTCGAGGTGGTCGGCCATGCGCGAAACGGCCGCGAGGCTGTCGCCCTCGCGCGCAAGCTGAAGCCGGACGCGGTCGTGATGGACATCGAGATGCCGGAGGTCGACGGTGTCGAGGCGACGCGCCAGCTGTGCCCGAGCGTGCCGGTGCTCGCGATCAGCGGGCACGACTACGAGGAGCGCGTGCTCGACATTCGCGACGCCGGCGCCAGCGACTACGTGCGCAAGGCACGCGTCGAGGACGAGCTCTGCACCGCGCTCGCTGCAATGCTCCAGTAGTGGAGATCGTCGAGCTCGACGCGACCGGCGTCGAACGCCATGCAGACGAACTGGCGCAGCTGCTGCTCGATGCGCACGCGTCGAACATGGCTCTGGGGCTCGCCGCACCCCTGACGCGCGAGGCGGCCGCGGGCGTCTGGCGGACGTTGACGGGAGTCCTGCTCGCCGCGGTCGACGAGGGCATCGTCGTCGGGGCGGTCAACCTCGCACCCGCATCGACGCCGAACGGCCTGCATCGGGCCGAGATTCAGAAGCTCGCCGTGCGAGCCGACCGCCGCGGCGGCGGAATCGGCGCCGCCCTGCTGGAGGCAGCAGCCGACGAGGCGCGCCGGCTCGGCCTGCGACTCCTCTGGCTGACGACGCACGCGGACACGCGCTCCGACCACTTCTATGCCGCGCGCGGCTGGACGCGCAGCGGCGTCATCCCCGAGTGGTCCCAGGCGCCCGACGGCCGGTTCGCGACAAATGCGTTTTTCTACCTTCAGTTGTCGGAATAGACGACTCATGAACCCACTTCGCGGCTTCCCAGGGCATCCGTCCCACCCACCCCTCACCGACGTGACGATCGGCGGCTACACGTTCGGCACGATCGCGGCGATCCTCTCGAAGGCCGGCGTCGCCGAGCACGCATTCGCGCAGGCGTGGTGGCTCGCGCTGCTCGTCGGAGCGGGCTCGTCGCTGCTCACCGTCTCCACCGGGTTTCTCGACTGGCTGAAGATCTCGTCCGGAACGCCGCTCTGGCGCACCGCGACGATCCACGCGCTGACGAATGCGGTCGCCAGCGTCTTCTTCGTCGTCGCGATCGTGTTCGGCCACGACGACTACACGGGCCACGCGGTGCACACGAGCTCATTGATCCTGACGATCGTCGGCTTCGCGCTGCTCCTCGCCGGCGGGACGATGGGCGGCTCGATCACGTACGTGCACGGCATGCGGGTCCTCAACCTCGTCGACGAGCCGACGTCGCGCGCGATCGTGCCGAGCATGCACGACGAGAAAGAGCGCGCGTCCGAGTAGCTCCGCTACAGCGTCGCGAAGTGAACCGTGAGCCAGATCGCCGCCGCGCCGGCGATGTTCATCACGCCTGTCAGCACCTTCGGGTGCCGGTGGTGGCTCTCGGGCAGCAGGTCACTCGCGCCGAGGTAGAGGAAGAAGCCGCAGAACAGCGACAGCACGATGCCGAGATGCACGTTGCTGAGCGAGAAGCCGAATGTGACGGCGACTCCGGCGATCGGCGCGACGGCGTCGAGCACGAGCCACTGGAACGCACGGAGTCCGCGGCCGCGGTTCTTGAGGATCATGGTCACGGTGTTGATGCCGTCCGAGAAGTCGTGCGCGAGCACCGCTGCAGCGACGATCGCTCCGACCGCCGTCGACACCTTGAACGCAAGGCCGATGCCGATGCCGTCGAGGAAGCTGTGCAACGAGAGGCTTGCCGCCCCGAGCGTTCCGACTGCGTGCGCGGCATCCTCGTCGCTGTCGGGGTGGAGCAGGAGGACGCGGCTCAGGAGCATGAAGGCGAAGAAGCCGACGGCGACGACGAGTGTGACCGTCTTCGTCGAGTAGCGCGGGCCCGCGAGGTCGAGCGACTCCGGCAGCAGGTCGAACAGCGCCACGCCGAGGACCGCACCCGAGCTGAAGCCCAGGATCAGGTGCAGCTTGTCGCGGTACTTGAGCGCGAAGCTGCCGCCGCAGAGCGTGGCGAGGAAGGCCGCAAAGCCGAGAGCGAGCGCCATGCCCCGATAGTGGCGGGCGGCCGCCTGCTCATGCAAGTAACTTGCAATAGATGCGGAACACGCGCGCAGCCCGGCTCGTCGGCGACCTCCTGCGGACCTACGCGAAGCCGTTGACGATGCAGGAGCTGCACGAGCACGTGCAGGAGCGGCTGCCTTCGACGGCTTACTCGACCGTCTACCGGATCGTCGGCCGGCTCGAGGCGGAAGGCCGGGTACGCCGCGTCGACTGGCGCGAGCGGGGGTCGCGGTACGAGTGGGCGGAGCTGCCGCACCACCACCACATCGTCTGCTCGCTGTGCGGGCGCAGCGTCGACATCGACGACGCCGACCTCGGGTTCAGCGAGGAGAAGGTGCGCGCGGCGACCGGCTTCCTGATCGACCACCACTCGATCGAGCTCGAGGGCATCTGTCCGCGGTGCCAGCGCTGAGCTACAGCAGAGCCGGAGGTCGGACTCGAACCGACGGCATCGTCCTTACAAGGGACGCGCTCTACCAACTGAGCTACTCCGGCGCGGCAGGCATCGTAGACGACTCGCGCCTGCTCGAACGTCGCCGCGCGACTCGCTAGAGGAGGACTTCTCGCGCCTTCTGGTGCGTGATGATCTTGCGCTTCACGCGCTGCAAGGCGTTGTCGATCGTCTTCGTGTCGCACCCGAGGTCCTCCGCCATCTCCTCGTACGACGAGCCCTCGAGGTAGAGGCGCAGTGCATCGGCCTCGAGCGACGACAGGCCGGTGCCGAGCGAGAAGACGAGCGACTGCAGCTCTTCGGTCGAGATCACCATCACCGGCGGCTCCTGCACGGCGGGGCCGGGCAGCGCGTCGCCGAGCGTGCACTCCCCGTCCGAGTCCTGGCCGGCCGGCGTGTGCGAGAACGACACGTACTGGTTGAGCGGCGTGTGCTTGAAGCGCGTGGCGGTCTTGATCGCGGTGATGATCTGCCGCGTCACGCAGAGCTCCGCGAACGATCGGAACGACGTCTCCTTGTCCGACCGAAAATCGCGCACCGCCTTGTACAGGCCGATCAGGCCCTCCTGCAGCAGGTCGTCGTTGTCGCCGCCGGCCAGGAAGTACGAGCTCGCCTTCAGCCGGACGAAGCCGGTGTAGCGGCGGATCAGCACGTCCATCGCGGCGCCGTCGCCGTTTCGCGCCTTGAGCACGAGCTGCAGATCCTCCAGCTCGCGTTGAGCCTTCTGAGGTGAATACGCTGGTGCGGTGCGAGCAGCCACGGCTCTCCCCCGGGTGTCGTGGAAGGGCGAGCCTCAACTCTCACCCTCAGGTTGAGGGCCAAGATAGCAAGCGGTCCAACGAAATACAAGCCGACTTGCGGTGGACCCAATATGATACGAACGTACGTTCGGGACGCTAGCGCCGACCGCGCCGCAGCTGCTCGAGCCGCGCGAGGGTTTCCGCGTCGAGCTTGTCGCGCAAATCGCCGCGCGAACGGTCCTCGTGCTCGGTCGGCGTCAGCTCGGCGAGGAACCGCCGCGAAGAGAGCTTGCGGACGAGCGCGCCGGCGGTCCCGCGCACGGCCTCGTCCGAGGAGACGACCGCGACCTGCTCGCGCGCACGGTTCTCGGCTGCGAGGCGTTCAATGGCAGCGTCGGCATCCTCCGCCCAGCGGACGACGAGCGGTCCGTGCTCCTCCTCGGG
>JAICWC010000028.1 GCA_025934995.1 Thermoleophilia bacterium | reverse complement strand
TCCACCTGGGTGAACGGGAAGTCGATCGAGGAGTACTTCCCGCGCACGATCTGGCGCTCGATCGCCACGTCGCCGCTCAAGGTCGCCGGCGTCGAGGGGCAGTACGACCTGCGCGTCCGCGTGCACGGCGGCGGGCTGACCGGCCAGGCCGGCGCCGTCCGGCACGGCATCGCCCGCGCGCTCGTCGAGGCGAACCCGGAGCTGCGTGTGCCGCTCAAGCGCGAAGGCTTCCTCACGCGCGACGCGCGCCAGGTCGAGCGCAAGAAGGCCGGCCTGCACAAGGCGCGCAAGGCGCCGCAGTTCTCGAAGCGCTAGCGGCAACTCCTACCGCTTTCATACGGAACCGGTCCGAACGGGTGATCTCCCTCGCCCGGAACCGGTGCCGATGCCACCCGCGTGACCGGTCTGCGGCGACTCGGTCAGCGTCCCTCGGCGTGGTTCAGCTTCGTGCTGGCGTGCGCCGGGGCATGCCTGACCCCCTTCTTCGTCCCTTTTGCGGCGGCGACAGCGCCGAGCTGTAGCTCGGCCGGCTTCACGATCGCGCCGCTGCACGGCACGCGCTTCTACGTCGATGCGGGAACGTCGCCCCTGATCGACAGCGGCTACACCGGGTTCTCGGTCAACCCGACAGCGGCGAAGACGAACATCTGGGTCCAGCTCTCGGGCTTCACGGGTGGCGCACTCGGCCTGAACGCGAATCAGCCTTCGGCCTTTCCGCTCGGCAATCTCGGCGCGGGGTCGTCGACGCCGGCCTACTTCTTTCTCACGGCGGCGCCGGCGACCGCGACCGCAACGGCGCAGAACTTCACCGTCGGCGTGTGGCAGGGCGACCCGGCACACGGGGGCACGCAGCTGTGCGCCGTCGGCGACGGTTACAGCGCGGGCGTGTACAGCGCGCTGCAGGCTGCAGCGAACAAGGTGCAGGACGTGACCGGCGACAGCGTTGCCGCCACGGTCTCGACCTCGAGCCCCGTCATCGGCGGCACGATCACGCTGTCGGTGGAGGGGACGACCGGAACGCTCGGCAACGGCCCGGACGCGACGCCGTTCATCTACGAGACGCCGACCGCCCTCGACACCTGGCCCGCGGGCTCGTTCCGGTTGACCGGGACGACGCTGACGCTGAACCCCGGCGCGAGCCAGACGGTCTACACGAACCAGCTCCAAGTTTCGGACGCGTCCTGGGCGGCTGCCCAGGATTACATCGCGCAGTACACCTTCCAGATCACGGGGACGACCTCGACGGCGACGACGCCGTATCCGATCCAGGAGATCACGTCCGGCACACAGGTGAAGCACACGAGCACGGGCTCGCTCGCCGTCATCCCGGCGATCCAGCCGGCCGCGAACACATTGACCGTCACCGGTACCGGAAGCACGGCCTCGCTGCCTTCGACCGGCGGCACGGTGACCTACACCGTGACGCTGCACTCCACGTCGTCCACGTCGACGTCGGTCGACGAGATCGTGGACACGCTACCGGCGAACGCGACGTACCAGGCCGGCACGGCGAAGCTCGACGGCTCGACGGTCGCCGATCCGACGAGCAACGCCGGGACGCTCGTCTTTCCGGGCCCATTCACGCTCTCGTCGGCCGCCGACCGCACTCTGACCTTCGACGCGACCATTCCGGCGGCCGCCGGGACGTACACCAATTCCGTCGTCGGCTACGTCGCGTCGACCCAGCTCGACACCACGACGAACACGAGCGACAACATGCCGGCGACGTTTGCGACGGTCGTTCCGGGAGCCCCGCAGACGATCACGTTTGCGCAGCCTTCGGACACGCGGGTCGATCAGGGGCCGGTGTCGTTGTCGGCGAGCGCGTCGAGCGGGTTGGCCGTCTCGTTCGTCTCGAACAGTGGGTCCGTGTGCACCGTGTCCGGCTCGTCGGTGACGCTCGTCGCCGCCGGCACGTGCTCGATCACCGCGTCGCAGGCCGGCAACGGCACGTACGCGGCGGCGCTGCCCGTGACCCGCACCTTCCAGGTGACGGCGGCTCCGCTCCCGCAGACGATCACATTTGCGCAGCCGTCCGACACGCGGGTCGATCAGGGCCCGATCGCGTTGTCGTCGAGCGCGTCGAGCGGGTTGGCCGTCTCGTTCGTCTCGAACAGTGGGTCAGTGTGCACCGTGTCCGGCTCCTCGGTGACGCTCGTTGCCGCCGGCACGTGCTCGATCACCGCGTCGCAGGCCGGTAACGCCACGTACGCGGCGGCGCTGCCGGTGACCCGCACCTTCCAGGTGACGGCAGCTCTGCTCTCGCAGACGATCACATTTGCGCAGCCCTCGGACACGCGGGTCGATCAGGGCCCGGTGTCGTTGTCGGCGAGCGCATCGAGTGGGCTCGCGGCCTCGTTCACGTCGAACGACACGAGCGTCTGCACCGTCTCCGCGTCGTCGGTGACGCTCGTCGCCGCCGGCACGTGCTCGATCACCGCGTCGCAGGCCGGCAACGGCACGTACGCGGCGGCGCTGCCGGTGACCCGCACCTTCGAGGTGACCGCAGGTCCGGTCGTCCTGCAGACGCAGACGATCACGTTCGCGCAGCCGGCGGACGTGCGCGTCGATCACGGCCCCGTCACGGTGTCCGCCTCGGCGTCGAGCGGCCTGCCGGTCGTGTTCTCGAGCACGACGACCGCCGTCTGCACGGTGTCGGGCACGGCGGTGACACTCGTCTCGGTCGGCGTCTGCTCGATCACAGCGTCCCAAGCGGGCGACTCGACCTACGGCGGCGCTGCCGACGCGACGCGCTCGTTCCAGGTGACCGCCGCGCCGCTCGCACAGACCATCACGTTCCAGCAGCCGTCGGACACGCGTGTGGATCAGGGGCCCGTAGGGTTGTCGGCATCGGCGTCGAGCGGTCTCCCCGTCGCGCTGGTCTCGAACGCTCCGGCGGTCTGCACGGTCTCTGGCTCCTCGGTTGCTCTCGTCGGGACGGGAACGTGCTCGGTCACTGCCTCGCAGGCCGGAGACGGGACGTACGGTGCTGCGCCGGATGCGACGCGCACGTTCCAGGTCACGGCGGCTCCGGTCTCGCCCCTCGTCCAGTCGATCAGCTTTGCGCAGCCCGCCGACACGCGCGCCGATCGAGGTCCCATCTCGCTGTCCGCGAGCGCATCCAGCGGTCTCGGAGTGACGCTCGTCTCCAACACCCTCGGCGTCTGCACGGTCTCCGGGTCGTCGGTGACGCTCGTCGCGACCGGGGCGTGCTCGATCACGGCGTCTCAGGCCGGCGACGCGACGTACGCCGCTGCCGGCGACGTGACCCGGACCTTCCAGATCACCACTGCTCCGATATCGCCGCTCTCGCAGGCGATCACCTTCGCGCAGCCGGCAGACACGCGCGTCGACCAGGGCCCCGCGTCCCTCTCTGCGAGCGCGTCGAGCGGCCTTGCCGTCAGCTTTGCGAGCTCCACGCCGGCGATTTGCTCGGTCTCCGGTTCGTCGGTGACGCTCCTCGCGACAGGGACGTGCTCGATCACCGCCTCCCAGGCCGGCAACGGCACCTATGCGAGCGCCGTCGACGTGACGCGCTCGTTCCAGGTGACGGCGATCCCGTCGTCGCCGTCGCCGGGAACGCAGTCGATCGCGTTTACGCAGCCCCCCGACACGCGTGTCGACCAGGGGCCGGTCTCGCTCTCAGCGACTGCGTCGAGCGCGCTCGCCGTGAGCTTCGCGTCCTCGACGCCCGGCGTGTGCACCGTCGCCGGGTCCAGCGTCACGCTCTTGACGACCGGCACGTGCACGATCACAGCCGGTCAGGCCGGGGACTCGAACTACACCGCTGCGGCCGACGTGCAGCGGTCGTTTGCGGTCACCGCCGTCCCTGCCCCCGGCACACAGTCGATCGCCTTCCCGCAGCCTGCCGACGTGGCGGTCACCGGCGGCCCGGTCTCCCTCGGCGCGAGCGCGACCAGCGGCCTGCCGGTGAGCTACTCCAGCTCCACCGCATCCGTTTGCACCGTCGCCGGCTCGAGCGTGACGCTCCTGACGACCGGAACGTGCACGATCGTCGCGTCCCAGTCCGGCGACGCGACGTACAGCGCTGCCGCCGAGGTCGCCCGCTCGTTCGAGGTGTCGGTCGTCACGCCGCCGCTCGCGCCCTCCGTCCCGGCTCCGGCCCCGCAGAAGTCGCCGCAGGCCATCGAGTTCCAGCCGATTCCGCCGGCGCCGGCTCCCGGCGACTCGATCAAGATCACGGCAGCTGCGACGAGCGGCATGGCCGTCGGCTACGAGAGTGACACGCCGTCCGTCTGCACGGTCGACGGGGACGGTGCCGTCATCGTCCTCGCCACCGGAACCTGCACGATCGTCGCGCAGCAGCCGGGTGACCACGCGTGGTACGCGGCCCCTGCCGCGCACATGTCCTTCGGCGTGACGATGCCTCCTCTGCCCGTGCCGACGAGCAGCGCGCCGACCACGGTCGCGGGCAAGCCGACGCAAAGCCTGGTCGACGGAATTCCGGCAGGATCGACAGTGCTGCTGAACGGTGCACCGGTGCTGCCGGGTGTGGCCGGGGTGCGCGTCGATGGAACACGGGTCGAGGTCGTTCCGACAATCTCGTTCTCGGGCATCGTGCACGTGCCGATCGCCGTCGTGTCCGGCGATCAGCGGGTCGAGACGACGATCGACGTCGTTGTGCGCCCCAAGCCGCCGACAAAGATCGAGGTAACGCCGACGACGTCGACGAGCACGAGAATCGCCTGGAAGGAATCCGCGAGCGCGACCGGTTACGTCGTCACGGTCGACGGACGCGTCGTCTGCCGTACCACCGGAACGAGCTGCGTCGTCCCCGCTCTCGTGACTCCCGACCAGCACGTCGTGATCGCGTCCACCGGCAACCTCGGCACCGTCTCCGACGCCGTGCGGGCTGCATACGTTTCCAGTCGGCCGGTATTGATCGCGATCGTGCATTTCGCGAGCGGCTCCGCGCGGTTGCGTGCCGGCGCGAAAGCGAAGCTGCGTTCGACCGAGGGGAAGATCGCGAAGGGCGGCTTCAGGCACGCGATGCTCACCTGTCATACGGACAGCGTCGGTTCGCTCGCCTACAACATGGCGCTGTCGCATGCACGCTGCGCGGCCGTCGCGAAGTACATCCGCCGCCGCCTCGGTATCTCCCATGTCTCGTATCGTCAGGCGTCATTCGCCTATCTTCGGCCCGCTGCGCCGAACAAGACGCGTGCGGGAATGGCGCGGAATCGGCGTGTCGAGGTGTACGTCCGCTAGGCACCGCCGCTGGCGTTAGGGTCCTCGCTCGTGCGCCAGTACTTCGGCACCGACGGCGTCCGGGGCGTCGTCGGCGAGTTCCTGACCGCCGATCTCGTCGAGCGGCTCGGCAAGGCCTCGGCCCTCTGGGCAGGAGCAGGCTCGCGTGTGTTCGTCGGCCGCGACACGCGTGGATCCGGCGAGGAGCTCGAGGACGCGTTCGCGCGCGGCGTCGCGTCGGCGGGCGGCTCCGCCGTGCTCGCGGGTGTCGTGCCGACCCCTGCGGTCGCGCTGCTCCGCCTCGATCTCGGTGTCGTCATCACGGCGTCGCACAATCCGCCGGAGTACAACGGCGTCAAGTTCTTCGGCCGCGACGGTCGCAAGCTGAGCGACGAGCAAGAGGAGCGCATCGAGCAGCTCCTCGACGCGGAGGCTCCGGGCGGCGGCTCGATCGACAACGTCGACGTTGCGGCCGACAGCTATCTCGATCACATTGTCGAACGCTTCGGCGCAGACCTCTCGGGGATGCGCATCGCCGTGGATTGCGCGAACGGCGCCTACTCGGGCCTCGCGCCGCGCGCATTCGAACGTCTCGGTGCCGAGGTGCATGCGATCGGCAACGAGCCGGACGGCGACAACATCAACGTTGGTTGTGGTGCGACCGACATGCGCGCGCTGCAGGATGCCGTGACGACAGGCGCGTTCGATGTCGGCATCGCGTTCGACGGCGACGGCGACCGCATGCTCGCGGTCGATGCGAACGGCGACGTCGCGAACGGCGACGAGATCGTCGCGATCCTCGCGTTCCATCTCGGTGTCGATCTCGTCGCGGTGACGTCGATGTCGAACCTCGGGCTGCACAAGCTGTTGACGGAGCACGGCATCCGCGTGCTGACGACCGACGTCGGCGACCGCTACGTGCTCGAGGCGCTGTACCGCGAAGGCGGCATCCTCGGCGCCGAGCAGTCCGGACACATCATCTGTCTGCGGGACCACGTCACCGGCGACGGTCTCGCGGCAGCGCTTCTGCTGTGCGGCGCGCTCGAGGGCCACCCGTTGCACACGGTCCGCCGCGCAATGATCCGCTATCCACAGGTGACGAAGAACATTCCGCGCACGGGCCGAGGCCCACTGCCGAAATCGCTGCTCGGAGCGGTCGACGAGGTGAACCTCGGACTTGGTGACGAAGCGCGCGTACTCGTCCGTCCCTCTGGAACGGAGCCCCTGGTGCGGGTGCTCGCGGAGGCGGCGACCCAGGCAGAGGCCGAAAGCCTCTGTGCTACGGTTGCCGCGCTCGTCACTCAGGAGCTCGGCTGACCGCCCCGCGACGACGCGGGCCGGGCACATAGCCGGGCTCGCTGCATTTGTGAGAGAGTTTTTCGTCCCATGTGCGGGGACAAGGGGGGCCGGAGCATGTGCGGGATCATCGGATACGTCGGGACGCGCGAGGCGAAGCCGCTCCTCTTGCAGGGGCTGAAGCGCCTCGAGTACCGCGGCTACGACTCGGCGGGCATCGCGCTGCGCGAAGACGGCTATCTCGACTACGTCCGCGCGGTCGGGAAGCTGGACAACCTCATCGAGGCGGCGGGGCCGAACGGCTCTCGCGCGCGCCACGGTGTCGGCCACACGCGGTGGGCGACGCACGGCGCCGTCACCGAGCAGAACGCGCACCCGCTCGTGGGCTGCGACGCGAGCAAGCTGGCGATCGTGCTCAACGGCATCGTCGAGAACTACCGGGAGCTGCGCGACCAGCTCGGCGCAGACGGTCACACGTTCAACTCGGACACGGATGCGGAAGTCGTCGTGCACCTGCTCGAGCAGGAGTACGACGGCGACATCGCGCAGGCGCTCATCCGCGTCTACCCGAAGCTCGAAGGCCACTTCACGATCGTCGCGATCCACCACGACCAACCCGACGTTCTCGCCGGCGTCCGCCGCGAGACGCCGCTCGTCGTCGGCATCGGTGACGGCGAGAACTTCCTCGCGTCGAACGTCGCAGCGTTCCTCAGCGAGACGAAGCGCGCCGTCTTCCCGGACGTCGGCGAGGTCGTCGAGATCACGCCGACGAGCGTGCGGTTCTTCAAGGACGGCGCGGAGGTCGAGCACGGCCAGATCGAGGAGCTCGACTGGGACGACGAGGCTGCCGAGAAGGGCGGCTACGAGACGTTCATGCTCAAGGAGATCTACGAGCAGCCCGAGGCGGTGCGCGAGACGATCGGCGACCGCGTCCGCGGCCACGAGCTCGTGCTCGAGTCGATCGGCCTGACGGAGATGGAGGTCCGAAACCTCCGGCGCATCGTCATCGTCGCCGCAGGCACCTCGTACCACGCCGGCGTCGTCGGCCGCTACATCCTCGAGGAGTGGGCGCGCGTCCCGGTCGAGCCCGACATCGCGAGCGAGTGGATCTACCGCAACCCGGTCCTCTCGAAGGACACACTCGTGATCGGCATCTCCCAGTCCGGCGAGTCGCGCGACACGGTCAACGCGATCAAGCTCGCCCGCGAGTCAGGAGCGAAGACCCTCGCGATCACGAATCTGATGGGGACGCAGATCACGCGCGAGGCCGAGACGACGCTCTACACCCGCTGTGGGATCGAGATCGGCGTCGCGGCGTCCAAGACGTTCACGGCCCAGGTTGCGCTGCTCAGCCTGCTCGCCCTGCAGCTCGCATCCCTGCGCCGCTGCCTCCCCGAGCCCGAGATCGACTTCATCCTCGACCAGCTCTACACGCTGCCCGACAAGCTCGAGACGTTCCTCAACGACGTCGACGCGGGGCGACACCGGATCGACGAGATCGCGCGGCGCTTCCACGATCGACAGTTCTTCCTCTACCTCGGCCGCCACATCGGCCTACCCGTCGCTCTCGAGGGCGCGCTGAAGCTGAAGGAGATCTCGTACATCCCGACCGATGCGTACTCGGCCGGCGAGATGAAGCACGGGCCGATCGCGATGCTCGACGAAGGCACGCCCGTCGTCGTCGTCGCGACGAACATCCACGTCTACGACAAGATCGTCTCCAACATCCAGGAGACGCGTGCCCGCGGCGCACACGTGATCGCTATCGCGACCGAAGGCAACGAAGACATCCAGCATCACGCCGACGACGTGATCTACGTCCCGAGCACGCCCGCGTTCCTGCAGGCTGCGCTCGCGGTCGTGCCGCTGCAGCTGCTCGCGTACCGGATCGCGCGGCTACGTGGTCTGAACGTCGATCAGCCGCGCAACCTCGCGAAGACCGTCACCGTCGAGTAATTCCTCGGGGAACGGCCAGGTCTTCTCCTCGGATCGGACCCACACCGCGCGCATGCCGGCACGGAGGGCGCCTGCGCAGTCCCACGCGTGCGCGGCGACGAGTGTTGCCTCGCCCAGCTGGTCGAGCACGAGCCGGTACGGCCGCGGATCGGGCTTGTATGCCTCGACCTCGTCGACACCGAACACCCGCTCGACGAGATCGGCGAGACCCGCGTTCTCGAGCAGCTTCTCGCCGCCGTCGCGCCCGCCGTTCGTCAGCACGAAGGCGTGCTCGACGCGCTCGAGCACGTCGCGTGCACCGTCGGCAGCCGGCAGTTTCTGCAACTGACCGAGGACGTCGTCCTGATCGGTGTCGATGCCGAGCTTCGCGGTCGTCGTCGCGAGCGTCGTCGCGGCCAGTTCCTTGAAGGGCACGAACTCGCCGAGCATGGTCAGCGTGGCGGCGGAGTGGAGGATTCGCTCGAACCACGCTTCCGTCGCCGCGGCGCCGATTCGCTCGCGCACCGGCGAGAGGTCGAACAGCGTGCCCATCGCATCGAAGACCATGTTCATTCGAGCTCGCGCCGGAGTCGCTTCACCTCACCGCGCCTGCGCTTGTCGTCCAGGCGCCGCTCCCTTGCGGCCTTCGTCGGTTTCGTCGGCACGCGCTTCCGTTCCACCCGGAGCGCCTCCCGTAACACCGCGACGAGTCGCTCGGTCGCGAGCTCCTTGTTGCGCAGCTGACTGCGCTCGTCCTGCGCGATCGCGCGCAGGACCGGTCCGGCCTTCGCCAGCACGCGCCGCTTCTGCCCCTCCGTGAGCGCACCCGAGGCCTCGACGTCGAAGACCGCTTCGACGCGCGTCTCCGACTTCTGCGCGTGCTGGCCACCTGGTCCGCTCGATCTCGAGGTGCGCAGCTCGATCTCGGCGCGGGGCAGAACGACGCTTCGCGTGACCCGAATAGACTCGGGAGCGGTCATGGCGGCAATTCTCCTCGACGTGGATGGTGTTCTGCACGTCTCCGGCGAGCCGATCCCCGGTGCGGCGGATGCGGTCAGGCTCCTGCGCGAGAACGGGCACCGGCTCCGTTTCGTCACGAACACGACCGTCCGGTCGCGCGCCCAGCTCGCGACGATGCTGCGCTCGCACGGGCTGGAGCTCGAGGACGACGAGGTGCAGACGGCCGCTCGGGCTGCGGTCAATGTCCTGCAGGGCAAGCGCGTCCTCGCCCTGACGATGCAGGCCCTGATCAGCGACCTCGAGGATCTGGAGCTCGTGGGCGAGGGCGCGGACGCCGTGCTGCTCGGGGGCGCCGACGAGACACCGGAGACCGGTCTCGTCTTCTCGTACATGAACCTCGCGCGGGCGTTCGGCGAGCTCGAGCTGGGCGCCGAGCTGTACTGCCTGCATCGGAACCGTTGGTGGCAGACGACGCGTGGGCCGATGCTCGACTCGGGCGCCTTCGTTGCCGGGCTCGAGTATGCGGCAAACGCCGAGGCGAAGGTCCTCGGCAAGCCGAGCCCGCAGTATTTCGCCGCCGCGTGCGAGGCGCTCGACGCGGACCCGACGATGACGTGGATGGTCGGGGACGACCTCGAGAGCGACATCGCAGGAGCGCAGGGCGTCGGCATGCGCACCGTCTTGCTGCGCACGGGCAAGTTCCGCCCGGACGTCGTGGAGGCGTCGCGCACGCGCCCCGACGGGATCGTCTCGTCGATCGCGCACTTGCCCGAGTGGCTGGAGGAACATCTTTGACGAGGGTGGGCACGGACCTGATCGAGATCGCGCGGATCCGCCGGTCTCTCGAGCGGTACCCGAGCTTCAAGGAGCGTTGCTTCACGGACGCGGAGCAGGCGTACTGCGACTCCCGCCGCGACCCGGCGGAGAGTTACGCGGGGCGCTTCGCGGGCAAGGAGGCGGTCGGTAAAGCACTCGGCTTCGGCGTGGCGCGCGCGTTTGCCTGGAAGGAGATCGAGATCGTCGGCCGCCCCAAGCCCGCCGTCCATCTCTCCGGCCGGCTCGCACAGGTCGCCGACGCGAACGACGTGACGTCGATCGATCTCTCCATGACCCATTCCCGCGAGCTCGCGCAGGCCGTCGCCGTCGTCGATGCCTGAGCTCGAGCCGCTCTACACAGCCGAGGAGATGCGCGCCGCCGAGTCGGACCATGACACGCGCGCGCTGATGGAGCGCGCCGGAGCGCTCGCCGCAGAGGCCGCACTGCAAGAGCTGCGCGAGGCGGAACGGTGGACGGTCGTCGTCGGCGGCGGCGCGAACGGCGGAGACGGGCGGATCGCAGCGCGTCACCTGCAGGCGCAGGGGAAACAGGTGCGGATCGTCGACGCGAAGGCGGGGGAAACCGATCTCGGCGACCCCGATGCGATCGTCGACGCGCTCTTCGGCACCGGCTTCGGCGGCGAACCGCGCGCAGACGCGGCCGCACTGATCGAGCGGATCAATGCGTCGCCGGCGCGTGTCTTCGCGATCGACGTCCCCTCGGGCGTCGACGCATCGACGGGGGAGATTCCCGGCGTCGCCGTCGAGGCCGACGCGACTGTCACCTTCCACGGCCGCAAGGTCGGTGTCGTCGTCGCGCCGGGGCGCTTCAATGCCGGACGCGTCCGCGTCGCCGACATCGGGCTCGCGCCCGGAGAGACGCGCCACCGCCTCGTGCTGCCTGAACTGTTGGGCAGCGTGCCGCGCCGCAGCGAGCGGGACAACAAATACACGGCCGGTCACGTGCTCGTCGTGGGTGGATCCCCCGGCATGAGCGGTGCGCCGTCGCTGACGGCCGGCGCGGCGATGCGCGCGGACGCGGGCTACGTCACGGTCGCAGCGCGCGAATCGGTGCTGCCGGTGCTCGAGGCGCGCCTCGTCGAGGCGGTGAAGAAACCGCTGCCCGAGACGCTCGGCGACGAAGCGGTCGACGTCGTGCTCGAGCTGGCGGCAAAGGCCTCCGCCGTCGCGCTGGGCCCGGGTCTCGGTCGAGACGAGGGTGCGCGCACGCTCGTGCGGCGCCTGATGACCGAGCTCGAGCTGCCGATCGTCGCCGACGCCGACGCGCTCTACGAGCTCGAGCCTGCCGATTGGCCGGGGCCTCGCGTGCTGACCCCGCACGAGGGCGAGCTCGGCCGACTGCTCGGGCGCAAGGACATCTCGGCGCACCGGCTTGCGTCCGTGCAGGAGGCGGCCGAGCGTTTCGGGTGCGTCGTCGTACTGAAAGGCGCGGACACGCTCGTCGCCGCGCCCGGGGCAGGCGTGCTCGTCGCGGCGAGCGGGTTGCCGTCACTCGCGACCGCCGGCACGGGCGACGTGTTGACGGGGATCGTCGCGGCGTTCCTCGCGAAGGGGATGGAGCCGCAACGCGCAGCGGCCGCCGCGGCTGCTGCGCAGCAGCGAGCTGCCGTCGAGGCTCGGGAGCGTGCCGGGCTCGTCGCGAGCGACCTCATCGATGCGCTGCCGCGCGCACTCGATCGCTGATGTACCGCTCCGAGATCGCCGTCGACCTCGCCGCGCTCCGTCGCAACTGCGCGACGCTGCTGCGCGCGCTGAACGGCGCCGAGCTGTGGGCCGTCGTCAAGGCGAACGGCTACGGGCACGGCGCGGGCGACGCAGCCGGAGCTGCGCTGAACGCCGGCGCAGCCGCCCTCTGCGTCGCCACCGTCCCGGAAGGCCTCGTGCTCCGTCGCGACCAACCCGCGGCGCGGATCGTCGTCATGGGCCCCGCCACCAACCGTGAGATCGGGCAGGCGCGCGACGCCCGACTCGAGCTGGTCGTTTCGGGTGACGACATCCCGCCGGGCGTTCGCGTGCACGTCAAGCTCGACACCGGCATGGGACGCTGGGGGCTGACGGAGCTGACGTCCTCGCCGTCACTCGAGGTCGTCGGGCTGATGAGTCACCTCGCGACCGCCGACAGCGACGCGGCGTACACGGAGTGGCAGGTCGAGCGTTTCCGCACCGCGACGAGCGCCTACACGCATCTGACGCGGCACATCGCCAACAGCGCGGGGGCGCTCCGTTACCCGAGCGCACGCTTCGACGCGGCGCGCTGCGGGATCGCGCTCTACGGCATCTCGCCGTTCGGGACCGACCCGGCGGAGGACGGTCTCGAACCGGTCCTGACCTGGACGTCGCAGCTCGCGCTCGTGAAGCTGCTTCGCGCAGGTCAGAGCACCGGCTACGGCCGCGAGTTCGTCGCGGAGCGCGACACCTGGATCGGCATCGTTCCCGTCGGCTACGCCGACGGGTTCCGTCGCGACCTGAGCGGGACGCAGGTGCGCGTCGGCGGCGAGCTGCGCCGCGTCATCGGCCGCGTGTCGATGGATGCTCTTGCCGTCGAGCTCGAGAATGAGCTGCCGGTTGCGACACCGGTGGTGCTGATCGGGCGCGGTGTGCTCATCGAAGATCACGCGCGGGTCGCCGGCACGATCGGCTACGAGATCGCCACCGGGATCAACAGCGATCCGACACGCGCGAGGCGAGTCGTTCTCTCGTGAGCCGTTTCGCGCGCACAGCCGACCTCATCGCCGCCCGTCAGGACGCACGGGCGGCCGAGCTCGAGGAGCAGGTGCTCGCGTTCGTGCAGCCGCGCGGCGACGAGCGCGCTCTCGACAGCGGGACAGGCGCGGGCGCTCTCGCCCTTGCACTCGCGCCGCACGTGGCAGAGGTCGTCGGCGTCGACCTCGAGCCGGCGCTGCTCGCGCACGCCCGCGAGCGCGCACCCGCCAACGCAACGTTCGAGGAGGCGGACGCAATGCGGTTGCCGTTTCCGGACGCCTCCTTCGATCTCTCCGGAACGCTGCGGACGCTGCACCACGTGCACCGGCCCGAGGTCGCGATCGCCGAGCTCGTGCGGGTGACGCGGCGCGGCGGCCGCGTCCTCGTCATCGACCAGCTGGCCCCGGTCGACCCGCTCGAGGCGCTCGCGGTCGACCGGTTCGAGCGGGCGCGCGACCCGGGCCACCGGCGTCTCCTCTCGGACCAGGACCTGCGGCACCTGTTCGAGGCGAACCGCCTCGTCCTCGAGCGCGAGCGCCGCGTCACCGAGCGGCGGCCGGTCGCCGGATTCCTCGACCTGGCCGGCTGCGAGGGCGACGCGCGGGCGGCCGCGCTCGCCCTCGCCCCTCAGGGCCCGGACGTTTTCGTCGTGGAGGTGGCGTGGTATCTCCTCGCCCTCTAGCGGTTACCGCTTTCAAGCGATACAACGTGCGGGTGCGCCGTTCGCTCGTCCTGCTCGCCGCCGCGTGCGGATCCCTGTGCCTGCTCGGGCCCGCCCAGGGCGCCTTCCCGGGCACGAACGGGCAGATCGCCTACACGTGCAACTCGGACCAGGTCTGCACCGCGAATCCCGACGGGAGCAACCCCCGCGCCGTCATCTCGTCCGGCTTCGATCCTGTCTGGTCTCCGAATGGACAGAAGCTGGCGTTCGTCACGAGCGGCGATCTGTACACGGCGAACGCCGACGGCACCAACCCGATCCTCTTCGAGAGCACCGCCTCGGAGCCGAGCTGGTCGAACGACAACGCGACCCTCGCCTTCCTGAACAGCGACGGCCACATCTGGCTGAAGAGCAGCACGACCCAGGAGCAGCTGACGAACGGATCGGGCGATGCGGATCCGGCGATCTCGCCGAACGGTCAGAAGCTCGCCTACGACTCGGTCACGGGCGGCCACTCGCACATCTTCGTGATCACGCTCGGCGGATCCGGGATCCCGACGCCGACGCAGCTGACCACGGGCTCCGGTGACGAGGAGAATCCCACGTGGTCGCCGGACGGCTCGACGATCCTGTTCGCGGCGTTCGGCAGCGGGCTGTACAAGATCTCGTGCTGCGCCACGGGCCAGACACCGGCGCAGGTCGGAACCGCGACGGACGCGGAGTCCCCCTCGTATTCCCCCGACGGCTCCAAGATCGTCTACGCGACCACGACGGGCGCGCTCGTCGTCACGGATTCGTCCGGATCAAACCGGACGGAGATCGTCAATTCGTTTGCCGCCGCCGCAGACCCGGACTGGGGGACCGCACCGCTCTCGAGCGCGGCCCCGCCGCCGCCGACCGACACGGCGGGCGGCCCGGAGAACACGAGCTATCCGGTGATCACCGAGGCGACCGGCGATTCGGCGCCTGTGGTCGGCCACACGCTGTTCGCGAGCACCGGGACGTGGACGGGAACGTTCCCGATCACCTACACGTACCAGTGGAAGCGCTGCGACGCGGCCGATCCGGTCAACGGCCCGTGCGTCGAGATCCCCGGTGCAACGAGCAGCTCGTACACGGTGACGCCCGCCGACTACCAGATGCGCATCCGCGTCGCCGTCAGCGCGTCGAACTCCGACGGTCGTCACTCGCAGAACTCCGAGGTGACCCCGATCGTCACCGCGATTGCGCCGAAGAACACGGCGACGCCGCCGATTCTCCCCGGCGGAACGAATCAGGTCGATCAGGTGCTCAACGTCGCTACCGGGACCTGGGCGGGCTCGTCGCCGATCGCGTTCACCTATTCGTGGCGTCGCTGTGATCCCGTCGGCGACCTCGAAACGTGCGTGCCGATCGTCGGGGCGACGTCGTCCTCGTACACGGCGACCGTGGCCGACATCGGGTTCTCGCTCCGCGTGTGGATCGTCGGCGCGAACATCGCCGGCTCGGACACGGTGATCACGAATCACACCTTCCCGATCGTCGACAAGCCCCACTTCGCTCCCGCGACGGCGACCGCCCCGGGAATCGCCGGCGTCGCGCTGCCGGGGCGGCAGCTGACCGCGGACATCGGGACGTTCACGGGCGACGCGCCGATCTCGGCGACGTTCCATTGGTATCGCTGCAATGCCGTCGGCGAGGACTGCCACGCGATTCCGAACGGCACGAAGCTCGTCTATTTCCCGACGAGCGACGACGTCGGCTTCACGCTCCGCCTGTTCGTCTCTGCGTCGAACGGCTACGGAACGCTGCTCGCGAAGTCCGACCCGACGGTCGACGTCGCTGCAAATCCCCCGCGCGTCAAGGGACGTCGCATCGTCGGCACCGCGAAGGGCAACTACCTCGCCGGCGGCGGGCACGACGACGTGATCATCGGGCTAGCCGGCAACGACACGCTGCTCGGCGGGGCAGGCGACGATCTTCTCGAAGGCGGAGCCGGCAACGACGTGATCACCGGCGGCGCCGGCGCCGACCGGATCTACGGCGGCCCGGGCTCGGACTGGCTCGACGCAGCCGACGGCGAGCGCGACATCGTCGACTGCGGGCCCGGCGACGACCACGCGATCGTCGACTCCGTCGACATCGTGCGCAACTGCGAGAGCGTCGAGACGCGCTAGTCGTCGTCGAGGTGTGCGAACGCCTCGCGCAGCTGGGCGCGCTCGATGGCGAGCGCGGTGAAGGACCGCTCGAGCCGCTCCTCGCCCTCGAGGGTGAGGCGGAGATGGGCGACGCGGGCGTCGCTCTGGGACTGCTCCCGCTCGACCAGGCCCGCCTCCTCGGCGCGGCTGACGAGCTCTGTGACGGTGCTCTGCGCGAGCTGCAGCCGGTCCGCGAGCTCCGTGACGGTCGATTGCTCCGAGCCGTCCCGCGCGCCCTTGATCATCAGCAGCAGGAGGTGTCGCTGCGGCGTCAGGCCCGACTGGCGGGCAACCCGCTCGGACTGCCGCAGGAACCGGCGCAGCGCCTCGCGGAAGTCGGCGACCTCGATGACGCGCGTTGTCTCGACGCTCATCGCCGGATTCTATTCGCCAAGACGCGCGCGACAAGGTTCGGCGCGACCGCCTGAAGCACGGCGGGGACGGCGTAGTAGCGCGGAACCGTCGTCTCTCCACGGCCGCGATCGAGCGAATCGAGGACGTGCGCGGCGATTCGCTCGGGGCCGACCACGAGCCTTCGCGCCGGCCGCGGCAGCCACGACTGAGGGAAGCCCTCCGTCTCGACGAACCCGGGCTTGACCGTGTGCACGCGGATTCCACGGCCGCGTAGCTCCGCCGCCGTCGCCCGGGAAAACGCGAGCTGCGCGTGCTTCGACGCCGCATACGGCCCGGACGCCGGCAGCGCGACCGTGCCCGCGACCGAGACGATGTTGACGATGTCGCTCGGCACGGCCGCCTCGAGCGCAGGCAGAAACGCGCGCACGCACCAGATGCCGCCGAGGTAGTTGGTCCGCAGCGCCGTCTCGACGTCGCCTTCGAGGAAGCTCGCGCGTGCCGGGACGCCGGCATTGTTGACCAGGAGGTCGACGCGCGGGTGCCGTGCGGCAACGGCATCGACCGCGGCGCAATCGGTGACGTCGCAGATCTCGTACTCTCCGCCGATTTCGTCGGCGAGCGCACGGAGGCGGTCCTCGCGACGGGCCAGGAGCACGCAATGCCAGTCGCGCTTTGCGAGCGCACGCGCGATCTCCGCACCGATGCCGGAGGAGGCCCCGGTGACGACTGCTATGCGCTGCATGTGCCGACAATACGGCGCGCGGCCGCGGCACGGCCCCTTGCGTCGACGGCGGTCGCGACGAGGACGTGCCGGCCCCGCGCCAGCCTGACGCTCGCCGACCAGATCCCGCCGACGCCGTGTCGCACCGTCGCGACGCGCCGTCCGTCGACGTCGAAGCGAACGGATCTGACACGGGCCGGTGAGCCCGCCGCCGCTTCGAGGCGGCGGCACTGGGTGAAGAGCCAGTCGACCGCGACGCCGGCGACGACATGCATCGACGCCCCCGCGGTGCGGGTGTTCGGCATGATCTTCGATCCCTGTGTGTCGACGTTCTTCGACTCCTGGAAGTCGGACGACATCATCCGCACGCGCGTCGTTCCGGGACGCAAGGGCGAGACGCCGTGAGGGAGCGGGAAGATCGCGAGCCCGGTTGCCCGTTGATACGTGCCGACCGCGACGAGCCCGTCGCCGACCCCGAGCGTCAACGATCGTGGGTCGACGCCGGACTGCGCGTCGGTCGTCCGAAACACGAGCGTCGGCCGTCCGGCGGTGACACGCGTCGTCAGCAGCTGCAGCGTCGGCGGCGTCACGTCGTTCACCCAGGAGCGGAGCACATACGACCCGGCGAGCTTCTTGTCGTCCAACAGGTCGTGGCCCGAGTCGACCGAGATCCAGTAACGGCCCGGCGCCGAGTACGAGACGCCGGCGACGCCGATGTCGGACTGGTAGTCGTACGTGAGCTCGTTCACGTCGACCGGCGTTCCGGTCTGCCCCTGCACCCAGTTCTCGTCCGGTGCGCTCAGGTACCACGGGTCGATCTGCGCACCGGAGCTGCGGTCGAAGACCGCCACTCCGGCGTTGATCGTCTTGGCCGGAAGGGTCGTCTCGTACAGGGTCTCGCTCCCGTCCTCGATCATCGCGGGCGCATCCGGTTGGTTGCCGAAGGGAGCGGTCGGATACCGGTACGTCGCGACCGTGCTCTCGCCGCGTCGCGTGTCTCCTTGCTGGACCGCCCGCAACGCCGTGACCGGATGTGATTCGAGCGCCGGACGCTCGGCGAGGAAGAAGTACGGAATCCGCCGCGTGATCGAGCCGTTGCTCAGCGTCACGAAGCCGTAGTTCTCGCCGGTCGGCGCATCCGCCGCGACGTGGGCGGTCACGCTGATGATCGCGTCGCCTCCGGGCGGGACGACCGCGACCGGCGATGCCGTCACCGTCGAGCCGGGAGTCTGTTGCTGGGGGACGACTTCGACGGTCCACGTCCCGGAGCCGCTGCCCGCATCGACGATGTCGATCCCGTCCGTCTCCTGTTCGGCGCCCGTGGTGTTCGAGAGCAACGCGTCGTACGACAACGACTGTGGGAACGTGAAGATCCGCGGGTCGGCCGCCGTCGGCAGCGCGACGAGCCCGGCCCCCTCGAGCGGCACGCGCGCCTCCGTCGTGCGGGCAGTGTCCTGCCATGCGGTTCCCGCCGTCGACATCAACGCCGACTTCACTTGTGCCGGCGTCCAAGACGGATGCAGTTGCAGCAGCAGAGCCGCAGAGCCGGCAACGTGCGGTGCGGCCATCGACGTCCCGTCGAAGACCGCGAAGCGCGACGGGTCCGTGCTCGGCAGCGTCGAGGACAGGATCTGGCCTCCCGGCGCCGCGAGGTCCGGCTTCAGAGCGTGGCGGAACGGGGTCGGCCCCGAGGACGAGAAGCTCGTGACGACGCCGCTGCGACCGGTCTCGAGCTCGAGCGGATCGCGCCCGACGCGGATCGTCGTACGGCCGCCGTGCGACGCCATGAACGTCTGCAGCGTCCGTCCGTCGAGGTTCGCGACCATCCCGCCGGGAATGGGCAGTCGCGTCGGCACCGTGTTCGCCTCGCCCTCGCGGTTGTCCACGAACACGATTCCGATGGCGCCCGCGGCGCGCGCCTCATCGGCCTTGGTGACGAACGGGCAGAGCCCGCGCTGCACGAGTGCGATCGAACCGTCGAGCGACCCTGCGGGCAGCGTCCCCTCGGCCCGGTCGAGCGCGCCCGGCGGCCCGCACAGGTGGCGTTCGACCGGCTTGCCGTCCGTGCCCGTGATCGCGCCGACGTCGACGAGTGTCTCGTCGGTGCGTCCCCACTCGACCGGTGCTCGCTCCCCGTTCGCGCCGCTGAACGGGATCCCCTTCGGCCCGCCCGCCGCCGTGACGTTCAGAGGGGGCAGGAACACGTGCGTGTTCGAGACCGCCGCGACGGTGATCGCGTCCGGCGCGGTCCCCGGAGAGCCGACGGTGCCGTCGCCGAAATCGTCCCGGTCGTTGCCCGCCGCGATCACCGGCACGACCCCCGCCGCGGCGACTGCCTGCACGGCGGCGATCAGCGCGTCGTTCGACGGCTCGATCTCGGGGCCGCCGCCGGAGAAGTTGATCACGTCCATGCCGTCCTTCACGGCCGACTCGAACGCGGCGACGATCTCCGGCGTGTCTGCGACGTGCCCGATCGGCGTCGGCACGGTGAAGACCCGGTAGTTGCCGAGCCACGCGCGCGGCGCCACGCCCGAGAGCCCGGTCACCTCCGGGTGATCGCCGCCGGCCGGCGCCGTCGTACCGCTGTCGCCGGCGGCGATGCCGGCCACATGCGTTCCGTGGAACGACGAATCGGGGTCGGTCGGAAGCCGGCCCGCCCTGCCGGCGTTCGGGCCGGGAAAGACGCGCGCGACGATCACCTTCGCTGTCGTCGCGCTCGCGATCCCCTTCGGGAAGCCGGCCGGATACGAGAAGCCCGTCGGGTTGAAGTACGGATTCGTCTGGTCGAGGCCGTCGTCGACGACCGCGATCTTCACCCCGGTGCCGTCCGCTCCCGTCGTCCGATGCAAGACGTCCGCGCCGATCACCGACGGCGAATTCTCGGTTGCGAGCACGTAGGAGTACGTCGGGTACACGTGCGCCGCCCAGCGCTCGGCGAGGAGCGTCGGCAGCTTCGACTCCGGCAGCGAGACGGTGAGCCCGTCGAGGACGACCTGGAAACGGCGGCCGACACGCGCCGAGGGAATCGCCGCCCGCAGCAATGCGGTCGCCCGCGCCTGCGCCTGCTCGAGCTCCCGGACGTAAGCCCGCGCAGAGGTCGAGTGGAGATCGAGCTTGCGGCGCGCGACGGCGGTCGCAAGACCGCGGGCGCCGCGCAGCGCGAGCGGGGGCCGGCTGAGCGTCACGACCACGCGGACGCGCGAGGTCGTGATCGGAATGATGCCGGCGCGGACACGCGGATGCGCCGCCGCGGTTGTCGCCGCGCAGAGAGCCATCGACGCAGCGAGGAGCGGGATCGCGCGGCGCAACGCGCGGAGGGTACCGTAGGATCGCGGCGATGGCCGGTCGGTTCTCGGGTAAGCGCGCGCTCGTGCTCGGCGTCGCGAACAAGCGCTCGATCGCGTGGGCGATCGCGCAGCGGCTCGCCGACGAGGGCGCGAAGCTCGCGTTCACCTATCAAGGCGATCGCATCGAGAAGAACGTCCGCGATCTGGCGGACACGGTGGACACCGCACTCGTCACGGCGTGTGACGTTCGGTCCGACGATGACATCGCCCGTGTCTTCTCAGAGGTCGGAGATGCCTTCGGCGGCGAGCTCGATGTGCTCATCCACTCGGTCGCGTTCGCCGCCGCAGAGGATCTCGAAGGCCGCTTCACCGACACTCCGCGCGACCGCTTCTGGCTCGCGCTCGACGTCAGCGCGTATTCGCTCGTCGCGTGCACGCGCGCGGCGGAGCCGCTGATGGAGAAGGCCGGCGGCGGCTCTGTCGTGACGATGACGTATCTGGGCGGCGAGCGCGCGGTGCCGCACTACAACGTCATGGGCGTCGCGAAGGCGACGCTCGACTCGTCGGTCAAGTACCTCGCCTGGGATCTCGGGCCGAAGAACATTCGCGTCAATGCCATCTCCGCCGGCCCCGTGCGTACGCTTGCCGCACGCTCGATCTCCGGGTTCCCGACGATGGAAGCGATCGTCGAGGAACGCGCGCCGCTGCGACGACACATCGACGCCGGCGACGTCGCCGAGGGTGCGGTCTACCTGCTGTCGGATGCGGCGAAGAACGTCACCGCGACGACGCTGTACGTCGACAGCGGGTACCACGCGATGGGCATGTAGGACAGGTCCCGCAACGTGGTTGCGGGACCTGTCGGTCTACGAGAACGGCTTCGTCACCATGTCCGCGACGACGAGCATCAGGACTGCAATGTCGACGCGGGCGACGAGCAGGATGCGCTTGATCAGCGCGATCGTCTCCGGATGCTCTGGGCCGCGCGCCTGCATCGACGCCGCGACCTTCTTCGCGAGCGGCGTCAGGAAGGCGACGCCGACAACCATCGTCGATGCGTAGCCGACGAGGCCGGCGATGATCCAGAAGTGGTTCCAGCCGAGGTGGCCGTTGATCACCATCCCGATTCCGGCGAGCAGGACGAGCCCACCGGCCGGCGCGAAGAACCGCTCTCCGACCCAGGCCGCCTGGGCCGCGATCATGCCGATCTCACGCGGGTCTTCCGACCGCTCCGCCCTCAGACCGAGGACGGTCAGCATCAGGCCGCCGCCGACCCAGAACACGACGAGCGTCACGTGCGCCCATTTGAAGATCGGATACCAGCTGCCGTAGGCGTCGATCGCGAACCAGAGCCCGACGCCGAGGACGATCAGGCCGAGTGCTGCGGTGAGCGGCCCCGACCGGCTGTTGGCCGGCGCCGCAGAGGATGTCGTCTCCATGGGGTAAGGGTTAAAGGATTCGCCGGACGGCGGCAAGGATCTCGTCGAAATCCGGAAGCTCGGCCGGCTCGTACCGCCACGCCGCCCGCACGACGCCGCTCTCGTCGATCACGAACGCCGAGCGGGCCGAGACGTCGCGCAGCCCGCGGTGCTCGTAGGCGACTCCGAAGCCGCGCGTCGCGTCCCCGTTCCAATCCGAAAGAAGCGGGAAGTCGAGATCGAGCGCCTGCGTCCAGGCGACGTGCGTCCACGGCGAGTCGCGCGAGATCCCGTACGGCTGCACGCCGGCGGCGCGTAGCTCCTGGCCCCTGTCACGCAGGAGCTCCATCTCGCTCGTTCAGGTGGCGGACCAGTCGAAGAGATAGAAGAGGAGGAGGACCGGGCCCTGGGCGACGATCTCGTGCAGCGTCGCGTTTTCGTTCGGGGTCGTCCAGACGCGGGCCTCGGGGATCCGCTCGCCGTCGCCGAGCATCAGGCGACCGCCGCTTCCGTGAGGTCGGCGAGATCGCGCACGACCTCGACGACGTCGCGGTTCGCGTTGAACGTGCGCAGCTGGCGGTCGGCGGCGTTGCCGCGGCGCAGGATCTCGTCGATCCCCTCGAGCTGCTGTTCCGTGCCGAGCTCGCGCGCGTGCGGTCCGATCGCCTTCAGCGTCCGGCGGATCGACGCGGCGACCGTCCCGCGGTTGCGCTTGCCGGTGAGCAGGTCCATGACCGGGGCGTCGAGCCCGTAGCGCGCGGCGAGCCACTTGTTCTCGGTGGTGAGGATCCGGTGGTACGACGGGATCTCCGTGCCGGCGTCGAAGAGCTCGGAGTAGTGCTTGACGAGGGCCTGGCAGTACGCGGTGATCGCGATCACGTCGTCGAGGTCCGTGACCGCGTCGCAGATGCGGATCTCGATCGTGCCGAGCCGCGGGTGTAGGCGGATGTCCCACCAGATGTGCGTGTAGTCCGCGATGCAACCCGTACGCTCGAGCTGGCCGACGACCTCCGCGTAGTCGGCGTAATCCTTGAAGCGCGGTGGCGGACCGGAACGCGGGAACGCCGCGAAGACCATGTGCCGCGAGCTGTGCAGTCCCGTCGGCTCCCCACGCCAGAACGCGGAGCTCGCCGAGAGCGCGACGAGCTCGGCGAGATGGACGATCAAACCGTTGACGACCTGGATCGCCTTCTCGGGATCGTCGACGGCGACGTGCACGTGCAGGCCGAAGATCAGCTCGCGCCGTGCGATGTACTGCATCTGATCGACGAGCGCGCGGTAGCGGTCCTTCGCGGTGATGCACTGCCGCTCGAAGAGGGAGAACGGGTGCGTGCCCGCCGAGCCGACGCGCATCCCGCGGGCGCGGGCGACTTGCGTCACGTACGCGCGCAGCGCACGCAGTTGCTTCTCGACGTCCGACGGCGTGTGGCAGACCGGTGTAGCCACCTCGAGGACCGACTGCATCAGCTCGGCGTTGATCCGCGGCTCGAGCTCGTGGCCGGAGACGTCGGCGAGCACGGTGTCGATGTGCTGCACGAGGTCGAATGTCTCGCCGTCGAGGAGCATGTACTCCTCCTCGACGCCGAGCGTGAACTGGTCGCTCTTCCCGAACGCATGGTCGAGCACGCTGCCGCCGACGGCATAGCGGCTCCCTTTGCCGGTGATCGAAGGTGGGTACGCCTGCTTCGTCATTCCGGCAGCAGCGCCTCTGCCTCGATCTCGACCTTCCAGCGCTCGTCGAGCAGCCCGGCGATCACGATCACGGCCGAGGCGGGCCGCACGTCGCCGAAGACTTCGCCGTGCGCGCGGCCGACCGCCTCCCAGTCGTCGGCATTCACGAGGTAGACGCGCGTCCGCACGACGTGCTCCGGCCCCGCGCCGACCTCGGCGAGCGCCTCGGTGATCACCTGGAGGCAGCGCTTCGCCTGCTCGTACGGGTCGAGCGAGTCGATGCCGATCGGCGCCGTCCCGGCGACGTGCACGATCCGGCCGTCGCGCACGGCGCGGGAGTAGCCGACGATCGCGGCCTGCGGCGAGACGGCGGGAACGAGCTTCCGCTCCATGCTCCTAGTATCCCCGCGCGGTGCAGTCGCTGGAGGCAATCGACGGGTGGGGCGCGCAGACCGCCGCCGCGGGCGTCGTGCGTGCGGACGGCGTCGTGGCGACGCACGGGCCGCGCAACGTGCCGCTGCGGTGGGCCTCGGTGACGAAGCTCCTGACCGGGTTCGCGGTGCTCGTCGCGGTCGAGGAGGGCACCGTCGAGCTCGACGAGCACCTGCGGCGCCTCCTCTCGCACGCCGGCGAGCGCCGTCGCGCGTATTCGAACGAGGCGTTCGAGGAAGCTGCCGAGATCGTCGCCGCCCGGGCCGAGATGTCGTTCGCCGAGTACTTCCACGAGGCCGTTGTCTCGCCCCTCGGCTTGCGCGGCTCCTTACAGGGCTCGCCGGCCTCGGAGTACGTCGGCCCGCTCGACGACCTGCTCGCGCTCGGGCGCGAATGCCTCGCGCCGACGCTGGTCGCGCCGGAGACGCTGGACGAGGCGACGACGGTGCAGTTTCCCGGTCTCGCCGGCGTGCTGCCGGGGTGGGGCAGGCAGGAGCCGAACGACTGGGGCCTCGCGTTCGAGCTGCGCGACGACAAGTCGCCGCACTGGACGAGCCGCCACAACTCGGCGCGCACGTTCGGGCACTTCGGCCAGAGCGGCACGTTCCTCTGGGTCGACCCCGAGCTCGGCGCCGCCTGCGGCGTGCTGACCAACAGGGATTTCGACGAGTGGGCGAAGGGCGCATGGCCCCCGTTCAACGACGCGGTCGTGGAGGAGCTGCGTCGGCCGGTTCGGTGATCAGTCGTCGGCGAACAGCGGCCGGAGGTACTCGTCGAACGTCGCGCGGTCGCAGGAGGCGATGACGCACGGCGTGATCGCCGTCACCGTCGCCGTGCGCGGAATGCCCATCGCCGGCGCGACCTCCCCGAAGTAGTCGCCGGGCCGCAGCACACGTCGCGGGCCGATCGTGTTCGCGACCGCGAGCATGCCGGCGAAGACGACGTAGAAGCGGTCGTCGTCGTCGCCCTCGCGCACGACGACGGTCCCGGGCGCGATCTCCTCGCGCTCCATGTCCTTGCCGAGCCGCGCGAGGATCTCCCCCGGCAGGCCCGCGAGCAGGCCGACGCGTTGGAGCTCGTGCTGGGTCGCGCTACTCCTCGGCATCGTCCGGAGGATCGGGCTGACCCTCGGAGGGGTAGCGCATGGCCTCCTCCTCGTTGCCGCGGCCGGACTGCGTCTGCTCCTGTTCCTCTTCCGTCGGTTCCGGGTTGTCGTGCATGGTTCCCTCCCGATGCTCGCTGAATGGAAGCACTGCCCGCGCTGCGGCGCGCACGTCGAGGTCGAGGGTCGCAAGGTGCACTGCGGGGCGTGCGGCTACACACAGTACGAGAGCTCGTCGCCCACCGCGTCGGCAGTGCTGGTCGACGGCTCCGGGCGTGTGCTGCTCGCGCGCCGCGCGATCGACCCCGAACGCGGAAAGTGGGATCTGCCCGGCGGCTTCCTCGAGAGCGGCGAGCATCCGCTCGACGGGCTCCGCCGCGAGCTGCGCGAGGAGACGGGGCTCGACGTCGACCCGGTGCGCTTCTTCGGGGTGTGGATGGACGTCTACGGCGAGTCGGGCGAAGCGACGCTCAATCTCTACTGGGTGTGCCGCGCCGACGGCGAGCCGTACGCGGCGGACGACGTCGACGAGGTGCGCTGGTTTGCAGCGGACGAGCTGCCCACCGACGGCGAGCTCGCATTCACCGTGAACGCGCTAGTCCTCGCCGCGTGGCGGGACCAGCAGGCGTAACGCGGCCGGCAGCGACTCGACCTCGAACGGCGACTCGAGCACGGCGGGCTCGCCGTCGATCGCAGCGCGCACGCGCGCGCCGCCCGTATCGATCCGGAACGAGCGCCCCGTTCGCTCCTCCCACGCAGACGGCAGCCATCCGGCCGCCGTCCAGAGACAGAGCTCACCTTCGCTCAGCTGCTCCCGCTCGCCGACCGTGAACAGAGACAGCTCGTACCGGTTGTTGCCGACGAAGATCACGCGTGCGCGCACCGGCTCGCCGTCGATCGACGCGTGCAACGTGTGGCGGTGGCGCGCGACGGCGGCCAACGCGCGGAGACGGGCGAGCGCCTCGCCCCGGCGCCGCTTGTGCTCGCGGCGGTGCACGAGCCGCGCGTAGACGCCGAGCGAGACGTTGTTCACGAACAGCCGCTCGCCGATGCGGCCGACGTCGACGCGGCGCTCGACGCCGCCCGTGAAGGCGGCGAGCGCGGCCAGCGGATCGCTCCGGTCGAGGCCGAGGTCGCGGGCGAAGTGATTCCGCGTCCCGAACGGGACGCAGACGAATGCGGCTTCCAGGTCGATCGCGGCCGCCGCGACGGCGGCGAGCGAGCCGTCGCCGCCCGCGATCCCGACGATCTCGGCCTCCGACTGCCGCGCCAGGGCTCCCGGATCCTCGCCCTTTTCCAGGAAATGCGGCTCGACGCCGAGCGTCCGGGCCGCGTCGGCCACTTCCTCCGCCGACGGCGAATCGTCGCCCGAGCGCGGATTGACGAGCAGGAGCGAGTGGGTCCTCACGGCCCGCAAGTTGAGCCGAACGGCCCATGGCGGGTACCCACCTTGCACCCGATCATTCCGGCATGAGTGAACGCGGCCTCCATCGGATCGAGGACGACCTGGCCGACACCTGGCTCGAGGACTGGGCCGGGGCCGGCGTCGCCGAGATCGAGGAGTTCCTCGCCAAGCACGCAGCCTTCCTGAGCTTCCTCGAGACTCAGGACTCGTAGCGCCGGAAGGGCTACGAGTCCGCGAGGCCGAGCGAGCGCTCCAACATCCCCTTCGGCATCGCACCGACGGCGTTCGCCTTCGGCTGCCCGCCCTCGAAGAGGATCATGTTCGGGATCGACTGGATCCCGTAGCGCATCGCGAGCTCTTGGTTCTCGTCGATGTTGACCTTGACGAGCTTGATCTGCTTCTCGTCCGCGATCTTCTCGAGCACCGGCGCGACCGCGTGACACGGCCCGCACCATTCCGCCCAGAAGTCGACGATCACGGGCTGGCCGCTCTGCAGCACTTCCTGCTCGAAGGTCGAATCGGTGACGTCGTTTGCCATTCAGGGTCCTTTCTCGTTGTTCCAAGAGTAGAAACGCGGCTCTCTACACTTTCCTTCCCGTGTTCCAGCCGCTGCCGAAAGTACCCGACCACCCGGAGGTCGAGAAGGAGATCCTCGCGTGGTGGGAGGAGGCGCGGATCTTCGACAAGCTGCGTGAGCGGAACCGGGGCGGCCGGACCTTCTCCTTCATGGACGGGCCGATCACGGCCAACAATCCGGCAGGCGTCCACCACGGTCATGGACGGACGCTCAAGGACGTCTTCCAGCGCTACAAGGCGATGCGGGGCTTCGACCAGCGCTACCAGAACGGTTTCGACTCGCAGGGGCTCTGGGTCGAGGTCGAGGTGGAGAAGTCGCTCGGCCTCGGCTCGAAGCGCGAGATCGAGGCGTACGGCCTCGCCGCATTCGCGCGCGCCTGCCGCGACCGCGTCGCCCACTACAGCGAGCTGCTGACCCGACAGTGCGTCCGGCTCGGACAGTGGATGGACTGGGACAACGACTACTACACGTTCAGCGACACGAACATCGAGTACATCTGGCGCTTCCTCAAGGTCGTCTCGGAGAAGGGCTGGCTGTACAAAGGCCATCGCTCGACGCAGTGGTGCCCGCGCTGCGGC
>JAICWC010000154.1 GCA_025934995.1 Thermoleophilia bacterium | reverse complement strand
GGTCGCCGAGCCGTCGCCCGTGAACGCGACGACCTGGCGACCGGGGAATGCAGCCTGCGCCCCGATCGAGTACGGCAGCGCGGCCATCATCGAGCACATCGTCCCGCTGAAGCTGAAGCGCTGGCGTTCGCGCAGCTTCAGGCGCGCCTGCCAGGTCGTGACCGTGCCGGAGTCGCCGCAGAGAATCGTGTCGTCGCGCAGAAGCTGGGCGAGGTTCCACGTCACGACTTGCGGCTTCATCGGCACGTCCTCGCGCGTCCCGCGCTCCTCCTCGAGCTCCCACCATGCCTTGATCGAGCGCTGGATCTGCTCGATCCACGAGCGGTCGTCGTTCCGGTCGACGAGCACGCCGAGCTCCTTCAGCGTTTCCTTCGCATCCCCCACGAGCCCGACGTCGGCGGGATGACGCAGGCCGATGCGCTCCGGTTTGTCGTCGATCTGCACGCAGACGCACTGCCCCGGCTGCGGCAGGAATTCGATGTACGGGAAGGAGCTGCCGACGATGACGAGCGCGTCGCACTCCGCGAACGCCTCGTACGACGGCCGCGTCCCGACGACGCCCGTGCCCCCGGCGACATACGGATGGTCGTCGGGAACGCAGTCCTTCCCGAGAAGCGCTTTCACGATCGGCGCGCCGAGCTTCTCCGCCAGGTCGACGACCTCGTCGCCGGCGCCGCGTGCTCCGGCGCCGGCGAGGATCGCGGGCTTCGAGCGCCCGCGCAGCACTTCGGCCGCCCGCTCGAGATGAGAGCGTGGAGGCAGCGGCCTCGGTGGCAGCGTCAACACGGAGGTGTGGCCTTCGACGTTTCGCTTGAAGCGGGCGTCGTCGCCGATCTCCTGCACCTGGAAGTCGATCGGGATCGCGATGTGCGCGGCGGTGCGGTTGGCGAGCGCGGTCCTGCACGCAAGGTCGACCACGTTCAACGTGTGGGCCGCGCCCATGATGCGCTGGCTGTAGCCGCAGACGTGCTCGAAGAGCGCGTCGTGGTTGATGTCCTGCAGGTAGTGGGTCCCGATCAGGTCGTGGTACGTCATCCCCGTGATCGCGAGCACCGGCGCCTGGTCGACCGCCGCGTCGTACAGGCCGTTCAGCAGGTGAATCGCACCGGGCGCCGCTGTTGACATGCACACCCCCAGGCGCCCGGTGAACTTCGCGTACCCGACGGCGGCGAGCGCCGCCGTCTCCTCGTGCCGCGTGTGCACGAAGCGCACGCGCTCTCGATGCGTACGGAGCGCCTCCATGAATCCGTTGATCCCGTCGCCGGGCAACCCGAAGATGGTGTCGACGCCCCAGTCGATCAGCCGCTCGAGCAAGACGTCCGAGACGGTCTGGCCCATGTCAGCCCTCCGCGCTGGTAGATCGTAGTCCGATCTGATCTACCCGCCGGTCTCCGACGTAATCCTCCCCGTTTCGTGAGGTATGCGGCCGCGCCGGGAAACGACGCGCCACAGCGCTCCGGCGAGACAGATGCAGGCGGCGCCGGCGACGGCCGTCGCGAGCACGGTCAGGAATGCGACGAGCCCTGGGCTCATCGCTCGTTCTGCTGCTCGCGCAACCAGGCCCTCAAGCGATCGATTTCGTCCTCGAAGACGGCGATGTCCTGCTCGAGTGCACGGTTGCGCTGACGGATCGTGCGCAGCCGCTCGCCGAAGCGGTCGAGGTGCTCCTCGAGCTCGCGCACGCGAACGGCTACATGGTCGACGATGTCTGCGTCACTCATCGCTGCCTCCGCCCCGCGTCGAGCTGAACCTTGGACGAGGGCGGCAGCAGGGGCGGGTGCGGGACGTCGCACTGGGCCGTCGGAAGCCTCGCGAAGCAGAGGTGCCCGCGGCGCGGCTCCGCAAAACGGGCCTGCGACTACGGCGCGATCTTGCCGGTCTCCGGATCCTTGTCGGTGTAGGCGTCGCCGCCCGGCGGCGCGCCCGCCTCTTCCTTCGGCTCGTGCGGGTCGCCTTCCACGCGCGACGGCTGGACGTGCAGGAGCTCTTCGACCACCTCGTCGAGGCTCTCGTACTTCTTCTCCTCCGAGAGCGACCGCAGACCGTCGAGCAGGCGCGGCTCGGCGCGCTGCTGCACTGCGTACTCGAGCAGCTGCGGCTTCTCGGCCGGCAGGGTCACGCCGACGAGGGTCGCCTTCAGCTCCGCTGCGTCCGCAGAGTCCACACACCCTTGGTTTCCCGGATGGAAACGCGGAAACGCCGGATGCCATGCCAGAGCTCGGATTCGCACTTTCTTCTGAGGATCACGGCCCGACGGCTCTCGTCGAGCAGGCCGCGCTCGCCGAACAGGCGGGCTTCACGTTCGCCCTCATCTCCGACCACTACCACCCGTGGATCAGGAAGCAGGGCCACTCGCCGTTCGTGTGGGCGACGCTCGGCGGGATCGCTCGGGCGACCTCGACCCTGCGCATCGGCACGGGCGTGACCTGTCCGCTCATCCGCCAGCATCCCGGTCTCGTGGCCCAGGCAGCTGCGACAGTCGCGTGCATGACCGACGGTCGATTCTTCCTCGGCGTCGGCACCGGCGAGCAGTTGAACGAGCACGTCTTCGGCGCCCGCTGGCCCGCGCCCGACGAGCGGCTCGACATGCTCGAGGAAGCGGTCGAGCTGATGCGCCTGCTGTGGAAGGGAGAGGACACGACGCACCGCGGCGCGCACTACACCGTCGACCGCGCGCAGATCTTCGACGTGCCCGACAGCGGTATCGACGTGTACGTCGCCGCAGCGCAGACGAAGGCGGCGGAGCTCGCGGGCCGGATCGGCGACGGTCTGATCTCGACGTCGCCGGATGAAGACGTCGTGAAGACGTTCGGCCAGGACAAGCCGAAGCTCGGGATGATGCACGTTGCGTACGACACGGACAAGGACGCAGCGCTGAAGCGCGCGCACGAGCTCTGGCCGAACACCGCCCTCGAGGGCTCACTCGGACAGGAACTGCCGACACCGCAGGACTTCGAGGATGCAGCGCCGATGGTGTCGCCGGAGGACGTCGGCGAGAGCACGCCGCATGGACCCGATCCCGATCCGTATCTCGAGCAGATCCGCAAGTTCGAGCAGGCCGGTTTCACGCACGTCTACATCCATCAGATCGGCGACAACCAGAAGGAGTTCTGCGAGTGGGCGGCACGGAATCTGCTGACGAGCTGATCCCCGAGCCGGAGACGATCTACGAGCGCACGAAGGAAGAGGGCGCTCGCCGGCTCAGGCGTCCGCTTCTCGAAGAGGTCTCGACCGCACTCGCCGCCGGCTTCGACATCGTCGCAGGCGTCGTCGTGCTCGGACTGCTCACGTCGCAGCTCGAGCACCGGTTCGGCACGCACGCGGCTCACGTCGTCGGCTCGCTCGGCTTTGGGATCGGCTTCGTCTTCCTGATCCTCGGGCGGGGCGAGCTGTTCACCGAGAACTTCCTCGTTCCGATCGCCGGGCTCGACGACCGAGACGGCGACAGTTCGTGGATCAACCTCCTGAAGCTCTGGATCACATCGCCGATCTTCAACGTGCTCGGTGGGCTCGTGATCATCCTCATCTTGACGACGCACAGCGTGCTGCCGTACGGCACGGGCACGGCGCTCGTGCAGACAGCGCAGACGATCCACGCGAACGGCGTGCTCGCGCTGTTCATGAGCGCCGTCTTCGCCGGCGCCCTGATCACCGCGATGACGTGGTTCGTCGAAGGACAGGCGACGATGATGCCGCGCGTCGTCGCCGGGTGGCTCGCCGGCTTCATTCTGGCGCTCGGCAACTTCAACCACGTGATCGTGATCACGCTCGAGCTCATCTTCGGCTACCGGTTCGGCGCACGCTTCAACTGGGCGTTCATCGCCGGCAACTTCGGCATCGCGGCGGCCGGCAACCTCGTCGGCGGCATCGGGCTCGTGACGCTCAACCGACTGACTCAGGGCAAGGCGGGGAGCAGCTAGATTCGAGGGGTGGACACGCTGCGCGTCGGAGATCAGTCGTACTCGATCTACCGGCTCGATTCGCTGCAGTCCAAGTGGGATGTCGCGCGGCTGCCGTACACGCTGCGGATCCTGCTCGAGAACGTCCTCCGCAACGGCTCCGAGGCGGAGGTCGAGGCCGTCGCGGGGTGGGTCGCGGCCGACGAGCCGTCCCACGAGATCTCGTTCACGCCGGCCCGCGTCCTCCTGCAGGACTTCACCGGCGTCCCCTGCGTCGTCGACCTGGCGGCGATGCGCGACGCCATGCGCGACCAGGGCGGCGATCCGTCGAAGATCAATCCGCTGATCCCGGTCGAGCTCGTGATCGACCACTCCGTGCAGGTGGACGAGTTCGCGACCCGGCTCGCGATCTCGCGCAACGTCGAGCTCGAGTTCGAGCGGAACAAGGAGCGGTACGCCTTCCTGCGCTGGGGACAGAGCGCGTTCGACAACTTCAAGGCGGTGCCGCCCAATACCGGGATCTGCCACCAGGTCAACCTCGAGTTCCTGTCACGCGTCGTCGAGTCGCGCGACGGCGTCGCCTTCCCCGACACGCTCGTCGGCACCGACTCGCACACGACGATGGTCAACGGTCTCGGCGTGCTCGGCTGGGGCGTCGGCGGCATCGAGGCGGAGGCCGCGATGCTCGGCGAGTCGCTGTCGATGCTCGTGCCGCAGGTCGTCGGCTTCAAGCTGAGCGGCGCGCTACCGGAAGGCGCGACGGCGACCGACCTCGTGCTGACGGTGACCGAGATCCTGCGCAAGGTCGGCGTCGTCGGCAAGTTCGTCGAGTACTTCGGCCCCGGCCTGTCGTCGCTCGCGCTCGCCGACCGAGCGACGCTGGGGAACATGAGCCCCGAGTATGGCGCGACGTGCGGCTTCTTCCCCGTCGACGACGTGACGCTGCAGTACCTGCGGCTCACCGGTCGCAGCATCGAGCGCATCGCGCTCGTGGAGGCGTACTGCAAGGAGAACCTCCTCTGGCACGACGCCGACGACCACCCGACGTACTCGCAGGTCGTCGAGCTCGATC
>JAICWC010000143.1 GCA_025934995.1 Thermoleophilia bacterium | reverse complement strand
GGCGCGGCGCAGCTCGATCGCAAGCTCGAGCGTCTCCATGAACGCGGTCGCGCCGACCATGTTGTCGTCGTCGAACGTTCCCCAGCCCGAGTTCGCGTGCTGGTGGCCGAGCAGTCCGTCGGCCGCGAGCAGTGCGGCGTACTCGGCGAGGTTCTCGCCGTTCATGATCAGGTGCTGCCAGTCCATGTTGACCTTGACGTTGTCGATCCCGTGCGTGCGGAGCGTGTGGATGACGTGCAGCGTCATGCCCACGTTGCGCATGAAGATCTTCATCGCCGGCTCGGAGTTCTTGTGCTCGAGGAAGAGCGTCGTCCCGTTCTCTGCGCACCGCGCGGCGACCTGGCCGACGCCGTCGATGAACCGCGACCACGACTCGCGATAGGGCGTCTGGAACGGGTAGTTGTAGCCCTCGACGCCGGGCCACAGGATCATCTGCGCGCCGACCTCTGCGGCGAACGACGCGGCGTCGAGCGCCTCGGCGAGCGCGTCGTCGCGCACGGAGTCGTCGGGTGACGAGAGCCCGCCCTTGCCGAAGCGCGGGTTCAGGTGGGTGCCGGTGGCGACGGCATAGATCCCGTGGCCGTCGAGCGCGTCGCGGACCTCGTCGAGGTTGTCGCCCGAGAGCTCCTGCGGGTAGTGAAACTCGTAGTCGTCCATCAGGTCGCCGAGGCCTTCGACCGCCGTGCGGACGCGCTGCGCGGTCGACGATCCCGCGAGCTCCGGCTTGTACCCGCCGGGGTTGAAGCGGGTGGCCATTGCGCCGAAGGCCCAGATCCCGAGCGACGTCTTCATGTGGCGACACTATCGGCGTATGCTCCGCGCGTGCAATTCCATCTCGATCAGCGCTCGGGGTTGCCGATGTATCTGCAGATCGTGCAGCAGGTGAAGGAGGCGCTGCGACTCGGCCTGCTGGACGTCGGCGACCAGCTCCCGACGGTGCGCGAGGTCGTCGCGTCGACGGCGATCAACCCGAACACGGTCGCGAAGGCGTACCGCGAGCTGGAGCGCGACGGTCTCGTCTCGGCGACGCCCGGGCGCGGCACGTTCATCAGCAACACGCTCGCGGCCGACTCGCTCGAGCACCACGAGACCCTGCGCCGTGAGCTGCTTGCCTGGATCGCGCAGGCGAAGCGCGCCGGCATGGACGACGAGAGCGTGCTCGCGCTCGTCTCCCGCACGTTGCACGACGTTCTCGGCAGACGCGTGGCATGACCGCCGTCCTCCACGCGGAGGGGCTGGGCAAGCGACACCATCGGCGCTGGGCGCTGCGCGACTGCACGCTGCGCGTGCCCGAGCAGTCGATCATCGGAGTCACCGGGCCGAACAGCGCCGGGAAGTCGACGCTCCTCGGGCTCGCCGTGGGCCTGCTCGAGCCGGACGAGGGGACGATGTCGGCGCCGCCGATCGCGGACATCGGCTACGTCGCACAGGACGTGCCGCTCTACCGCTCGTTCGACGTCGGAGAGATGCTCGCGTTCGCGCGCTCGACGAACCTCCGCTGGGACCAGCAGCTCGCGCTCGAGCTGCTCGGCTCGCGCTCGCTCGAGACCAAGGTCTCGGCGCTGATGCCGGGCGAGCGCGCACGTCTCGCGCTCGCGCTCGCGCTCGGCAAGCGTCCGGCACTGCTGCTCCTCGACGAGCCGCTTGCATCGCTCGACCGGCTCGCCGGACGCGAGTTCCTGCAGGTCGCGATGGACGGCGTCGCGCAGACGGGCGCCGCGGTCGTGATCGCGACGCGCGTCGTCACCGACATCGAGCGGGTCTGCGAGCGGATCGCGCTGCTCTGCGACGGCGCCGTCAAGCTCGAGGGCTCTGTCGAGGAGCTTCTCTCGCGGCACCGCCTGCTCACCGGAGCCCGGCGTCCCCTCGGACGCATCCACGGCGTCGAGGCGGTCGTGCGCGCGAGTCACAGCGGCCGGCAGCTGACGCTGCTCGTCCGCACGAACGGCCCGATCGTCGACCCGACCTGGTCGGTCGACGAGATCGGTCTCGAGGATCTGCTCCTCGCGTACATGGCGCCGGCCGAGCTGCCGACTGCGCAACCGCAGCGCCCGTGGAGGCTGCGATGGCATGGGTGACCTGGCGGCAGCACCGCGCACAGCTGCTGACCGCGTCCGCGGTGTTCGTGACGGTCGCGATCGCCGCGGTCGTCAGCTCGCTGCCGGTTCGTGACGCCTATCACCGGCAGGCGCTCTCGTCATGCCTCCCGCCTGCCGCGCGCCCGGGCTGCGACCTGCTCGTCAACCACTTCCGCAGCGAGTTCGCATCGCTCGCCGAGGTCGGCCGCTGGCTGATCCTGTTGCCGGGGCTCGCGCTGCTCGTCGGCGCGCCGCTGCTCGCGCGCGAGTTCGAGCACGGAACCTTCCGGCTCGCGTGGACGCAAGGGCTGTCGCGCCGGCGATGGCTCCTCTCGAAGCTCGCGCTGCTCGGCGCAGCCCTCGTGCTCGTCGCCGCACTGATCGGCGTCGTCACCGTGTGGTGGCGCCAGCCGTTCGACCACGTCGAAGGCCGCATGTCGCCGGCAGCCTTCGACGTCGAGGGTTTCGTCGTGCCGGCGTACACGGTCTTCGCGCTTTCGATCGGCGTCCTCGCGGGAATCGTGTTCCGGCGCACGCTCGCCGCGATCTCCGTCGCGGCGGCCGCGTTCGTCGCCACGCGGCTCGGCGTCGAGAAGCTGTTGCGCCCGCACTACCTGGCGCCGCTGCACCGGATCGCGAGCGGTACGGCACCGAGTGCGCACGCTCGCGACTGGGTGCTCGACGACAAGCTGGTCGACAGCGTGGGACGGCGCATCACGAGCGCGCGCGAGGACCTCGCCGTCGTGCACGCCCAGCACGCGGGGATCGACGCGCAGCAGTACCTCGCATCGCTCGGCTGGCGGCGCATCCTCACGTTCCAGCCGGCGAGCCGGTTCTGGACGTTCCAGGGCATCGAGACCTCGATCTTCCTCGCGCTCGCGGTTGCCGCCGTCGTCGCGGCGGTTGTCCTCGTGCGCCGCCGCCCCGCGTGAACCGGCGCGAGCTGCTGAAGCGGGCGGCCGTCGCCGCCGTCGCGCCCTCGACGTTCATCCAGCCGCATCCGCTGTGGCGCTTCGTCTTCGTCAACCACGCAACGACGAATCCGTTCTTCGTTCCCGCCCGCTACGGGATCGCGGACGCGTGCACGCTGTTCGACGTGTCGTCGAGCTGGACCGGCTCGGAGCGGAGCGACACCGGCGACATGGTGCGCGCGATGAACCACGCGATCCGCGAACGGGTGGACGGAATCGCAATCTCGGTCATCGACCCGGTCGCGTTCAACGAGCCGACGGCGCGTGCCCTCGAGCACGGCATCCCGGTCGTCTCGTACAACGCCGACGGCGGCCGCGGCAACCGGCGGCTCGCCTATGTCGGCCAGGATCTCTACCAGGCCGGCCTGCAGTTCGGTGCGCGCATCGCCGAGCTCGTGCACGACGGGGACGTCTTCCTCTTCATCGCCACCCCGGGCCAGCTGAACATCCAGCCGCGCATCGACGGCGCGCGGGACGCGCTGCGCGACTCCGGGAAGCCGATACGTCCCCATGTCGTCGGCACGGGCGCGCTCGTCGGCGCCGAGGCCCGGAAGGTCGAGCAGACGTATCTCGCCAACCGCAGGCTCCGCGGGATGTTCGCGGTCGACGCCGGGTCGACGAAGGGCGTGGCCGAGGTGATGCGCAGGCACTCGCTCCACCGGCGCGGCGTTCGCGGGGGCGGCTTCGACCTCCTGCCGAGCACGCTCGTCGCGATCCAGGACGGCCTGCTCGACTTCACGATCGACCAGCAACCGTATTTGCAGGGATTTGTCCCGATCCAGCAGCTGTTCCTCTACCAGTACAGCGGCGGGCTCGTCTCGCCGGCGGAGACGAACACCGGCCTGAAATTCGTCACCCGCGCCAACGTCAAGCGCTACCTCACGACGCAGAGCCGCTACGAGGGCAGCTCGCCGGTCGAGCGCTACCCGGTTGGCTAGCGGCCTTGAACTATTCCACTAGCACAACGTAAGATCGGGCGGCAGTCCCCCAAGGTCGTGAGGAGGCAAATGTGAGTCTGTCCAGGAAGTCGGTTGCGCTGCTCGGTGTGTTCGCGGCTCTCGCAGCCGTCGTCGCCAGCGGCGCGTCCGCCGCCCACAAGGCGAGCGTGCAGGTCTGCGTGCTGTTGCCGGACACGAAGTCGTCGGTCCGCTGGGTCGATTTCGACGCGCCGGACTTTGCGAAGGCATTCAAGGCGGCGGGTGTCAGCGCGTCGATCACGAACGCGCTCAACGATCCGCAGAAGCAGAAGGCGCAGGCGCAGGCGTGCCTCGCTGCGGGAGCCAAGGTCGTCATCGAGACCGCGCTCGACAACGGGTCGGCCGCGTCGATCGAGAAGCTCTTCACCTCGAAGGGCGGATACGCGATCGACTATGACCGCCAGGTTCTCGGCGGCACCGCATCCGTCTACGTCACCTTCGACGGCAAGGCCGTCGGCGTGGCGCAGGCGAAGGGGATCATCGCGGCCATGAAGGCGAAGGGCATCTATTCGAAGAAGCCCGTCGTCGCCGAGCTCTGGGGCGGCCAGACCGACCAGAACGCGTTCTGGTTCAAGAGCGGGAACGATGCAGTCCTCAATCCGCTGTTCGCCAACGGCACGCTGACGAAGGGGCCGCAGCAGTTCGTCCCGGGTTGGCTTGCGACGAATGCCGGCCCGATCTTCGCCCAGATGCTCGTGCAGAAGGGCAACAAGATCGACGCCGCGATCGCGGCGAACGACAACATCGCCGGTGCGGTCATCGCGCAGGAGAAGGCAAAGCATCTCAAGCCGATTCCGCTCAGCGGGCAGGACGCGACTGCGCAGGGCGTGCAGTACATCCTGTCGGGCTGGCAGTCCGGAACCGTGTTCAAGTACGTGCCGCTCGAGACCAAGGCCGCAGCTGCTGCTGCGATCGCGCTGGTCAAGGGCCAGAAGCCGAAGACGAACACGTTCCGCCTGAACGGCAAGAAGAAGGAGCCGACGATCACGCTCCCCGTCGAGTGGATCACGAAGGCGAACTACAAGACACTGTTCACACAGGGCTTCCTCAAGAAGAGCGACGTCTGCAACGGCGTCTACGCGCAGTACTGCAAGTAGGAGTCCCGTCGTTCGGGCGGTGGAGGTGTCTTCGGGCACTTCCGCCGCCCGTTCGTCCGTCGTAGTATCGCCCGGCATGCCAGATACCACGCCCCTTCTCGAGCTGCGCAACGTCACGAAGACCTTCGGATCGGTCGAGGCGCTCTCGGACGTCGATTTCGAGGTTCGCAAGGGCGAGGTGATGGCGCTCGTCGGCGACAACGGCGCGGGCAAGTCGACGCTGATCAAGTGCATCGCCGGAACGCACACGCCCGATGAGGGGCACGTCTTCTTCGAGGGCGAGGAAGTGCACATCCACGGCCCGCGCGACGCAGCGCGCCTCGGAATCGAAGTCGTCTATCAGGATCTCGCGCTCTGCGACAACCTCGACGTCGTCCAGAACATGTATCTCGGACGCGAGGCGCACGACCGTTTCCAGCGCCTCAAAGAGCCGATCATGGAGCAGCGGACCGCCGAGACGATGAAGTCGCTGGCGGTGACGACGATCGGCTCCATCCGCCGGCCGGTCGCGACGCTCTCGGGCGGACAGCGACAGTCGGTCGCCGTCGCGCGCGCGGTGATGTGGAACTCGAAGCTCGTCATCCTCGACGAGCCGACAGCCGCCCTCGGGGTCGCGCAGACCGAGCAGGTGCTCGCGCTCGTGCGGCGCCTCGCGACGCAGGGGCTCAGCGTCGTGATCATCTCCCACAACCTCCACGACGTCTTCGAGACCGCGCACCGCATCACCGTGCTGCGGCTCGGCCGAAACGTCGGCGTCTACGACCGCGCGACGACGACGCAGCAGGAAGTCGTCTCGGCGATCACCGCCGGCGCCCCGACGAAGGTCTCGGGCATCCCGCAAGTCGCACCGGAGGCCACGGCGTGAGCACGAACGC
>JAICWC010000150.1 GCA_025934995.1 Thermoleophilia bacterium | reverse complement strand
GCTGCGCGAGGTCGACGTGGCCGGGATCGTGCTCGCCTTCCTCGAGCGGCTGTCCGAGCAGGACCAGCTCGACCTCGACGCGTGCGGCGAGTTCCTCGTCCTCATCTCGGCGCTGCTCGAGCTGAAGGCACGCGGGCTCTTCCCGGAGGAGGTCGCCGAGCTGCTCGAGCTGGAGCCCGAGGCGGCCGCGGAGGAGCTCGCGCGGCGGCTCGCCGAGTACCGGCGGATGAAGGACGCCGCCGGCTGGCTCCGCGAGCGGCTCGACACGGAGGGCGAGCGCTACTTCCGCCTCGGCCCGGCGCCGCTCGCGCCGAAGGCGGAGCAACCGCTGGGGCCCCAGGATGCGAACAAGCTCGCAGACGTGCTCCGCTTCCTCGCGAAGGAGCCGGTGCAGGTCTCGCTCAACCACATGGCGCTGCGCGTCCCGCCGGTGTCGCAGTTCGTCGAGCGCTTCCGCGCCGTGCTGCGGCGGCGCTCCCGCTTCGACTTCGACCAGGAGGTGGGGGAGCTCTCGCGCGTCGAGCAGGCGGTGGCGTTTCTCGCCTTGCTCGATCTGCGCCGCTCCGGCGAGATCGCGCTCGAGCAGGCGGCGCCCTTCGCACCGATCAGGATTTCCCGTCCCGACGTCGAAAGAGAGGGTTCATGGACAGTCCGCTCCGCCTGATCGCACAGAATCCGCTCGACCAGCTCGCCCGCACGCTCGAGGCGCTGCTCGTCGTCGCCTCGCAGCCGCTGACCGCCGCGGAGCTCGCCGAGGCCGCGGACGACGACGCCGAGCGCGTCGAGGCGGCGCTCGGGCTCGTGCGCGAGCGCTACAGCGAAGGCCGCAGCGGGATCGTGCTCGAGCACGTCGCCGGCGGCTGGGCCTTCCGGGCGTCCCGCGAGGCGGCGGAGGCGTGCTCGCGGCTGTTCGAGAAGCCGGCGCAGCGCAACCTCTCGCAGGCATCGCTCGAGACGCTCGCGATCGTCGCCTACCTCGGGCCGTGCTCGCGGCCGGACATCGCGCGTATTCGCGGCGTCGCAGCGGACTCCGCCGTCGCGAACCTGCTCGAGCGCGGGCTGATCGCGGAAGCGGGCCGCTCCGAGGACGCGGGCGCCATCCGTTACCGCACGACGCCGCTCTTCGAGCGCATCTTCGGCCTCGAGTCGCTTTCGGCGCTGCCACGCCTCGACGACATCGGCGAGAGCACCGAAGAGATCCGCGACCGCCTACATGCGGTAGCGGAGAAGCGCACGGCCTAGCAGCACGAACACTGCGACGAACGCGAGCGCGACGCCGTAGAACGCGGGGGAGAAGTGGCCGACGAACGCCGCGCGGACGGCGACCGCGATCGTCACTCCGAGCGCCCAGCGCGCCCACAACGGCAGCCGCCAGAGCGCGAACCACGCGAGCTCGAAGCAGAGCAGGTCTCGCAGCCACGCGAGAAACGACGAGTCGTGCGTCAGCACGCCGACCGTCACGAAGACGAGCAGCGCGACCGCATCGGCTAGAGCTTGCGAATGATCTCCTCGGCCTCTTCGCGCGTGAATGCGCGCAACGTCTCCGTCTCGGCGGAGCCCGCACGCTGCAGCTTCGTGATGATCTCGAGCGCCGCCTGGTCGGTCTCCGCCTCGAAGATCTCGACGACGTCGTACTGGCCGAGCGTCACGTAGACGCCGACGAGCTTCCCGCCGCCCTCCTGGATCATCCGCTCGCCCTCCTCGACGCGGTCGCGCCACGCCGGCAGGCCCATTCGCCCTTGCGAGGTCCACTTCATCAGCGTGATGTAGTGCGGCACGGCGCCTATTTTCCCATTCGTGCGCCTCAACGCCTACCTCGCACGCGCCGGCGTCGCCTCGCGGCGCAAGGCCGACGACCTGATCAAGGCGGGCCGCGTCGCCGTCAACGGCCGGCCGGGTCAGCTGAACACGTTCGTGCAGCAGCACGACGTCGTCGAGGTGGACGGGAAACGGGTCGAGAAACAACGGCTCGCCTATCTCCTGCTGAACAAGCCGCGCGACACGGTGACGACCGCGAGTGACCCGCAGGGCCGGACGACCGTCGTCGACCTCGTGCCCGCGGCGACCCGCGTCGTCCCCGTCGGCCGCCTCGACGTCGACACGACCGGCGCGCTCCTGCTGACGAACGACGGTGAGCTCGCGCACCGGCTCGCGCATCCGCGCTACGGCGTCGAGAAGACGTACGTCGTCGAGGTGGAGGGCGAGCCGACCGACGCGACGCTCGAGCAGCTGCAAGCGGGAGTCGAGCTCGACGACGGCGCGACCGCACCGGCGAAAGCGCGGCGGCTGACGAAGAACGTGCTCGAGCTGACGATCCACGAAGGCCGAAACCGCCAGGTGAAGCGGATGCTCGAAGCGGTCGGCCATCCTGTGACGCGGCTGCACCGCAGCGAGTACGCGGGGCTCGACGTGGCAGGTCTCGAGCCCGGCGAGTGGCGCGAGCTGACGCGTGACGAAGTCGAACGACTTCGTCACGGCTCCTGAGCAAGAGCCTCAATCCGCGAAAAAGACAGTTTCGCCGCGGCCGACGCACGGCTATCAAGGGTGCCGACCTGCACCCGACCGTGGAGACCGCCCAATGCCCAGAGCCCCGTTCCTCTTCGTCGCGCTTGCGCTTGCCCTGATCGCGGGCGCGCCGGCGGCTGCGCCCGCCGCGACCTCGTCGTCGACCGTCGTCGTCGGCGAGCTGTACGCCGGCGGCGGCAACACCGGCGCGACCTACGCCAACGACTATGTCGAGCTCTTCAATCGCGCCGCGACGACCGTCGATGTCACCGGCTGGACGCTCCAGTACGCATCGAGCGCGTCGACGACGTGGGAAGCGACACCGCTGACGGGGACGCTCGCGCCCGGCGGCCACTACCTCGTCGCCCTCACATCCGGCGGTGCCGTCGGCGCGGCGCTGCCCGCAGCCGATGCCACCGGGACGACGAACCTCGCCGCGTCCGGCGGCAAGGTCGCGCTCGTCGCCGCAGCGACATCGCTGACGTGCGGCGCGACCGCGGGGAGCTGCGCGGCCGTCGCGTCGATCCGCGACTTCGTCGGCTACGGCACGGCATCAGACTTCGAAGGCGCCGCGGCCGCGCCCGCGGGATCGAGCACGAACGCGCTCGCGCGCGCGGGCGGCGGCTGCATCGATACGAACGACAACAGCGCCGACTTCGCGACCGCGGCACCCGCTCCGAAGAACGCGACCGCGGCGCCCGCGCCGTGCGGCGGGACGACGGGCGGCACGGGAACGTCGGCAACGGTGAGCGTCACGATCGACGTTCAGCCGGTCATCGCCGTCGCGCTCGACCGAAGCTCGATCGCCTTCGGCAACGTCGCCGCCGGCACCACCCCCGCGCCTGCGGCCCTCACGGCAACCGTCAGCAGCACCGACGCCGCCGGCTACACGCTCGGCGTCCACCGCTCGGCGTTCACGCCGACCGATCTGCCGCTCGCGATCGTGCCGCACGCCGGGGCGGCGCTGACGGCGATCCCGGTAGCACCGGCTGCCGACCTTCAGATCGCGAGCACGACCGCACCGAGTGCCGCCGCCGGCGACGCGTGGCCGACGAGCGTCGGCTTCCTGAGCGCGCTTCCCGTCGCCGTGTCGGGTCACTACGCGGCGACCCTGACCTACACGGTGCTCGCCCGGTGATCACCGCGCCGCCGCCCGTCGCACTCGCCGTCTCGCCGCCGCGCCTCGTCGTGGCGGCGGGCGAGACGCGGGCGATCCGGGTCACGAACAGCGGCGCGGCGGCGGCGGATGTCGAGGCGACCGCGACCGGCTACGCGGTGACCCTCCGCGGCCGCCCGTTCGTGCTCGCGCGGCACATACCGCTCATCCTCCGACCGCAGAGGCTGACGATCCCGCCGGGACGGACGGTGACGATCGCCGTCGCGGCGGGTGTCGCGCCGGCGGCCGGCGATCGGCCCGCAACGGTGCTCGTGACGACTGCCGGCTCTGCGCCCGGTGTCCGCGTCAGCGTGCGGGTCGGCGTGCTCGTGCTCCTGCGCGGCCGCGGGCCCGTCCGGCACAGGATCGCCGTCACCGCGTTACGCGTGCGAGGCACCGTGCTCGAGCTTGCACTGCGGAACGCCGGCAACGTCTCCGAGCAGATCGCTCCGAGCGTCTCGCTCTACCGCCGCGGCCGGCTCGTCGGGCGCATGCAGGCGAGCCCGCGCGAGCTCTTACCTCGGTCGCGCGGGATCTGCATCTTCCGTCTCCCTGCTCGTCTGCGCGGACGGTTCGCGGCCCGGGTCCGCGTCGCGGCGGCGAAGCGGGTCTTCTGGCTCGACCTCCCGGCCGGTCGTCCGTGACGACCGGCCGGGAGCCGTTCGATCGGCTCAGGACAGCGCCTGCGCCTGACTGACGAGCGCGTTCGCCTGCGCCGTCCAGTTCTGCGCCTGCGACTGCGTGATCGGATTGCCGCCGTTCGCAGCGGAGTTGAACGCACCCCGGATCGTCGCCGCGAGTGCGTTGCGCTGCGTCGTCAGCGACGTGATCGAGCTCTCGATCGAGCTGTACGTCGCATCGTCTCCGGCGAGCGCCTTCGTCGACGCCTTGATCACGGCCATCGAGAAGGCGCCGAACGACGCGTTCACCTGCTCGTACGCGTTCTCCAACGCGGGGATGTACGAGCCCGCGAGCCCACTCGGCACCGCCTGCTTGTCGAGCGCCGGCGTCAGGACGAACCCGTCCTGCAGGTAGTCGTCGTGGAGGCCGAGCAGCGACATGATCGTCGGCCGCAGGTTCGTGTGATCCGTCCACGTCGTCGAGTCGACGCCGCCGGAGGCGACCCCAGGACCGACCATGCCGACCCAGGTCGAGCCGATCTCGTCTTGCATGTCGCCGTGGTTCCAGGCGAAGCCCGGCGTGACGCAGACGTCGATCGGGTTGGCCGTCGTTCCGCACGGCGCCGAGGTCTGGAAGAAGAAGTCGGGGTTTCCGAACATCGTGAACGTCGGCGTCCGTGCCGCATCGGCGTTGACCATGTGGATTGCCTGCTCGCCAACGACGTCGATCAGCCCCTGTGAAATGTTGACCGTCGACCCCGAGTACGGGTCGAACTGCGTCACCTGCGCGGCGTTTCGCTCGAGTGCACGCACGGTTGCGTCGGTCGGGCCGGGCTGGCCGTTGACGTAGAAGGTCGGCGCGTCGTCGCTGTGGACCGAGTAG
>JAICWC010000190.1 GCA_025934995.1 Thermoleophilia bacterium | reverse complement strand
GCAGCGACCTTGCCCCGGCTGGCCGCCGCCTTCGACGAGCCGCTCGGCGACGAGGCGGCGCTGCCGCTCTTCCTGATCTGCGAGGCGGCGCGGCGGGAGGTGACCGTCGCCCTCGTGGGGGACGGCGGCGACGAGTCGTTCGCCGGGTACGAGCGGTATACGGCGATGGGCCTGGCCGACCGCATCCCGCGCCCTGCAGCCGCTCTCGGCGCACGCGTGCTGCGTGCCGTTCCGGCACGAGAACGGCGGGCACCCGCATACCGCGCGCAGCGCTTCCTCGATGCGGCGGCCGCGCCGCGGGCGGAGCGCTACGGCCGTCTGATGCAGGTCTTTCCACTCGCAGAGCGGTCCGCGATCTGGACTGCGGACGCGCGTGCGGAGATCGGCGCGCTCATGTCGGCCGGGTTCATGCTCGGAACGCCGGCCCGGCCCGGCGTCACGGGCTTGCAACTGCTCGATGTCGCGACGTACCTCCCGGGCGACCTACTGCCGAAATCGGACATCGCATCCATGGCGCACTCGCTCGAGCTGCGCTCGCCCCTGCTCGACCACCGCGTCCTCGAGCTCGGGCTGTCGCTCCCGAGCCGCTTGAAGCGCAGCAAGCTCGCGTTGCGACGCGCGTTCGCCGACGACCTGCCGCCGGTCGTCGCGAATCGAGGCAAGACCGGCTTCGGCGTCCCGCTCGCGGAGTGGTTCCGGGGCGAGCTCCGGGAGCTCGCGGGCGACCTGCTCCTTCGCGACCGTGGCTGGTTCGAGCGCGGCGCCGTCGAGCGGCTGCTCGACGACCACGCAGCCGGCCGCGCGGACCACGGGCACCGGCTTTGGACGCTCGTCATGCTCGAGCTGTGGCAACAGGCCCACGTCGACGTGACGCTCGCCGCCGCGTGACGCGCCGCCGCGCGTATCCGCTCGTCGCCGCCGTGTGCGCGCTGCCGCGCCTCGGAGTGCTCCTGCACGAGCGTGACGCAATCCTCACCGGCGTCGAGAAGAGCGCGACCTTCGCGCAGGTCTTCGTCGAGAACGGGACGTTCGGCTTTCTCCCGGGACAGCCTTCCGCGTACACCCAGCCGCTGTACGGCTGGTTCCTCATCCCCGTCGAATGGATCTTCGGGCGCAACTGGGAGTCGATCGGCCTTGCCCAGATCGTCGTTGCCGTCGCGGTGGCGCTGCTCGTCTTCGAGATCGCCCGACGCTTTCTCCCCGTCCGGTGGGCGGTGCTCGCGGCGTGCATCGCGACACTGCAGCCCTACCTCGTCTGGCACGACGTCCACGTCAACCGCGAGATCCTCGACCAGCTCTGCGCAGCAGCGCTCGTGCTGCTGACCCTGGTCGTCGCGGAGCGGCCGTCCCGATGGCCCGCGCTTCTGCTCGGCGTCGTCACCGGCCTCTCGCTGCTCGGCAACACGCGGCTCGTCTTCATCCCGATCCTCTGCGCTGCCTACCTCGCGGTACGACGGGTGCCGCTCGCCCCCGTCGCGCTCGTCCTCGTCGGAGCCGCGGTGATCGTCACGCCGTGGCTCGTTCGGAACGAAGTGGATGTCGGCTGCTTCACCCTGACGACCGACGGACGCGCGTTCTGGAAGGCGAACAACCCGCAGACGTACGGCCTGCTCTCGTCGGGGCAGTGGATCGACAACGTGCGCCGCGACTCTCCGCGTCCGCCCGAGCCCGGTCACCTGACGCCGGAGGAGGCGCGCGGCCGCTACGACGCCACCCACGGCCGAGTGTTGCTCCATCCGGACGAGTGCCTCGAGATGCGGTTCTACCAACACCTTGCGCTCCAGTACCTCCGCGAGCATCCTGCGGCGAAGCTGAAGCTGGCGGCGCTGTCCGAGCAGCTGTTCTGGCAGCCGAACGTGATCGAGACCGGTGGCGCGTCCGGTGGGCTCGCCAAGCAGGTGGTCGAGCCCGCCTACATGTGGGCGCTCTACGCGCTTGCGGCGGTCGGCGTGTTCGTCGTGCCGCGCATGTTCCTCTGGTTGGCGCTTGCGCTGTTCGCGTACCAGAGCTTCTGGGCGGCGCTCTTCGTCGGCGCGACGCGCTACCGCATCGCGTTCGACTTCCTGCTCGCGATCCTCGCGACCGCCGGGCTCAGACGGCTGGCACGGCGATGAGGGACTGGCCGCAGATCGACTGGCACACCGAGCAGGCGGAGCAGCCGTATTTCCTCGCCGAGGCGGGCGAACGGGTGATGCGCACGGCGGGAGACGCTGCGCTCGTCGGGCGGATCGCCGAGCGCCGCCTCGAGTCGCGCATCGGCTATCTCCGGGTCTACGCGCCGATGTTGCGGGTGCTCAGCCTGGTCGACATCGTCGGCGAAGCCGCGGCGATCGTCCGCGACGTCCTGCACGACGTCGACGTTGCGACCACGCCGGCGCTTCCGGTCGACTCGGTCGAGTACCGGTCGTTGCTGCCGCTGAACGGCGATCCGTTCACGCCGACGTGGGAACGACGGCTTCTC
>JAICWC010000102.1 GCA_025934995.1 Thermoleophilia bacterium | reverse complement strand
TCGGCAAATTGGTCAATGCCATTGCGCGAATCGGCCGCCTCCTGTATAGATCCACTTCGTGGCCGGGATCCTGCTCGAGCGCGTGACGAAGGCCTTCCCCGGCGGCGTGAAGGCGGTCGACGAGGTCAGCCTCGAGATCGAGCCGGGCGAGTTCCTCGTCCTCGTCGGCCCGTCGGGGTGCGGCAAGTCGACGCTCCTGCGGATGATCGCGGGCCTCGAGGAGGCGACGGGCGGCACGATCCGCATCGACGGCGCGGACGTCACCGACCTGCCGCCGCGGGCGCGCGACATCGCGATGGTCTTCCAGACGTACGCGCTCTACCCGCACATGAGCGTCCGCGACAACCTCGCGTACGGCCTGAAGGTCCGCAAGACGAGCAAGACCGAGACCGCGCGCCGGGTCGACGAGGTCGCGCAGCTGCTCGGGCTCGACGAGCTGCTCGACCGCCGCCCTGCGGCGCTCTCGGGCGGGCAGCGGCAGCGAGTCGCGATGGGCCGCGCGATCGTGCGCGAGCCGAAGGCCTTCCTGATGGACGAGCCGCTCTCGAACCTGGACGCGAAACTGCGCGTCTCCATGCGCGCGCAGCTGTCCGCCCTGCACGCGCGCCTCGGCACGACCACCGTCTACGTGACGCACGACCAGGTCGAGGCGATGACGCTCGGCCGACGCGTCGCCGTGATGCGCGACGGGCGCATCCTGCAGGTCGACACGCCGCAGGCGCTCTATGCGTCGCCGGTCAATCTGTTCGTCGCCGCGTTCATCGGCTCGCCGGCGATGAACCTCGTCGAGGCCGACGTCGGCGACGGTGTCGTCTCGTTCGCGGGCTTCCGCCTCCCCACGTCGTTCGCGGGCTCGCAGCGCGTGATCGCGGGCGTCCGGCCGGAGGCGTTCGAGGACGCACGCTTCGCCGACCCGTCGCTACCGCAGATCGAGGTCACCGTGCAGGTCGTCGAGGATCTCGGCGCCGACGCACACGTCATCTTCCAGATCGATGCGCCGCCCGTCGACGTCAGCGAGGTGCGCGAGGCGGCCGGCGACGAAGAGTCCCTGATCGCGACGGACCGCGCGACGTTCACCGCACGGGTCGATCCGCAGACGTCCGCGCAGGTTGGGCGCCCGCTGCGGCTCGCGGTCGACCCGACGAAGTTCCACTACTTCGACCCGGGCACCGGGTTGCGGCTGGAAGCGGAGCGACTCGCGCCTGCACTGAGCACCACCGCTTAGCATTCGCGCCCGTGCGCATCCTGACGCTGACCCACGGCGACGACGTCGGCCCGGAGCTCTTCGCCGACGTCGCGGCCGCCGACGGACACGAGTTGCAGGCGTGGGACATGCCGCGGCAAGGGCCGCCGCCGCGGGACGTCGACGCGGTCGCGATCTTCGGCGGCCATCAGAACGTCGGCGAGGAGGCGCGCTACCCGTGGCTCGAGGACGAATACGCCGCACTCGAGGCCTGGGTCGCCGACGGCGTGCCCCTCTTCGCGGTCTGCCTCGGTGCCCAGGCGCTCGCGCATGCGCTCGGCGCAGCCGTCGAACGCCGGGACGAACAGCTCGCCGGCTTCTATCCAACCACGCTGACCGAAGAAGGGATCGCCGACCCCGTCCTCGGCGCGCTCCCCCGCGAGTTCGAGCCGTTCAACGGGAACGCGTACGCGTGCGCGCTACCGCGCGAGGCCGTGCTGCTCGCCGATGGGCCGTGCGTGCAGGCGTTCCGCGCCGGGGCGCGCGCGTGGGCCGTGCAATTCCACCCCGAGCTCGAGCGGCCGAGCTTCCTGTCGTGGTTCCCGGATCGTCCGCTCGGCGACGTCAGCGGGAAGCTGGCGGCGTGGCGGCCGCTCGGCGCGCAGCTCTTCCGCGCGTTCCTGGCTGCCGCGGGTTAGAGGCCCAGCCGCTCGAGCGTCGCCTCGTTGCGGCGCCAATGCGGCCGGACCTTCACGGTGAGATCGAGGTAGATCGGCCGGCCGAGCAGCGCCTCGATCTCGGGGCGTGCGCGCGTGCCGATCTGCTTGATCATCGAGCCGGCCTTGCCGACGAGGATCTGCTTCTGCGACTCCGTCTCGACGAGCAAGAATGCGCGCACCGACTTCTCGGCCAGCTCGTCGATCTCGACCGAGATCGCATGCGGCACCTCGTCGCGCGTCAGCCAGAGGGCTTTCTCGCGGATCAGCTCGCCGATCTGGTCGGCGTCGCTCATGTCGGTCGCCTGCTCGCGCGGGAAGTAGAGCGGCCCTTCGTCGAGGAGCCCGACGAGCTCGTCACGCAGTTGGGGAATGCCGTCGCCCGTCTTCGCACTGACCGGGTGCACCGCGTGGAACGGCCCGAGGGCCGCTGCCACCTGCATCTGCTGGGCGATGTGGCCCGCCTTCAGGCGGTCGACCTTGTTGACGGCGATCACGACGGGCACGCCGAGTGCGTACACCCGCTGCGCGATGAAGCGGTCGCCGGCGCCGATGCGCTCGCGCGCGGACAACACGAAGAGGACGCCCTCGACGTCCTCGAACGAGGAGTCGACCGTCTTCTGCATCCGCTCGGTGAGCGCGTCCTGCGGCCGTTGGAATCCGGGCAGGTCGGCGAGCACGAGCTGGTAGTCGTCGCCGTTCGCGACGCCGAAGATACGGCGGCGCGTCGTCTGCGGCTTGTCCGAGACGATCGCGATCTTGCGGCCGCAGATCGCGTTCACGAGCGTCGACTTGCCAACGTTCGGCCGCCCGGCGACCGCGACGAAGCCGGACTTCACGGCAGGTCCCACGTGTCGGGTAAGAGCTCCGACGCCGGCGCGTAGTCGGCGATCGATCCGTCGGCGCGACGGAAGTACACGCGCTCGACTCTCCACTCGTGCAGCCATTGCCGGCACCCACCGCACGGTGACGCCGTGATGCCGATCGCTTCGATGTCGCCCGGACGCACGCCCTCGCTCGCCGCTTTCGCGATCGCAGTCCGCTCCGCGCACACGCCGAGCGGATACGCGGCGTTCTCGACGTTGCAGCCGTCGATCGCGCGGCCGTCCTTCAGGAGCAGCGTCGCCCCGACGCGGTAGTTCGAATACGGCGCGTACGCGGCGCGCGCCGCCTCTTCCGCGCGGGCGACGAGCTGCTCGCCGGTCACCGGCCGCCGCCGTACAGGAAATAGCCGTTCGCCGTCAGACGCAGGTCTAGGTCGAAGCCGAGCGCCGCCACGCGCTGCTCGAGCTCCTCGGGCAGCCACCAGCGCTTGACGATCTCGAACTCGCGTCCGTCGGCGACCGTGCGCGTCTCGGTTCTGGCCGTCTTCCGCGAGGCGTGCGCGAGGTCGCCCGCCCCGTTGTCGACGAGGAACACGCGCCCGCCGGGCTTCAGCGCTGCGCGTACGGTCCGCCAGAAGTCGTCGAGCCGGTCATCGGGGACGTGCGAGTGCCAGAACGAGAAGAAGCAGAGGTCGTAACGCTCGTCCGGCTGCCACGTGAAGACGTCGACCGCGCGCCTGTCGGCGCGCGCCGTGTTCAACGCCAGGACTTCGGGATTCGCATCGAGCGCGACGACGCGGTCTGCAGCTTGCACGAGCCGGCGCGTCCAGATGCCGGTGCCCGCCGCCAGCTCGACGACGTCGCCGTGGACGCCGAACGCGTCGAGGGCACGCTCGGCCTCGGCGATGTCGTCGTTCCAGGCGCGCTCGGTCTCGGGGTCGACGGCGTAGCGGCCGCGCCGGTACCACCAGTCGTCGTATTCGGGTGCCCGTGCGGCGTAGTAGCGCTTCTGAGTCTCGAGCAGGTCGCTCACTGGAGCACCTGGAAGACGACGAGGGTGATCAGCGCGCCGAGCAGTCCGCCGTACAGGACCTCGAGCGCCGAGTGGACGCCGGCCTCGACGCGCGTCTGGGCGACCAGCAGCGCCATGACGAACGTCAGCGACGAGATGAGGAAGCGGTGATCGTCGTTGATCACATAGGTCGCCGCCATCCAGCCGGCGAACGCGAGCGCAGCATGGCCGGAAGGCAGGCCGCCCCGCAGCGGCGTTCCGCGTCCGGTCCACGCCTTGGTCGCGATCACGATCAGGACGACGAGAAAGAGCGCGGTCAGCGTGATCTCGGCAGGCGCGTCACGGACGCGGTCGAGGATGCGGGCGCTGCGATGTGCGGCAGCGTGCGCGAACACGAGATAGCCGACGGCGAGCGCGGTGACGGACGCGATCAGCACGGCGCCGGCGGCGACGTCCTTGGCGAGCTTCGCATTCGGGTCGAACGACGTCGTCGAGACGTCGATCGCACCCTCGATCGCGGAGTTGACCATCTCCGCGACGAGCACGAACGCGATCGCGAGCAACAGCGCCATCAGCTCGATCCGGCCGACGCCGAGTGCGGCCGCGGCCGCGATGACGGCGATGGCGATCGCGAAGTGAATACGCAGGTTCCGCTGCGTGCGGAGGACGTGGATGATCCCCTCGAACGCGTAGTTGAAGCTGTCGAGCAGCGTCGGGGCGCGGCCGGGCGCCGGTGCGCTCATGCGTACAACGCCTCCTGCGCCTCCATCTCGGGCCCGTGCTCGTACCCGAGCAGATGCAACACGGCGTGGACGAGCGGGGCGCGCCACTCCTCCCCCACCACCTGCGGGCAGACGACGACGTCGCCGAGCTGCCGGGGTAGTCCCTCGGGCAGCGCCTCGCGCGAATCGATCGGGAAGGCGAGCGCGTCGGTCGCCTCGTCGATACCGAGGTGCTCCGCCTTCAGGGCACGGCTCTCCTCGGGCCCGACGAACGCGATCCCGAGCTCCCCCGCACCGATCCCCTCGCCCGCGAGCACCCGCCGGGTGAGATCGCACACCGCCGCTTCGTCGACGTCGACGCCCGAGCGGTTGTCGACCTCGATCTCGATCACCTGCTGCGCGGTTCCGAGTGCAGCTTGTACGCCTCGACGATCCGCTGCACGAGCTTGTGCCGCACGACGTCCTGGTGGCTGAAATGCACGAACTCGATGCCGCTGATTCCGCCGAGGATGTTCTGGACCTGGATCAGGCCCGACGCCTGCTCGCGCGGCAGATCGATCTGCGTCTGGTCGCCCGTGACGACGACCTTCGAGCCGAAGCCGAGCCGCGTCAAGAACATCTGCATCTGCTCGGGTGACGTGTTCTGCGCCTCGTCGAGGATGATGAAGCTGTCGTTGAGCGTACGCCCCCGCATGAACGCAAGCGGCGCGACCTCGATCGTGCCGCGCTCGATGAATGCATTCAGCTTCTCGGGATCCATCGTGTCGTAGAGCGCGTCGAAGAGCGGCCGCATGTACGGGTCGACCTTCGCGAGGACGTCGCCGGGCAGGAAGCCGAGGCGCTCCCCCGCTTCGACGGCCGGACGCGTGAGGATGATCCGGCCGACCTGGCGCTCGCTCAGCGCCGCGACCGCGAGCGCGATCGCGAGGTACGTCTTACCCGTCCCCGCCGGGCCGATGCCGAACGTGATCGTGCACTTGCGGATCGCGTCGACGTACTTCTTCTGTGTGACCGTCTTCGGCGTGATCTTCTTGCCACGGTGCGACCAGAGCACGTCCTCGAAGATCTCGCGGACGTCCTCGGACTCGTCGATCGCGCTCAGCACGGTGTCGACGGTTCCCGCCCCGATCTCCTGGCCGCTCTCGACGAGCTCGACGAGCTCCTCGACGACCGCGCGCGCCGTGACGACCTTCTCGTCCTCGCCGTCGAGCGTCAGGCGGTTGCCGCGCAGGTTGATCGCGCAGCCGAGCCGGTCGCGCAGCGCGCCCAGCACGCCGTCGCCGATGCCGGCAAGCTCGGCAGCAACCTCGTTCGGAACGTCCAGAACCTCGTGCACGCGGTCAGTGTAGGCTCGCGCGCTCGAGCCGGCCCTGCACGAGCTCGGCCGCTGCATGCTCGCTCGGGAGATGGCCGGTGACCGCTGCGACGAACGTCTCCTTGTCGAGCGAGTCGAGCTGCACGTCGGTGCGTGCGGTCACGGTCGCGGTTCGCGGCACGTCGCGAAGGAGCGCGATCTCGCCGAAGCAGTCGCCCCGCCCGAGTGTCGTCACATGCCCGCCGCCGACACTGACGTCGACCTCGCCGTCCGCCACCAGGTAGAAGCGGTCGCCCGGCTCGCCTTCGCGGACGACGGCGGTCCCGGCCGCGAAGTGCATCGGTGCGACCGCGCGCGCAAGGCCCTCGAGAGCCGGCGCCCCGAGCGCCGAGAAGATCCGCGACGCGCGGAACCGCGCGATCTCGACCACGGGCAGCACCGCCGAGTCCGCGGCGAGCACTGGACGCACGACGAGCAGCGCTGCGACGGGCAGCGTCGCCGCGAGGCACACGAATGCGCCGCGTCCACCCGTTAGCGCGACAAAGGCCGAGGCGGCGATCGAGCCGATCGCAAGCCCCCCCATCGACGCGGACTCGAGCAGGCCGAAGACGCGCGCGAGCGCGTCGGGCGCGGCGATCCGCTGGAGCAGCGTGCGGCCGGCGACGTCGAACACGGTGCGACCGACTCCAGCGGCGGCGAGGAGAACGGCTGCGACGGCGAACGACGGCGCGACCGCGACGGCGGCCAATGCAGCAGACCAGACAACGAGCGCAAGGAGGAGCGGCGGCGCGATCCTGCGCCGGCCCACGAGCGCGACTGTCGCGCCGACGCCGAGTACGCCGCCGACGCCGAACGCCGCATTGAGATAGCCCGCCGAGGAGCCGCCGTCCCGAAGGACGCCGACCGCGAACACGACGTAGAGAACGTCGAGTGCGCCGATCGCGACTGCCTCGACGGCGAGCAGCCAGACGAGGGCGCGAGGGCCGGGCTCGGCGGCGGCGCGGAGCGCCGCCGGAGCATTCGACCCGGACCCGCCTGCCGCAGGTCCGTCCACGGGCACGACGCACAGCGCGCCGGCGAGCACGACGACCGACATCGCGGCGAAGACCGTTCCGGCGCCGCCGAGCCCCAGCATGAGACCGGCCAGTGCCGGGGCGGCGAGAACGCTGATGCTCTCGATCCAGCCGGCGGCCACGTTCGCCGCTGTCAGCTCCTCCGGCGTGCGCGCCAGTCCCGGCAGGAGCCCCGCCTGTGCGGGTCGTGTCACTGTCACTGCGGTGGCGGCGAGCGCGGCGAGTGCGTAGGCGGCAACCGAGGGACCGTGCGCGAGCAGGACAGCGGCGGTGGCTCCCATCGCCGACGCCTGCGCGACGTAGCCGCCGGCGAGCACACGCGTCGGCGGATACCGATCGCCGAGCGAGCCCGCAATCGGCGCGAACAGCGCGGCGGGGATGAGCTGCACGACCGCCACGACGCCTGCGGTCGTCGCGCCGCCGTGTCCGTAGGCGTACACGAGCATCGCGATCCAGACGCCCCATTCGGCTGCGTTGAAGCAGACGAATGCGAGGAGGATGCGCCTCAGATCACGGCAGCGGAGAACGTCGCCGACGACGCGGAGGATCATCGGCCGAGGTTGCGTGTTCCGGGCCCGACCTCCGTGTACGACTCGCGCAGCAATGCGGCGATCGAGTCGTCGAGCTGATCGAGCTCGGTGATCCGCATGCGGTGCGTGAGCACCTGCTTCGTGTGCGGGATGACGGCGAGGTTCCTCGGATGGTCGACCTCGCGCAGCAGGTCGATGTTCAGCTCGAGCTTCTTGCCGTTGCAGAACGCGCCGGCCCAGATCCGGTCGCGCCTCCAGTAGACGATCGACTTGCGCGGCACGACCTCGGAGGGGCCGCACGCCTCGACGAGCGCGGCGAACCGGTGGAAGAGCTCGACTGCTTCGGGTTTCTTGTCGGCGAGATACTCGTCGACGGTCACGCGAGCTTTTCGCGGACGATTTGGGAGACGACCGAGCCGTCGGCTCGACCGGCGGTCTGCGGCATGACGTCGGCCATCACGCGGCCGAGGTCGGCCATGCTCGTCGCACCCACCTCGGCGATCGCATCGTCGACGATCTCCTCGATCTCCTCCTCGGAGAGCGGCTCGGGCATGAACTCCTGGAGGATCGCGAGCTCGCGTTCCTCCGCCTCCGCCCGGTCCGGATGGCCGCCGGAGCGGAACGCCTCCGCCGCCTCGATCCGCCGTTTGCGCTCGCGTTGCAGCACCTGCAGCTCCTCGTCCTCGGAGAGGGGCCGCTGCAGCTCCTTCTCGGAGTTCTTCAGCGAGTTGACGATCAGGCGCAGCGCGTCGCGGCGCTCCGCGTCGCGCGCCTTCATCGCCTCTTTGATCTCGTCTTCGATCTCGGTGATCCGCGTCATGCCATTCTCCCGATCGACCGCCCGCCGAGCACGTGCCAGTGCAGGTGGAAGATCGTCTGCCCCGCGCCGGGGCCCGCGTTGACGACGACACGGTAATCGCTCAGATCGTTGCGTGCAGCGACGTCGGCGATGAAGTCGAGCATCCGCTTGTCCTCGTCGGGGGAGAACTGCTCGATCTCGTGGAAGCTCGCGATGTGCCGCTCCGGGATGACGAGCAGGTGGACATCGGCCTGCGGATTGATGTCGCGGATCGCGACGAAGCCGTCGGTGGAGGCGACGTGGTCACCGTCGCGGTAGAGCGTGCAGAAGAGGCAATCGCTCATGCGAGGACTCCGGCGTCGGTCACTGCTCTGCCTTTCACGCGGACGAACGTACCGACTTCGCCGTCGACGAGCCACGGTGTGTAGTCGTCGCCGTAGCCGCGGCCCGGCCGATCGACCAGCACGACGTCCTCGTCGCCGACCTTGGTGCGCCACCGCGCGAGGCACGCGTCGTGCGAGGCCGCACGCAGCCGGGCGCCACGCTCGCGCTTCGCGTTCGCCGACACGGGATCGTCCGCGGCAGTGCGCGTGCCGGGGCGGGGCGAGTACGGAAAGACGTGGATCTTCGTCAGGCCGGCGGCATGCACGGTCGCAAGCGTGTTCTCGAACGCGCGCTCGGTCTCGGCCGGGAAGCCGACGATGACGTCGCTCGTCAGGTTGAACTCCTCCTGCAGCGGCGCGAGCCTGCGACGATACGTCGCGACCGTGTAGCGGCGCCCCATCGCGCGCAGCACGCCGTCGTCGCCGGACTGCAGGGGCACGTGCAGATGCCGGGCGACGCTCGGCGTCTCGCGCAGCGCGCCGATCAGCTCGTCGTCGACGTGGTTGATCTCGATCGACGAGAGCCGCAGGCGCTCGACGAGCTCACCCGCTTCCCGGACGAGACGCGGGAGGTCGTATCCCGCATGCCGATCGCGGTAGCAGCCGAGATTGATGCCGGTCAACACGATCTCGCGGTGTCCCTGCGCGACGCGCCGGCGGATCTCCCCGAGCACCGCCTCGGCCGCGCGCGAGCGGGAACCGCCGCGCACGAGCGGGATGACGCAGAAGTTGCACGAGAACGAGCAGCCGTCCTGCACCTTGACGAACGCACGCACGCGATCGAGACGTGCGTCGGCCTGCACGCAGCCGATCGCTCCGACGTCGCCGGCGACGAAGGCCGGTGTCTCTTCGCTGCGCTTGGCGACGACGGTGACATTTCCGGGAAGGCCCGCGAAGGCCTCGGCCGCGAGGTTCGCTCCGCACCCCGTGACGTAGACGCGGCGGTGCGTGCGCGCAGCGCGTGCCGCTTCCTTGCGCGACTTCGCGACCGCCTCGTTGGTGACGCAGCACGTGTTCACGACCGCGATCTCCGCATTCTCCGCCTCGGTGTGACCGTCGGCGAGCAGGCGCTCCCGCACCTCGTGTGCGTCGACGTGCGAGACCTTGCAGCCCAGGAACCGGACGCTGAACGTCGTCACCGCTGAAGCGTAAGCAGGTCGGCCGCCCAGCCGTCCACTTCGCGCCGTCCCGCGAACGTCCAGCCTTCGACCCGTGGCCGGTCGCGCGCGAGATAGCCGGACGTGATCACCGTCTCGCACGAGAGCCGCGGCAGCAGCCGCTCGACGACGTCGAGCGCGACATTCGCGAGGGCGACGTCGACGCGCGGTAGCTCGTCGAGGAACGCGTCGGCGAGCCGCGCCTCGACCTCGACGCCGTTCGCCTGCGCGTTCTGCCGTGTGGTTGCGACGGCCGCCTCGTCGACGTCGATCCCGCTCACGGGGGTGAAGCCGAATTTCGCCGCCGCGATCGAGAGCACGCCGGAGCCGCAGCCGATGTCGAGCAGCGAGCCCGGCTCGAGCTCCTGCATGAGCTCGAGCGTCAGCCGCGTCGTCGGATGCGCGCCCGTGCCGAACGCGCGGCCCGGGTCGATGACGATGGTTTCCCACGGTGGCCCGACCCAGAAGCGTCCGACCTTGGCCCCGTGATGAAAGGAGCGCCAGCCGTCCTCCCACCCCTCCGGCACGTCGCCGGTCTCGACGACGTCGAAGCCGATCGGCGGCTCGTCCGCGTAGACGGCGAACGCGCCGTCCAGCTCCTCGAC
>JAICWC010000193.1 GCA_025934995.1 Thermoleophilia bacterium | reverse complement strand
CCTGACGCGCGCGCGGCGAGGCGCGGACCCATTCGAGCTCGCGCGCGAGGGTTCGCTGCCGCGCGGACTCCTGCTTCTCCTCGTCCGCGAGACGCTTGCGTTTCTGCTCGAGCCACGAGCTGTAGTTGCCCTCGTAGGGATACGTGCGGCCTCGGTCGATTTCGAGAATCCATTGCGCGACGTTTTCGAGGAAATACCGATCGTGCGTGACGGCGACGACGGTGCCCTTGTAGTTCTCGAGGAAGCGTTCGAGCCAGGCGACCGACTCCGCGTCGAGATGGTTCGTCGGCTCGTCGAGCAGCAGCAGGTCGGGCGCGGAGAGGAGCAGCCGGCAGAGCGCGACCCGGCGCCGCTCGCCGCCGGAGAGCGTCGTCACGTCGCGGTCGCCCTCGGGCAGCCGCAGCGCATCCATCGCGTGGTCGAGGTGATCCTCGAGCTGCCATGCGTCGGCGCGGTCGATCGCGTCCTGAACCTTCGCCTGCTCGGCCAGCAGCGCGTCGAAGTCTGCGTCCGCCTCGGCGAACTTCGCGGAGACCTCGTTGAACCGGTCGAGCAGGTCGCGGAGCTCGCGCACGCCGTCCTCGACGTTCTCGCGCACGGTCTTGGCCGGATCGAGGTCCGGCTCCTGCTCGAGGAAGCCGACGGTCGCGTTCGGCGCCAGCTCGGCCACACCCGAAGAGGGCTCCTCCTTGCCGGCCATGATCTTGAGGAGCGTCGACTTGCCGGCCCCGTTCGGACCGAGCACGCCGATCTTCGCGCCGGGCAGGAACGACAGGGAGATGTTCGCCAACACCTGGCGGTCGGGGCCGTAGAACTTGTCGGCCCGGTACATCGTGAAGACGTAGTCGCTGCTCACAACACTCTTTTCAAATGGCTCATAAGGGCTTGACGGACGGTACCTACCGTGGTCCCGTGAAGAAGCAGCTGCTCGTCGTCGTCCTCGGCCTCGTCACCGTTCTCCTCGCAGCAGGCCAGCTCGCGCGCGCGAACGCCGGCCCGAGCAAGGACGACATCGAGGACAGCCTGCCGGCGTGGTCGTCGAACGGTGTCGACGTCGCCTTCGCGCGTTCGGCCTTCGGCCAGACGCCGCGGATCCTCGACATGACGTCGGCCGGAAAGTCGGTGCACGTCGTCAACAACGGGATCCTGCGCGGCTGGGTGCCGGGCACGCAGGACCTCCTCGTGCAGATCGACGGCGAGCACACGCTGCTGCAGGGCGACTCGTTCGAGGACCGCCCGCTCAACGAGTTCCTCGGCGGCGACGCCTCCGCTTCTCCGGACGGCGGGCGCGTCGCGTATCTGCGCACCGGCACGCTCTACGTCGCGCCGCTGACGCCGTCCGGCGGCGAGAAGGCGATCGCCACCGGCATCGATCCGAGCTCGAGCGACGTCGTCGGGCCCGCGTGGTCGCCCGACGGCACGCGGATCGCCATCTCGACCGGGGACTCGCTCGTCGTCGTCCAGGCCGACGGCTCGGGGTCGCACGTGCTGACGCAGGGCGCAAACCCGTCCTGGTCACCGGACGGCAAGACGATCGCGTTCGACCGCGCCGGCCGGGTGCGGACGATCGGCGCGGAGGGCGGCGGCGAGCGCGATCTCGATCCCGGCAGGTTCCCGCAGTACTCGCCGTTCGGGAACCGCATCGCGTTCATCAGCGACCAGCAGCACCTGATCGGCGGCGCGACGCAGTACCAGTTCGCGCTCTACGTCGACGACGGGAGCAAGACGTACAAGCTCGCGGACGACGTGCATCCGTACTCGCCGCCGCGCTGGTCGCCCACCGGCGCACTCATTGCGGTGTCCGCCGGGCAGGAGTGCAGGCGCTGGGGGATCTACGTCGGCCGGCCGGACATCGGCTCCCGCTTCACGCGCCGCTCGAACATCTGCCGCTTCACCGGCACGGAGGGCGCCGATCGGCTCGCCGGCTCGCAGTACTTCGACCGCATCAACGGTCTCGGGGGCAACGACGTCATCCACGGGCTCGGCGGCAACGACGCGATCTACGGCGAGAACGGGAACGACACGATCTTCGGCGGGGCCGGGAACGACTTCATCCTCGCAGGGCCCGGCGACGACCGCATCTTCGGGGGCGCGGGCAACGACACGATCATTCCGGGCAACGGTCACGACGTCGTCGACTGCGGCCCCGGCATCGACACCGTCGAGGGCGCCGGCCCGCTCGATCACATCGCGAAGAACTGCGAGCATGTCCGGCACTGATGCCGGGTTGCTGTGCGAGCGACTACCGAAGGTTCTTCAACCGCAAGTTCGCCGCAGCGGATCTGCGCCGGTACCGCAAACGAGGGCTGCGCGAGACGGAGCGCGATCTCGTCGCGCT
>JAICWC010000176.1 GCA_025934995.1 Thermoleophilia bacterium | reverse complement strand
TTCGGCGTGCGCGTGCGCGCGCCGCTCGTGACCGATGCGGTCGGGGCGCAGGGGCCGACGACGACGGAGCACGTGGTGCGCTGGCTCTACTTCCTCGGCCTCGCACTCCTCGTCGGCGGGCTCGGCTTCGACCTCCTCGTGCAGCGCGTCTCCGACCGCCGCCGCTTCTGGTTCGTCGTCGGGGCGGGCGCAGTGGTCACGCTCGAGGTCGGGATCACGGCATTCCTCCTCCGCGCCGAAGACGCGTTGCAGCTGCCCTTCACGGCGTTCCTCTACGGCGACCTCTCGCCGATCTCGGGCGGCACGCGCTTCGGCCAGGCGTTCATCGCCATGGAGCTCGGGTTCGCGCTCGTCACCGCGTTGCTCTTCCTCGCGTGGCTGACGGAGCGGCGCGCGCTGTTGCGGGTCGCGTTCGTGCTCGGCTTGGGCCTCGGCTCGGGGCTCTCGCTCTCCGGCCATTCGTCCGCGACGGTGGCGGAGTCGGTCGCGGACTGGCTGCACCTTTCGGCGGCGACGTTGTGGATCGGCGGGCTGGTGCAGCTCGCGGTCGTCGCGCGCAACGCGGACTCGTTCCGCCGTTTCTCTCGGCTCGCGATGACGTGCGTCGCCGTGTTGATCCTCGCCGGGACGTACCTGAGCGTCGAGCGCTTCCCGGCGCTGAACGACCTCTGGACGACGCACTACGGGCGCATCCTGCTCGTCAAGCTCGCCCTCGTCTCGGTCGCGCTCTGCTGGGGCGCGCTGCACCAGCTCCTCGGGCGAAGCGTGCGAGGGTCGCTCTGGGCCGAGAGCGCCGTCGCGATGGCCGTGCTCCTCGTCGCGGCCGTGCTCGTCGACTCCAAACCGCCCGTGAAGCCCCTGCCTATAACGTCAACGCATGCTCGTTCTCTCGCGCCGTGACGTCGAGACGCTGCTCGACCTCGACGAGCTGATCGACGCGCTCGCGCGGGCACACGCCGAATTGTCGGCGGGCGACGCATCGATGCCGCCGCGGATCGCCGCCTTCGCACCCGTCGGCCTGCTCGGGGCGATGCCTGCCTATCTTCCGTCGGCGGGGCTCGGGTGCAAGCTCGTGTCGTTGTTCCCGGAGAACACCGACCGCGAGACGCATCAAGCGGCGATCATGCTCTTCGAGCCGGAGAACGGCTCGCCGCTCGCGTTGCTCGACGGCACGTACATCACGGCGATGCGCACGGCCGGCGCGGCGGCGCTGTCGACGAAGTTGCTCGCACGTGAGGACGCGAAGGTGCTCGCGGTTCTCGGGACGGGCGTGCAGAGCCGCGCCGCAGTCGAGATGTTCCAACGCGTGCGGGACTTCACCGAGGTGCGGGTCGCCGGGCGCGGCGAGTTCGAGGAGGCGGTGCGCGGAGCCGATGTCGTCGCCGCGACGACGGCCGCAGAGGAGCCGGTCGTCCGCGCCGAGTGGCTCTCCCCGGGCACGCACGTCACGTCCGTCGGCTACCACCCGCCCGGATCGGAGCTCGACCGGACGATCGTGGAACGGGCCGACATCGTCTGCGTCGAGCTCCGCGAGTCGTCGTTCGCGGCGCCCCCGGCGGGCGCCGTCGAGCTGGCCGGAGTCGATCCCGCGGCGGCCGTGGAGCTCGGGGAGCTCGTGGCGGGCAGTAGGCCCGGCAGAGGGAGCGACGCCGAAATTACGCTGTACAAGTCCGTCGGGGTCGCGATCCAGGACCTCGCCGCGGCAGCGCTCGTGTTGCGTGCTGCGCGGGAGCGGAACATCGGACAGGAGTTCGAGTTGGAGGAGATGCACGCATGACGGAGTTGGTTCCAGGCCTCGCCGGCGTCGTCGCCGTCGAGACGGAGATCGCCGAGCCGGACCAGGAGGGCGGCGAGCTCCGGTACCGCGGCGTCAACATCGAGGACCTCGTCGGGCATGTCCCCTTCGAGCAGGTCTGGGGCCTGCTCGTCGACGACTCGTTCGAGCCCGGCCTCCCCGCCGCCTACTGCGAGCTCGAGCAGCGCACAGGTCACTACATCGGCGATCTGCAGACCGCGCTCGCGAGCCTCGGCGGCAGGTGGGACCTCGGCCAGTTCATCGACATCGACGACGACCAGGCGAAGGAAGACCTGCGCCGGCTCTCCGCGGCCGCGCTCTCGATCGTCGCGCAGTCGGCGCGCGGCGCCGACGCCCCGCCGGTTCCGGAAGAGAAAGTTCTGGAAGGGAAGACCGCGGCGGAGCGGTTCCTGCTCGCCTGGCGCGGCGAAGTGAACGAGCAGGATGCACGGGCGATCGACACGTATTGGATCTGCACGGCCGAGCACGGGCTGAACGCGTCGACGTTCACCGCCCGCATCGTCGCCTCGACGGGCGCGGACGCGGCGGCGGCGTTGTCGTCGGCCGTCGGCGCTCTGTCGGGCCCGCTGCACGGCGGCGCGCCCGCGCGCGTCCTGCCGATGCTCGACGCGGTCGCCGAGAGCGGCGACGCCGAGAAGTGGGTCGCCGAGGCGCTCGCGCGGGGCGAGCGGATCATGGGGTTCGGTCACCGCATCTACCGCGCCGAGGATCCGCGCTCGCGACTGCTGAAGCGCGTCGCGAAAGAGCTCGGCTCACCGCGGGTCGCCGTCGCCGAAGAGCTCGAGCAGGTCGCGCACGAAGCGATTGCGAAGAAGAGCCCGTCCCACTCGTGGACGAACGTCGAGTACTGGTCGGCCGTCGTCCTCGACGTCGCCGGGATTCCGCCTGCGCTCGCGCCCGCGATGTTCGCGTGCTCGCGCACGGCAGGCTGGTCGGCGCACATTCTCGAGCAGAAGCGGCTCGGCGTGCTCTTCCGCCCGTCGGCGCGATACGTCGGTCCCGGCACGCGGACGCTTCAGGGGGTCTAGGTGGCGAAGAAGACGATCGAAGTCGAGGTCGACGAGCACGGCGCCTTCGACGGCGCGGAGCTGCGCAAGCAGGGTCTCGTCTCGTACGACCAGCCGCTGCTCGCGACGGCGACGGCGCGCAGCGCGATCACGTACATCGACGGCGAGGCGGGGATCCTCCGCTATCGCGGCTATCCGATCGAGCAGCTTGCGGAGCAGAAGCATTTCCTCGAGGTCGCGTACCTGCTCGCGCACGGCGAGCTCGCCACCGAGGATGAACGGCAGGCATTCCGACGCGCGGTCTACGACGCCGATGTCGACCGCGAGCGCATCGCCGCGATCGTCGAGTCGTTCCCCGAGGGCTCGCACCCGATGGCGATCCTCATCGCCGGCTACGCCGCGCTCGGTGCGACGCATCCGGAGACGAAGGACGTCAAGAACGCGGAGATGCGGAAGCGGTTCTTCCCGCTCGCGTTGGCGGAGACGCTCGAGCTCGGTGCGCGCGCGATCGCACGCCACACCGGTGCGCAGCCGCAGGCTCCCGAGGGCGACACGTACGCGAACCGCTTCGTGCACGCCTG
>JAICWC010000141.1 GCA_025934995.1 Thermoleophilia bacterium | reverse complement strand
GGGATGACGCACATGAGCGGGCACATGGCCCTGATCTATTCGCGCATCCGCGTCAACCGCCTCAACCCGGGGGATTCCGACATCAGCCGCGGTGTTCACCAGCAGCAGGTGATGCAGGCGACGCTGAGCAAGCTCGCGAGCGCGGGCACGTTCTTCCGCCTGCCGTTCAGCGGCGGCGATCTGCTGAAGCCGCTCTCGACGGATCTGTCGACGAACGACTTCGTGCAGCTCGCCTGGGTGAAGCTCCGCGCGGGAACGACGCTGCACTGTCGGCTCGGCGGGCGTGACCTGGGCGACGGATATCTGCAGCCGTCCGAGAACGACGCGCTCGTGATTCAGGAAGTGCTGGGCAACTCCGCGGCGCAACCGCCGAACCCGGCGGACGGGCCGTACGGCCCGGGCTGCCTGAGCGGCAACTCGGCGTTCACTCAGACGAAGTAGACGCCGGCTTCGGTTTCGTCTCCGCCGGCTTGGAGTCGCTCTTCGTCTCGGCCGGCTTCGACTCGCCCGCGCCGTCCTTCTGCTTCCCCTTGCCGTAGTCGGTCGAGTAGAAGCCCGAGCCCTTGTAGTGGATCGCGACCGGAAAGAGCACGATCTCGAGCGGGGCGGCACCGCAGACGTCGCACTTCTCCGGCGCAGGCGCGGTCATCGACTGGAAACGCTCGAACGTATGCCCCTCGGGACAGCGGTACTCGTAGATCGGCACTGTGATCGAGGCTACCGGTCCACACGGTCGGCCTCGTCCGCGAGCAGCTCCCGATAACAGGGAGCCTCCTCGAATGCCGCGAGGCCCGGCGGGTGCAGCTTGCGGTGGCGGCGGCGGCGTTCGACCTCGCGGCGACGGCGGGCGGTCGCGAGCGCAGCAGACGCGCCGACGAGGCCGCCGACGAGGAAGGAGCGGGCACGTGCGAGCCGATCGTCTCCGTCCATGGGACGATTGTGCCCCAATGCGGATCGCAACTCTCGGCGACGTGATGCTCGACGTGATCGTCCGGCTCGAGCAGCCGCTCGCGCACGGCGACGACGTGCGGGCGCAGACGACGGCCGTGGCCGGCGGGCAGGCGGCGAATGTCGCGGCCTGGGCAGCGTCTCTCGGCGCGGACGCGCGGTGCATCGCGAAGCGCGGGGACGACGCGGCGGGCGAGCTCGTCACGCGCGAGCTCGCGGCGCGCGGCATCGAGCTCGTCGGCCCGGTCGCCGCCGGGGCGACGGGGGTCGTCGTCTCGATCGTCGAGCACGGCGAGCGCTCGATGGCGTCGGACCGAGGCGTCGCACCGACGCTGTCCGCGGACGAGCTCGACGCGACGTGGCTCGACGGGTGCGACGTCCTACACCTCTCCGGGTACGCGCTGCTCCGCGAGCCGATCGTCGACGCCGCGCTGCTCGCGGCGCGCATCGCGCGCGAACGCGGCGCGCGCGTGTCGGTCGACGTCGCCGCCTGGACGGAGGTCCGCGCCTTCGGCCCCGTGCGTTTCCGCGAGCTCCTCGACACACTCGCTCCCGACGTGCTCTTCGCGACCGAGGCGGAGTGGGAGATGCTCGGCGGCGCGTACCTGACCGCCCCCACCGGCGTGATCAAGCGCGGGCCGCGCGGCTGCATCGTCGTCACGGAGGATGCGCGCCTCGACCTGGCGCCGCTCGAGACCGAGGTGGTCGACACGACGGGCGCGGGCGACGCGTTCGCCGCGGGCTTCCTGCTCGGCGGCTCGCTCGAGGACGCGGCGCGCCGCGGCCTGGAGTGCGCAGCTCGGTGCGTCGCACGCGTAGGGTCGTTGCCGTGAAGGTCGTCCCGCTGACGGAGGAACACGCAGCCGCCATCTCCGGCTGGCAGTACGAGTTCCCGTACGAGTGGTACGACACGTCCAACGATCCGCGCAAGGTCGAGCTGTTCGCGCACCCCGCGCAACGCGAAGGATTGCGCGCCGTGATCGGTGACGACGACGAGCTCGTCGGGTTCTTCAACTTCGTGCGCGAGGGCGACGAGGTGCGGCTCGGCCTGGGGATGCGCCCCGACCTGACGGGCCGCGGCTTCGCCCAGCCGTTCATCCAGGCCGGCCTCGACTACGCGACGCTCGAATGGCGGCCGCGCAAGTTCCGGCTTTGGGTGGCCTCCTGGAACGAGCGCGCGCTGCGCGCGTACCGGCGCGCCGGCTTCACGGAGGTGCGCCCGCACGAGCGGTCCCGCTTCGTCGAAATGGAACGCGAGGGACTCATCTGATCCGCATCGGCGAGGAGGTGCGGGAGTCGCTCACGCACGCGGTGGCGCTGGAGACGACGCTGATCGCGCACGGCTTCCCACCGGGCGAAGGCGTCGAGGTCGGGCTCGAATCGGAACGGCAGGTGCGCGCGGCCGGCGCGGTGCCGGCGACGATCGGCGTGCTCGACGGCGAGATCGTGGTCGGCTTGACAGAGGACGAGCTCGCACGGTTCGACGCGACCGCGCGCAAGCTCGGGCCGCGCGACCTCGCGGTCGCGGTCACGCAGCGCGCCGTCGGCGCGACGACCGTCGGCGGCACGCTCGCGGCCGCGCAGCGCGTCGGCATCCGGTGGCTGGCAACGGGCGGCCTCGGCGGGGTCCATCGCGGCTTCCCGGATCCACCGGACGTCAGCGCCGACCTCGCACAGCTCGCGCGCACGCCGGCGCTCGTCGTCTCGTCGGGGATCAAGTCGCTGCTCGACGTGCCCGCGACGGCGGAGCTGCTCGAGTCGCTCGGCGTGCCCGTGCTCGGCTTCCGCGCCGACACGCTTCCCCTCTTCTATGCCGCCGCGGGTGGACCGCCCGTTTCGGCGCGCGTCGAGAGCGCGGACGAGGCGTCGCGCGTCGCACACGCTCATTGGGAGCTCGGCGGCGCAGGCCTGTTGCTCGGCCGCCCGCCTGACGAACCGCTCGACGACGTCGAGCCCCTGATCACCGAGGCGCTGCTCGCGGCACGCGAGCAGCGGATCGTCGGCCAGTCGGTGACGCCGTTCGTGCTCTCGTACCTGCACCGTGAGAGCGGCGGCCGTACGCAGCGCGCGAACAAGGACCTGATCGCTCAGAACGCGCGGCTCGCCGGGGAGATCGCGGTCGCTAGAGGTTCCGGCGGCTGAACGCCGCGACCGCTGCGACGAGCACGAGCAGCAGATACACGGCCGCCCAGACGCGGATCGGCCAACCGTGGATGTACGCGCCGCCGAACGGGCCGAGCTGCAGGAGGAAGCCGGTGAGCCCCGACGCCTTCTCGGTGATCATCCGCAGCGCATCCTGGTAGACGCCCTCGAACGGCAACGCGTACGAGGTGACGGTCGAAGCCGTCTTGACCGCATGCGAGTTGAGGGCATGGCCGATCGTCGCGAGCAGCCCGGCGACGAGACCGGCGCCGAAGAGCATGAAGATCGCGATCCCGTTCGCCGTGCCGCTGAGGAAGACGGAGCCGAGCAGCGACAGCGCCACGACGACGATCGCCGCGAGTGCGAGCTCGACGCCGGGCGCGACGATCCGGTCGGGCCACCAGTGTCCGGTCAATCCTGTGATCGACATCGCGGCGAAGTAGACGACGAGCACGTAGACGACGGCGACACCGGCTGCGCCGGCGAACCGCGCCAGCAAGAGCGAACCGCGGCCGATCGGACGCACGACGAGCGGCTGCAGCAAGCCGCGCTCCGCGTCGGCGCTGACGACGCCGAGCGTCAGGAAGACCGCGAGCACGATGCCGAGGAAGAGCGTCGCGAACATCGCCAGTCCCATCAGGAACGCACCCGCGAACGTCCGCGTGTCGACGTGCACGTCCTGGGGCGGCGTGATGTTGCCGAGCTGCGTGAACACGAAGTGGTTCGCGAGCCAGAAGAGGAAGAGGAAGACCGCGGTCAGGAGCAGCACGACGGTGAACACTCGCCGCCGAACCGCTTCGCGGAAGCCGTATTCGACGATCGTCGCGACGGCGATCACGACGTCTCCCCGCCGACCGCCTCGAGGTAGGTCTCCTCGAGGGTCGACGTCAGCACGCGCACCCCGTAGACGAGGCGTCCGTCGCGGACCGCCTCTTCGATCAGGCGCGGCACGTCGTCGCGCGTCGCCCCCTCGACGGTTCGCATGCCCTCGTCCGTCTCGAGCTCGACGCCGCGCGGCTGCGCGAGCTGCTGCGGCGTGCCCGCGGCGACGACCTCGCCGCCGAGCAGGATCGCGACGTGGTCGCACACGAGCTCGACCTCGGAGAGCAGGTGGCTGTTGAGCAGGACCGAGACGCCGCGCCCACGCAGCTCTTCCAGAAGCAATCGCACGGTGCGGCGGCCGACCGGATCGAGCGCAGACGTCGGCTCGTCGAGCAGCAGCAGCCGCGGCTCGCCCACGAGAGCCTGCGCGATGCCGAGCCGCTGCGCCATCCCCTTCGACATGCCGTCCACTCGACGGTCACGCGCGTCCGCGAGCGCGACGAGCTCGAGCAGGCGCGTGCGCTCCTGCGCGCCGCCTCTGCTGCCGGCGAGGCGCTGGTGCAGTTCGAGCACCTCGTCGGCCGTGTACCAGCCGGGGAAGCGGAACAGCTCGGCGAGGTAGCCGAGCGCGCCGCGCGCACGGCGCGAGCCTGCGCGTGCGCCGGCGACCTGCGCATCACCGCTCGTCGCGCGGACGAGACCCGCGGCGATCTTGACGAGCGTCGACTTGCCTGCGCCGTTCGGCCCCAGCAGCCCGACGAGCTCGCCTTCGCCGACCGCCAGGTCGACGCCGCGCAGCGCGTGCACCGAGCCATAGCGCTTCTGCAGATTGCGCACGATGAGGGCGTCAGGCACAGTGGCACTATGCCTCGCGGTTACATGGAGGGCCCCGCGGCCGAAGAAGCGGAGCGCCGCGCGGAAGAAATCGCGCGCGGCGTGCTCGAAGGCGATCCGGTTCCTGCGTACCCCGCCGTGTACGGCTGCACCGAGGACGATCCCGAGCCGCACTTCCTCGGCTGGGTGAACGAGGTCGATCCCGACGAGCTGTTCGCGAGCGGCAAGGCGTGGGGCGTCACCGTTCGCCGCGTCGCCGCCGCAACTCCCGGCGACTAGCGCTAGCTCAGCGTCTGGATGAACTCGTCGACGGTCAGCGCCGGCAGCGTTGCGATGCGGGTCGAGCCTCGTGCTCCGAGCGCGACCGAGACGCGGGCGACGGTCGCGGTGTCGGGCGCCTCGACGACGCTGACGAAGTCGAACTCGCCGAGCGTGGCCCACTGGTGCAGCACGCGCGCGCCGAGCTCCTCGACGTCGCGGTTGACCTCGCGCAGCCGGTCGGGATTCGCCTTCAACGTTTGCACGCCCTGCGTCGACAGCGACGAGAGCAGGATGTAGATCGGCATGGGCGGAACCTACTCGACAGGAGCGAGGCGCGCCGCCTGGTCGGCGTAGAGCAGCGCGCCGCCGACGTAGAGGATCGGCGAGAGGACGATGTCGGCGAGGACGACGGCGATCTTCTGCGCCTGGTCGCCCTGCGTGTGCAAGAGCACCTGCAGCGCGCCACGCGAGACGCCGTAGACGATGCAGACCGTCGCGAGACCGCCGATCGCGTGCACGAGGTCCGCGCGGCCGAGCTGAACGCCCCGCCGCAGTGCGGCCCGCACGCCGAGCCCTTCGTACATCGCCGCCGGCACCGCGAGCCCGACGAGCGCGAACCACGCGATGCCCGGCAGGACGTAGATCCGGACGAGCAGGGGGAACGGGAGGTAGACGATCAACGCCACGGCATATGCACGCCACGACCAGAACGTCCGACCGATGAGCATGCACGCGCGGACGTAGGCGGCGCAGACGACCGGCCCGAGGAGCCACGCGACGATCGTCTGCGCCGTGACGCTCGCGTTCAGCGAGATGACGTCGATGACGAGGAACGGAATGCCGAGCAGAACCACGGGGCCGAAGTGCTCGCCGTAGAAGCGGATCGACTCCGCGACGAGCTGTCCCACGGTCCGCTCGGCGGGCGGCAGCGCCGCTGGACGACTCTCGGCCACTGTCGCGCAGGGTATCGTCGCGTCCCATGAGCTACGACGTCGTCCGCCTCGACGAGGCGAAGTGGGAAGACCGCCCCGGCCACGAAGGGCAGGCGCCGCGGCAGGCGGCGGACGTGACCGAGCCGGCGAAGCTGGAGCAGTCGCGTGCGCGGCTGTGGCGCTATCCCGCGCGGACGCGCGGCCGGCGTCACCAGGACAACGGTCAGGAAGAGACGTTCGTCTGCCTGCGCGGCACGCTGACGATCCTCCTCGGCGAGCCGCCCGAGCGCGTCGACCTGCAGGCCGGCGACCTCGCCGTCGTCCACATCGGCACGCCGATGCAGGCGCGCAACGAGACGGACGAGGACGTCGTGTTCTTCGCGTACGGCGCGCCGCCCGTCACGG
>JAICWC010000126.1 GCA_025934995.1 Thermoleophilia bacterium | reverse complement strand
TGACGAACAAGGTGTCGTGGTTCAAGACCCTTGCACTCGCAGTCAACCTCGTGATCGTCGTCTACCTTCTGTTCGCGAAGCGTCTGTTTGGCTTACGCGGCGGCGCCCAGGCGGAGGAGCGCGAACGTGCGCGCGACCAGGGCTGGTCAGTGCTCGAGCAGACGGCGCCGTAGGAAGTCCCGCTCGACGTCGCTCGGCGCGAGCGCGAGCGCACGCTCGTATGCGTCGCCCGCGGGCTCGCCGAGCCGGCGCAGGAAGTCGGCCCTCGTCGCGTGGAAGAGGTAGTAGCTCTCCAGCCCTTCGAGGTCGTCCATCAGCTCGAGCCCGCGATCGGGGCCGTCGGCCATCGCCACCGCCACCGCGTGGTTCAGGGCGACGACCGGCGACGGCTGGAGCTCGAAGAGTCGTTCGTAGAGGAGCGCGATCTGCGGCCAATCCGTCTCCTCTTCGACGTGCAGCGCGGCGATCGCTGCCTGCAGCTGATACGGACCGGGCGAGCGCAACACGAGCGCGCGCTCGAGCGCCGCCCGGCCCTGCTCGATCTCCGGCCGGTCCCAGAGCTCGCGCTCCTGGTCTGCGAGGAGGACGAGCGCTCCGTCGCGCACGCGCGCGTCGCGCCGCGCGTCCTGCAGGAGCAGCAGCGCGTGCAGCCCGTGCGCTTCCGGCTCGTCGGGCATCAGCGTCGCGAGCAGCAGCGCGAGCCGCAGCGATTCCGCGCAAAGCTCGGTCCGGACAGGCGGGCCGTAGCCGGCGTTGAAGATCAGGTAGATCGTCGCGAGCACGGCACGCAGCCGGTCCGGCAGCTCGTGATCGGGCGGAACTGCGAGCGAGACGCCGTCGTCGCGGAGCCGACGCTTCGCGCGCACGAGTCGCTGGGCAAGCGTCGGCTCAGGCACGAGGAAGGCGCGCGCGATCTCCGGTGTCGTCAAGCCGCCGACGAGGCTGAGCGTCAGCGCGACCTGCGCATCGGCGGCGAGCGCCGGATGACAGCAGGCGAAGATCAGCCCGAGCCGCTCGTCCGGGATCACGGCGTCCTCCGCCACCGGAAGCTCCTCGACGCGCGCGAGCAGCAACTCCGCGCGCCGGCGGTCGCGGCGCAGCCGGTCGATCGCACGGTTTCTCGCGGTGACGAGGATCCAGGCGCCGGGGTTCTCCGGCACGCCCTCCACGGGCCAGCGCTCCGCGGCACGGACGAACGCGTCCTGCACCGCGTCCTCGGCCAGGTCGACGTCGCCGAGGACGCGGCCGAGGATCGCGATGCAGCGCGCGCGTTCATCGCGGTAGGTGCGGACGAGAGCGGGGGTCAGCGCTCGACGATCCGCCGCACTTCGATGACACCGCCCATCTTCGAGAGCGTAGGGATCTGCGAGGCGAGCTCGATCGCCCGCTCCTCGCTGTCTGCATCGACGAGGTAGATGCCGCTGATGATCTCCTTCGTCTCGGTGAACGGCCCGTCGGTGACGAGCAGCTCGCCGTTCGGCTGCCGGAGCGTCTTGGCGGACTGCGGCGGGTGCAGCTCGGCGCCGCCGTAGGTCTCCTGCGCGTTCGAGACGCTCATGTAGTCGGCGTACAGGGACTGCATCTCCTGCTCGGAGACGTTCTCCCAGTTCGCCGGATTGTCGTAGAGCAGCAACGCGTACTTCACGGGTGCCTCCTCGTGGTCGTGTGTCGACCATACGACGAACGGCTCACGCCGAAATCGACATCCTGCGCAGCAGCGTCAGCGCGCCCCCCTTGTCCAGGTATTCGTTGAGGTTGCCGCACTTCGGGCTCTGCACGCACGACGGACAGCCGTGCTCGCAGGGGCAGCCGGCGAGCAGGCGCGCCGTGTCGGCGACCCACCCCTCGAACTGCTCGAAGCCCCGCTCGGCGATGCCGACGCCGCCGGGGTGGCCGTCGTAGATGAAGACGGTCGGCTGTCCGGTGTCTGCGTGCAGGTTCGTCGACAGGCCGCCGATGTCCCAGCGGTCGCACATCGCCCAGAGTGGGAGCAGCGCGATCATCGAGTGCTCCGCCGCGTGCAGCGACGACAGGAGCTTCGGCATCGCCTCGAGCCCGTCCAGCTGACGCGCGGTCGGGACGTACCAGACCGCCTCGGTCTCGAAGGTCGTCTGCGGGAGGTCGAGCGCAATCGTCGCGATCGTCGACTGGTCCCGGATCTGCTTTTGCTGGTACGCCACCACCTGCTCGGTCACCGAGACGCGACCGAACGTCAGGTCGAGGCCGCTCCGGCGCTCCACGCGAAGCGGCTCGTCGATGTCGGTCGACGTCTCCTTCTTCGCCTGGGTGTAGTAGTCGCCGCCGAACGGCTCGACGACCACGTGACGCGCCTCGAGGTCGAGCTCGCGTACGAGCCACTGCTCCCCGAGATGAAGATAGACGGCGCCCTGGTGCACCGTGGAGTACGCGCGCTCGCGCTCGACGATGCCGAGCAGCGCACCGGTGCTCGCGTCGACGACCGTGAACGCGTCTGGGCTTGCCGAACGGAGCTGCGTGCGCGCCGCGGGATAGTCCTTGCCGGCCCACACCCAACCATGCTTCGTGTGCTGCAGCTCCGGAACGTGTGGTGCCCGCGCGAGCGCTTCGTCGCCGAGGGTGGCGCGGTCCGCGTCGTCGACCGGCGCCTCGTACGCGGCCGCGGCGACGTGACCGTCCAGAATTCGCGGATTCGAGAAGTCCGAGATCGCCGCTTCGACCCGGCGGCCGAGCAGCGTCTCCGGCTCGCGCATGAAGTACTGGTCGAGCGCGTCCTCCGAGGCGATGAGCAGCGCAAGCCCGCGCCCACGCCGACCGGCGCGTCCCCATTGCTGCCGGAGGCTCGCGACGGTTCCCGGAAACCCGACCGAGATCGCGCAGTCGAGCAGGCCGATGTCGATGCCGAGCTCGAGCGCGTCCGTCGCCGTCACGCCGAGCAGCTCGCCGGCGACCAGCCGTCCTTCGATGTCGCGACGTTGTTGCGGCGTGTACCCGGCCCGATACGGCGCGAGCCGGCGCCTGCGTTCCGCGTCGAGCCGGTCGCTCGCCATCCGGTGGACGAGCTCGACGGCCTTCCGCGACTTCGCGAAGCAGATCGTCCGAAGGTCGCGCTGCACGAGTTGTGCGAGCAAGCGCGACGCCTCGCCGAGTGCGCTTGCCCGCAGGCCGAGATCTGGATCGAGCAGGGGCGGGTTCCAGAGCGCGACCGTTCGCTCCGCGCGCGGCGCTGCGTCCCCGCCGATCACCGTCGCCTCGACGCCGAGCAGCGAGTGTGCGAGCTCGCCGGGATTGGCGATCGTCGCCGACGCGAAGAGGAACTGCGGATCGGCTCCGTAGATCCGCGCGAGCCGCCGCAACCGCCGCAGGACGTTGGCCACGTGCGAGCCGAAGACGCCGCGGTACACGTGGGCCTCGTCGACCACGACGTAGCGGAGATTGTGCAACACGTCGGCCCAGAGATCGTGCCGGGGCAGCAGGCCGAGGTGGAGCATGTCCGGGTTCGTGAGGATCGCGTTCGCCCAGCGGCGGATCTGCCGTCGACGTTCCTGCGGCGTGTCGCCGTCGTAGACGGCAGCGCGCACCTTCGGCACCGCCAACTCGGCGAGCGCGCGAGCCTGGTCCTGCGCGAGCGCTTTCGTCGGATAGAGATAGAGGGCGCGATTCTTCGGCTCGCGTGCGAGCGCGTCGAGCACCGGTAGGTTGAACGCCAGCGTCTTGCCGGACGCCGTGCCCGTGGTGACGATCACGTGCTCGCCCCGCTGCGCGGCGTCCCACGTCTCCCGCTGGTGGGCATAGAGCGCGTCGACACCTGCGTCGAACGCCACGCCCTCGGGTAGGGGCGCAAGCAGCGCTTCGCGTGCAGGTTCCGTTGCGAGATACGCGAGCTCCTCGCCTGCGAGCAGATCGTCCCAGCTCAAAGGCGGATCACGTGCCCGGCATCGACGCCCGTAAGGGCGGCTCCCGCAGGGGCGACGACGGCGTCGTAGTGGCCCGACGGTGCGGCGATCACGCCGCCTGCTCGTTCGACCGCATTCGCGCGCGCACGCGCGCGACCGTCGTCGAGGACCTCGACCGTATAGCCGGCGAGGCGCAGAGGCGTTGCGTGAATGCCCGCGAACCCGACCTCGAGCACCCGCGCGGGTGGCGGCGGCAGCAGCTCGAGCACGCGTTCCGTCAGCTTGGCGGCGAGCGCAGGCGGGATCCTCACCGACGCAGTGTCGCAACCGCCCACGCGCCGGCGAGCGCGGCGAGCACGCAGACCGCGATCGAGAACGGCAGTGGGCCCGGCACCGCCTGCTGGATCCCGACGAGCCCGAGCGATGCGAGCACGCGCACCTGCCCAATTGTGGGCACCTATCCTGACGGCACTGATCCCGCGTGCCCTCACCATCGCCACGTCGGACTCCGGCGGCGGAGCCGGCATCCAGGCCGACCTGAAGGCGTTCGCCGCCGCGGGGGCGCACGGCTCGAGCGTGCTCGTCGCCCTGACGGCCCAGAACACCGTCGGCGTCAGCGCGATTCACGAGCTCCCGCCGGCGTTCGTCCGCGCGCAGCTCGACGCAATCTTCGACGACATCGGCGTCGATGCCGCAAAAACCGGGATGCTCTTCTCGAAGCTCCTGATCGAGACCGTCGCCGAGTATCTCGAGGCCCGGCCCGTGCCGCTCGTCGTCGACCCGGTGATGGTCGCGAGCTCGGGTGCCCAGCTGCTCGAGGACGACGCGGTCGAGGCGCTCGTGGGACGCCTCTTCCCGCTCGCAACGGTCGTGACTCCGAACCTCCCGGAGGCGCAAGCGCTCGCGGGCAGGTCCGGGACGCGCGAAGAGCTCGCGATCCGGTTGCACGAGCTCGGTGCGGCGGCCGTGATCGTCACGGGCGGCCACGGCGACGAAGCAGTCGACCACCTGTTCGACGGCAGCGAGCACGTCGAGATCCCGGTCGAGCGTCACGACGTCGCCGCGACGCACGGCGCCGGCTGCACGCATTCGGCGACACTCGCTGCATTGCTTGCGCGCGGCGAGACGCTCCTGACAGCCGCCCGCGGAGCCGCCGCCGCCGCGTCGCGCGCCGTCGAGCGCGGCCTCGTCGAGGTCGGCGCGGGAGAGGGCCCCGTCGACGTGCTGGGGGTCCGATGATCTCGGCCGGGGCGACGCTCGCCGCGATCCGTGCGCGCAAGCCGCTCGTCCACAACGTCACCAACTTCGTGGTCATGAACGAGACCGCGAACGCGACGCTCGCGCTCGGTGCGCTTCCCGTGATGGCGCACGCTGCCGAGGAGGTCGAGGAGATGACAGGCATCGCCTCGGCTCTCGTCCTGAACATCGGCACGCTCTCGACGCACTGGGTCGAGTCGATGGTCCTCGCCGGCGCCGCTGCAACCGCACGCGGCATCCCGATCGTTCTCGACCCCGTGGGCGCCGGTGCGACCGAGTACCGCACCCTGACCGCGCATCGCCTGCTCGACAGCATCGGCGTCACGGTCGTGCGCGGAAATCCCGGCGAGATCGCGACGCTCGTCGGCGCCCATGCGGAGGTTCGCGGCGTCGAGTCGATCGTCGCCGGCCTCGAGCCGGGCGAGCTCGCACGAACGGCGGCGCGCCGTCTCGGGGCGATCGCGTCGGTCACCGGTCCGGTCGACCATGTCAGCGACGGCTCGCGCGTGCTCGCGGTCGACAACGGCCACGAGCTGCTCGCCACGGTGACGGGCACCGGCTGCATATCGTCTGCGCTCACGGGAGCCTTCCTGGCCGGGAAGCCGGCGGAGCCGCTCGAGGCCGCTGCCGAAGCGCTCGCCGCTCTCGGCGTCGCGGCCGAAGACGCCGCCGACGGCGCGGGCGGTCCGGGCACGTTTCATGCTCGGCTGTACGACGGCTTGTACGCGCTCGACCCGGCGACGCTCGACGAGCGGACACGCATCGAGGAGCTGTGAGAGAGCTCGAGCTCCTCGCGGCGCTCGAGCGGCGTGGGTTGATCGTCGGCGTCGAGCACGACGCTGCGGAGATAGAGGGGCTCGTCGTCACGCAAGATGCCCTCGTCGAAGGCGTGCACTTCCGTTTCGACCTGCTCGACTGGCACGAGCTCGGCTACCGCGCGGCCGCCGTCAACATCAGCGACCTCGCAGCGTCTGGGGCTGAGCCGCTCGCGCTCTTCGTGTCCCTCGCCACGCCATGCCTGGACGACGCAGTTGCGCTGTACGAGGGAATCGCGGAGGCGGGTGTTCCGGTGCGTGGCGGCGACACGACCGCCTCGCCGCACGTCGTGCTCGGCGTGACCGCGCTCGGGCGGAGCGATCGCGTGCCCGGGCGTGCCGGCGCTCGGCCGGGCGATCACGTCGTCGTCACGGGCCCGCTCGGAGCGACTGCGGTCGGCTTCCGGGAGGGACGGCTGCCGCGGCCGCCGCGGCGGGTCGACGAGGGAAAGCGCCTGGCGCGCGTCGCCACGGCGATGCTCGACATCTCTGACGGGCTCGGCGTCGACGCGTCGCACATCGCGTCGCGCTCCGGCGTCCGCATCGCCCTCGATCTCGAGGCGGTGCCGCTCGCGCCCGGCGCGACACGCGACGACCTCGCGTTCGGTGAGGACTACGAGCTGCTCGCGACGACACCTGAGCCGCTCGGCTTCACCGTCATCGGACGCGTGGAGGCAGGGTCAGGCGTCGCTCCCCAGCTCGGCGGCTGGGAGCATTTCGTCGAGCCATGATTCGAAATGCGCGAGACTGCGCAACCCGACGACGCGACCACGCGGCTCGCCGTCGACGAGCAGCACGCACGTCGGCAGCGAGAGCACGTCGTAGCGTGCAGCGAGATCGGGATCCTCGTCGGCGTTCACCCGCTCGACGCGGACGCGCTGCGACACGACGTCGAGCACGGGAACGAGCTTCTCGCACGGCTTGCACCACGGCGCCCAGAACTCGAGGAGCAGCGCGTCGCTCATCTCGCCGTGAAGCGCAGCAGCGGCACCTTCAACATCGCCTCGAGCACGATCGCGCGGCTCATCTTCGACGTGCCCTCCGTGCGGTCGACGAAGACGATCGGGATCTCCTGAACCTGAAAGCCTTCCCGAAGCGCTCGATAGGTCGTCTCGATCTGGAACGCGTACCCCTTCGATTCGATCGCGTCGAGGTCCAGCGTCTCCAGCACACGCCGCCGAAAGCACTTGAAGCCGCCGGTCAGGTCGCGAATACGGACTCCGAGCACCATGCGGGCGTAGAAGGAGCCGCCCCACGAGATGAGTCGTCGCACGAGCCCCCAGTTGCGGGTTCCGCCGCCGGGCACGTAACGCGAGCCGAGCGCGAGGTCGGCGCCGGCCTCGCACGCAGCGATCAGTCGCGGCACGTCGGCCGGGTCGTGGGAGAAGTCGCAGTCCATTTCGAGGACCAGCTCGGAGTCGCC
>JAICWC010000081.1 GCA_025934995.1 Thermoleophilia bacterium | reverse complement strand
TCGGCGATCAACGCGACGGGGTGCCCGCTGTCGGCCTCGACCTCGCGGATGCGCCGCACGACTTCGGCGTGGTCCTCGTGCTTGCCGTGCGAGAAGTTCAGACGCGCCGCGTTCATGCCGGCGGCGACGAGCGCGCGCAGACGCTCCGGCGTCTCCGACGACGGTCCAATCGTTGCGACGATTTTCGTGCGACGCTCAGGGAGCATGACAACGAGGTTACTCATAGCGGTGGAAGGGACGAGCGACCGCACGGTCCTGGAATTACTCGCGCATCGACAGGGACGCGATCTCGGGTCCGAAGGGATCGAGATCGCGCCGATCGGCGGCGCGCAGGCGATCCGGCGCTTCGTCGCCGACCTGCCGCCCGGCACGCGCGTGCGCGGCCTTTGCGACGAGAACGAGGCGTACCTCTTCCGCCGCGTTCTCGACGACGTGCACGTGTGCAGGCCCGACCTCGAAGGCGAGCTGATCCGCGCACTCGGCGTCGAGCGCGTCCTCGCGATCGTCGACGCCGGTGCGTTCGCGAAGATGCGCCGTCAACCGGCGCACCGCGAGACGCCGGTCGACCTCGCGCTCCACCGCTGGCTGCGCTCGAGCTCGCTGCGCTTCCACCGGTATCTGCCGCTGCTCGCCGAGGCGCTCGACCTCGACGAGATCCCTCAGCCGCTGCGCGAGGTTCTCGGGAAGGCCGACCAGCCCGGATAGGCGGCGCGCGGCCCGAGCTGCTCCTCGATGCGGAGGAGCTGGTTGTACTTCGCCACCCGGTCGCTCCGGGCGGGCGCGCCCGTCTTGATCTGCCCCGTGCCGAGCGCGACCGCGAGATCGGCGATCGTCGCATCCTCGGTCTCACCCGAGCGGTGCGACATGACGGCCGTGTAACCGTTCTCCTGTGCGAGCCGCACCGCCGCGATCGTCTCGGTCAGCGTGCCGATCTGATTGACCTTGACGAGGATCGAGTTGCCGACACCGCGATCGATCCCCTGCTGCAACCGCTCAGGATTGGTGACGAACAGATCGTCGCCGACGAGCTGTACACGGTCGCCGAGCTCGTCGGTCAGCGCCTTCCATGCATCCCAGTCGTCCTCGGCGGCACCGTCCTCGATCGAAACGACCGGATAGGCGTCGACGACGCCGCGCCAGAAGCCGGGCAGCTCCCCCGACGACAACTCGCGGCCTTCGAAGCGGTAACGGCCCTCGCGATACACCTCGCTCGTCGCAGGATCGAGCGCGATTGCGACGCGATCGCGATGACCGGCTCGCTCCGCCGCCTCGAGGATCGACTCGATCGCCTGCTCGCTCGAGTCGAGATCGGGCGCGAAACCGCCCTCGTCGCCGACGCCGGTCGAGAGGCCGCGCTCGTCGAACAGCTTCTTCAGGGCGTGGTAGACCTCGACCCCGACGCGTAGGCCTTCGGCAAACGATTCTGCGCCGACCGGAACGACCATGAACTCCTGCAAGTCGATCGAGTTCGTGGCATGCGCGCCGCCGTTGATCACGTTCATCATCGGCACGGGCAGCGTCGTCGCATCCTCCCCACCGAGAAAGCGGAAGAGGGATTCGCCGGCGTCGTCTGCGGCGGCCTTCGCGACTGCGAGCGAGACCCCCAGGATCGCGTTCGCGCCGAGCCGACCCTTGTTCGGGGTGCCGTCGAGCTCGATCAGCACCCGATCGACCGCCTCCTGATCGGAGGCGTCGAGGCCGAGCACGGCCTCGGCGAGCTCGCCGTTCGCGTTGGCGACCGCCTGCGTCACTCCTTTGCCGCCGAAGGCGGGCCCGCCGTCGCGCAATTCCACCGCCTCGTGCACGCCGGTCGACGCACCCGACGGAATCGCGACGCGCCCGGCGGCGCCCGACGCGAGCTGCACGTCGACCTCGATCGTCGGATTGCCGCGCGAATCGAGGACTTGGCGGGCGTGCACGGCGGCGATTTGCGTCATTCGGTTTTCTCCTTGGCGAGGTCGAAGTAGCGGTCCTGCTGCTCCAGCGGCAGCGTCGACCAATCCTCGCCGTTCTCACGCGCGAGCGCCTCCGCTGTCGTCACGCGGTTGCGGAACCGCGCCGTCGCACGCCGCAGCTCCAGCTCGGGATCGACGTCGAGCTTGCGCGCGACGTTGACCGTCGCGAAGAGGACGTCGCCGAGCTCCTCAGGTGACCAGTCCGCCTTCAGCTCGCGGATCTCGTCGTCGAGATCGGCGACCGCGCCGTCGAGATCGGGGTACTCGAAGCCGACCGACTTCGCGCGCTGCTGCACCTTCCGCGCCAGCGAGAGCGCCGGCAGTACCTCGGGCACGTCGTGGAAGACGCCTTCGCGTCCCTCCTGTTGCCGCTTGATCAGCTCCCAGTTCGCCTTGACGCGTTCGCCGGTCTTCGCCTCGACGTCGCCGAAGACGTGCGGGTGCCGGCGCACGAGCTTTTCGTGAATCAGTTGCGCCGCGGCGGCGAGGTCACCCTGACCGCGCTCCTGCAGGAGCAAGGCGAGGAAGTAGACCTGGAAGAGCAGGTCGCCGAGCTCGTCGAGGAGCTTGGCGTCGTCGCCCGCGAGCGCGGCGTCCGCAACCTCGTACGCCTCCTCGAGGGTGTGCGGCACGATCGTGCGCTCCGTCTGCTCGCGGTCCCACGGACACTCGCGACGCAGCCGCTCGGTCAGCGACTGCAGCTCGAGCAGCGCCTGCGCGAGATCAGCCAGTGGTGGTCGGCGGCGCGGTGCTCGTCGTGGACGTCGTCGCGGTCGGCTCGTAGCCGGCCTGATAGCGGATCTTCTTCGCGTAGTCCTTCTTCATCGCGTCGACCCACGTGTTCATCGCCGCGGTCTTCTTCGTCTGCAGCAGCTGCGTCTTGATCGAAGACTCCACGTCCTTCAGCGGCGTCTGCTTCGCCGGCCTCACCGGCGAGAGCGCCTGGATGATGTGCCAGCCGTACTGCGTGTGCACCGGGAACGAGAGCTCGTTCGTCTTGAGCGAGAACGCGACCTTGTCGAACTGCGGCACCGTCTGCCCCTGCGACACCGTCAGCTTGCCGCCGTTCTTCGCCGAGCCCGGATCCTTCGAGTACTTCTTCGCGAGCGCGCCGAAGTCGCCGCCGTGCCTCAGCTGCGTCTCGAGCTGATCGGCGAGCTTCTTGTTGTTGACGAGAATGTGACGGACGTCGCGGCTCGCAGCCTGCGAGTAGTCGCTCTTGTGCGCCTTGTAGTACGCCTGGATGTCGGCCGGCGTCACCTTCACGTCCGCCGTCACCTTGTTGTAGACCTTTTCGCTCAGGATCTGCGCGCGCAGGTCGCTCTTGATCTGCGTCTCGGTCAGCCCCTGCGACTTGAGCTGCGCCTGGTACTTCGCCTGACTGCCGCCGAAGTACTGCTGCTTGATCTGCGCGAGGCGGGCATCGACGTCCTTGTCCGTGACGGTGACGCCGAGATCCTTCGCCTTCTGCTCGAGCTCGGTCTCCTGCACGAGGTACTGGACGGCCTGATCCTGGAGCGACTTGTACTGCGTCGTCCCGGCCTTCGGGAACGGCGACTTGCGAGCCGCGTACGTCCGCCGCGCGCCGTCGAGCAGGACGTTGAACTGCGCCTTCGTGATCGTCGCGTTCCCGACGACCGCCACGGCATCGGACGGGACGGCCTTCGTGCCGCCGCCGCCGCAGCCCGCAGCCGCGAGCGCGAGCGCCGACAGCAGGGCAAAAGTGAGATAGCGCAGTTTCATAAGCGAGTGCCAGGGCCTCAGGCCGCCTGGCGGGCCTCCAAGATAGCATCGACCAGGCCGAGTGCCTGTGGAAATTCCTGGCTGCGTAGGGACACCTCGCGGTTTCCTACGGCGTAGACGGCCGTGTGGATGCGGCTGTGCAGCTCCTTGAGCTCGCCGGAGCCCAGGACGAGCCGCCCGACGGTCGCCTTGCCGCCGCGGTAGACGAGGTAGTCCGCGCCGAGCCGCGCCAGCTTGATCTTCGCCTCCTGGATCGCGAACAGGTGCTGGACCGGGTCGGGCAGCGGGCCGTACCGATCCTCGAGCGAGGCCTGAAGCTCGCGCAGCTCGTCCTCCGTCTCTGCGAGCGCGAGGCGGCGGTGGATGTCGATTCGCAGCGGCTCGGACCCCACGTACACCTGCGGGACGTAGGCGTCGATGCGAGCGTCGACACGGACCGGGCGGGCCGCAACCCTGCGCTGACCCTGCAGCTCGGCGACCGCCTCGTTCAGGAGCTCGACGTAGAGCTCGAACCCGACGGCGGCGACATGACCCGACTGCTCCCCGCCGAGCAACTCGCCGGCGCCGCGGATCTCGAGGTCGCGCATGGCGATCGCGAACCCGGCGCCGAGCTCCGTGTGGTCGGCGAGCGTCGAGAGCCGCGCGCGCGCTTCGGGCGTCAGCTCGCTCGAGTCCGGATAGAAGAGATACGCGTACGCCGTCGCATCGCTGCGGCCGACGCGTCCACGGATCTGGTAGAGCTGCGCGAGGCCGAGCATGTCGGCGCGCTCGACGATCAGGGTGTTCGCCTGCGGAATGTCGAGACCCGACTCGATGATCGTCGTCGACACGAGGACGTCCGCATCGCCGCGGAGGAACGCGTGCATGACGTCCTCGAGCTCCTTCTCGCGCATCTGCCCGTGCCCGACGAGGAAGCGCAGGTCCGGGCAGAGCTGCCTCAACTGTTCGGCCCGCTCCTCGATCGTCTCGACGCGGTTGTGCAGGTAGAACGCCTGGCCGTCACGTTCCTTCTCGCGCATCAGCGCGACCTTGACGAGCTCGTCGTCGTACTCGCCGACGGTCGTTCGGATCGGGCGACGGCCTTCGGGCGGCGTCTCGATGATCGAGATGTCGCGCATGCCCGCGAGCGACATGTGCAGGGTGCGGGGAATCGGCGTGGCGCTCAACGTGAGCACGTCGACCTCGAGGCGCAGCGACTTCAAGAGCTCCTTCTGCTTGACCCCGAAGCGCTGCTCCTCGTCGAGGATGACGAGACCGAGCTCCTTGGGGATGACGTCACGCGAAAGCACGCGGTGGGTGCCGATGAGGACGTCCACCTTGCCCTCGGCGAAGTCCGCGAGGACGTGCTTCACCTCTTTCGGCGGACGGAAGCGCGAGATCATCTCGACCCGCACGGGAAAGTCGCGGAACCTCTCCTTGAACGTGTTCCAGTGCTGCTCCGCGAGGATCGTCGTCGGCGCGAGCATCAGCACCTGCTTGCTGTTGATCGCAACCGCGAACGCTGCACGCACGGCCACTTCCGTCTTGCCGAAGCCGACGTCGCCGCAGACGAGCCTGTCCATCGGCTGCGCCGACTCGAGATCCTCCTTGACGGCCTCGATCGCATTCTCCTGGTCCGGCGTCTCGCGGTACGGGAACGATGCCTCGAGCTGCTGCAGCATCTCGTCGCTCAGGTCGAAGGCGATCCCCTGTTTCGTCTGCCGCTGGGCGTAGAGCGAGATCAGCTCGCCGGCAAGCTCCTGCACCGACTCGCGCGCGCGCGACTTGAGCAGCTCCCACGCCTTCCCGCCGAGCTTGCTGAGCGCGGGCGCCTTTGCGTCGGCGCCGATGTACCGCGAGACCTTCCCGAGCTGCTCGTGCGGGACGTAGACCTTGTCGTCGCCGCGGAACCCGAGGAGGAGATAGTCCCGCGTGACGCCCGCGACCTCCTTGGTCTCGAAGCCGAGCAGCTTGGCGACGCCGTGATCCTCGTGCACGACGTAATCGCCGGTGCGCAGGTCGGCGAACGACTGCAGCGCGCGGCCGCCGATGCGACGTTCGCGGGGGACCCGTCGCCTGAACACCTGATGATCGGGCAGCAGCACGAGCCCGAGGTCGCGCCAGACGAAGCCGCGCCGTGCAGGCGACACGGTGAAAAAGAGCTCCGCCTCCTTCGGCAGCTCGTCGCCCGGCTCGAGGATGCGCGCTGTGACGCGACGCAGCATGTGCTGCGTGCGCGCCGCTTCGCCGCGATGCGGGAATGCGACGACGACGCGTTGCCCGGCGCGCACCAGCTGGGCGAGCTCGGTCTCCGCTTCGGCGAGACCGCGCGACGCGATCGCCGGCCGCTGTGCCTCGAACGCGTACGGCTGCGACTGCGGGAACGGGTCGAGCTCGCTCGCGCCCTCGAGGTCCGGCTCGGGCGTGCCGTCCTCTTCCCAGACACGCTCGACCTCGTCGGGCTGGAAGACGAAGTCGGGTGCGCGGTCGAGCACCGGCACGAGATCGTCGGGAACCGGGCGGACCTCGGCCTCCTCGCCGTGCCACTCCGCGACGAGGTCGAGCCGCCGCTCGGTCGCGGGGAAGATGGTGCAGGCGTCGACGGGGTGGAGTGCGCGCTGGGTGAACGGCGAGAACGCGCGGATCGACTCGACCTCGTCGCCGAAGAACTCGATCCGGAGTGGTTCCCGCCCGGTCGTCGGAAAGACGTCGATCAGGCCGCCGCGGACCGCGAACTGGCCGCGGTCGTCGACGCGCTCGACGCGCGAATAGCCGGCCAGGGCGAGCTCCTCGGAGAGCCCGTCGACGCCTGTTTCGGCGCCGGCGCGCAGCTCGAGCGGCTGCGGGCGCGACTCGGGCGGCGGTGCGGGCTCCGCGAGACCGCGCGCGCTCGCGATCAGGATGCCGCCGCGCTGGAGCACGGACAATGCGCGCGACCGCTCGCCGACGAGGTGCGGCGGCGGCTCGAGACCGGATTCCCAGCTGACGCCGCGGCTCGGCAACGTCCCGACGATGTCGTCGCCGAGGAACCAGGCGACGGCGTCGGCGGTGTCGCGCGCGTCGACGTCTTCGGGCACGAGGCAGACGAGCGCACGCTCGAGGCGCTCGTGCAGCGATGCGAGCACGATCGGGAGCGCAGCCTCGCTGACGCGGGCGCGCTGCGGGAGCGCGTCCGCGAACGCGGTGAGCTTTTCGTGCTCGACCAGCTCGCGGACGAAGGCGTGGAGAACAGGCTGGTCCAAAACGGCCAATGATGGTACTGCGCGCTACCCGTTCGAGGGATGAACGGCGCTCGGAGCGGAGGCCGATTGACTTCGGGTCAACTGCGGATTCGGGGTCCATGGACGATCAGGTGCTCACACGCGAGCGCAGCGATCGGAAGAAGAGCGAACGTCTGGCGGTGCTGACGCTCGTCGCCGTCTTCCTCTTCAACGTCTATCGCTTTCTCAACATCTAGCTCACGCACGGCGGTTGACGCGCGACTGCGCGCGCTCGAGCCCGTCGGCGTCGAGCTGTTCGACGGCGTCGGCCGCGCGGGCGATCAACTCGTCCGCGTTGTCGTGCGGCTCGAAGTTCGACAGCACGTAGTCGGCGAGCGGCCGCTTGTCGCCGCGCGCGGGCCGGCCGACGCCGATGCGCAGCCGTAGGAAATCCGGTGTCTTCAAGTGCTGTGCGATCGAGCGCAGCCCGTTGTGCCCGGCGAGCCCGCCGCCGAACTTCAACTCGAGCCTGCCGAGATCGAAGTCGCCCTCGTCGTGCACGACGAGAATCGCGTCCGGGTCGACCTTGTAGAAGCGAACGGCATCCGCGACCGCGCGGCCGGAATCGTTCATGTACGTCTCTGGCTTCAGCAGCGCGAGCTTGTGGTCGTCGATGCGGACGTCCGCGACCTGACCCTTGTGCTTCGCCCGCCACGACCCGCCGTGCCGGCGCGCGAGCTCGTCGAGCACCATCCAGCCGGCGTTGTGCCGGTTGCGCTCGTGCTCGCGGCCTGGGTTGCCGAGGCCGACGACGAGCAAGTCGAGCGACGACCCCTCGCGGCGGGGCCACAACCGCATGGCGAATTAGCCCTCGACGGTGCCCTGGTCGCCGGCGGCATCCGCCCCCGGCTCCGATGCCGCCTCGGCGGGCGCCTCGGCGCCGCCCTCGGGCGTCTCGCCCGCGGCTTCCTCGGCGAGCGCCGCGGCCTCGGCCTCTTCGAGCGTCTCCTCCGGCGCGATCTCGCGTGTCGGCGCGGTCACCGTCGCCACGACGGTCTCCGGGTCGTCGAGCAGCGTCACGTTCTCGCCGACCGAGATGTCGCCGATGCGCAGCGTGCCGCCCACCTCCATGTGCGAGACGTCGAGGTCGATGTGCTCCGGCACCTCGAGCGGCAAAGCTTCGACGCTGATCTCGCGCAGCGGCTGCGAGAGCACACCGCCCTCGCGCACGCCCGGCGCCTCGTCGCCGCCGATCAAGTGGACGGACACCGTCGCGGTGATCGGCCGGTCGAGATGCACTTCCTGGAGATCGACGTGCGTGACGAAGCCGCGCACCCTGTCCACCTGGTAGTCCTTGAGGATCGACGCGTGCGACGAGCCCTTGCCGTCGATCTGGACGTCGAGGATCGAGTGGAGGCCGCCGGCGCCTGTGAGCGCGCGGCGCAGCTCGCGCTCCTCGACGCAGATCGAGATCGGCTCACCCCGACCGTAGAGAACGCCCGGCACGAGGCCCTGCTTGCGCAGGCGCCGCGTCTCCGGCGAACCGAGCCGGGTGCGCTCCTGGACCGTCAGCTTTGTGCGTTCGCCTGCCATACCGGCGGCGGAGTGTAGCGGAATGCAGGCAGTATCCATCCCGTGTTCGAGGAGCTGTTCGAGCGCTGGGACGGCGAAGAGGCAGTCGTCCGGTACGACCACGAAAGCGGCGCGTGGATGTTCGTCTGCATCCATTCGACCGTGCTCGGGCCCGGAGCCGGCGGCACGCGCATGCGCGTCTACCCCACGCCCGCCGACGGGCTCGCCGACGCGATGAAGCTCTCCGGCGCGATGACGGCGAAGTGGGCCGGCGCCGATCTACCGAGCGGCGGCGGGAAGGCTGTGCTGGCCGTGCCGGAGCTGCCGACCGGCGAGGCACGGCGCAGGCTGTTGCGCCGCTACGGACAACTCGTTCAGTCGCTCGGCGGCACCTATCGCACGGCAGGCGACATGAACATCACGCCGCACGACCTCGACGTCGTCGCCGAGACGTGCGACTTCGTCTACGGAACGACGAGCGGCGGTGGCAACAGCGGCCGCGGGACGGCGATCGCGGTGCACGCGGGCATCGCGGCATCCGTCGAGCACGTCTTCGGCTCGGCAGAGCTGACCGGCCGCAGCGTGCTCGTGCAGGGCGCGGGCGCGGTCGGCTCGGATCTCGTCAAGCTGCTGCAGGCCGACGGCGCAGACGTGCTCGTCTCCGACGTCGACGACGAGCGCGCGCGTCTGACCGGCGCAACCGTGATCTCGCCCGACGACGTATACGACACCGAGTGCGACGTCTATTCGCCGTGTGCGGTCGGCGGCACGTTGAACGCCGGGACGATCGCCCGCCTCCGCTGCAAGATCGTCGCCGGCTCGGCGAACAACCAGCTCGCGCAGCGGGAAGACGCCGCCCGCCTGCATGAGCGCGGGATCCTCTACGCGCCGGACTTCATCGTCAACGCCGGCGGCATCATCCAGCTGTTCCTGCTGGAGGACCGCGGCGCGAGCGAAGAGGAGATGCAGCGCCACCTGCACGCGGTGGGCGACACGCTCCGAGACATCTTCGCGCGCGGCGGCGATCCGGCCGACGCGGCGGACGCTCTAGCCGCGGAGCGCATCGCGCAGAAGCGCGACGAAGCGCTCGCGTGACGCCGCGACGACGACGTCGCACTGAGGATCTCCCTCGGTCCGGAGATGCGTCTGCGCCGTCTCAGGATCGATCTCGATCCGCGCGCGCACGGTCTGCGTCGCGACGCGGCGATCGAGGGCGACGGCCATCGCGATCGGATCCGGCAGGTCGTAGCCGTCGAGCTTCGTCTTCGTCCGGCAGAACTCGATCAGCGTCTTCTGGATGTCCACGCTGAACGCGCCGAGCGGGCCGAGCGCGCGCAGTTCGTCCTGATCGGCCGGCGCGAAGACCGCGTACGTGCGCGAGACGTCCCAACCGACCATCGTGATGCGCGCGCCGCTCGCGAACATCGTCGCCGCCGCCTGCGGATCGGCCCAGACGTTGTACTCGGCGTGCGGCGCCACGTTGCCGACATCGTCGGAGGTCCCGCCCATGATCACGACGTCGCGCAGCATCGGCGCGACCCCGCGTTCCATCAGCGCCGCGATGTTCGTCATCGGGCCGAGCGTGACGAGCGTGTACCGACCCGGCGCGTCGTGGATCAGGCGTTCCAGTGCGTCGACCGCGTCGCCCGGCGCAGGGTCGCGGCCACTCAGCGGCAGGCCGATGTCGCCCATGCCGTCGTTGCCGTGGACGGCATGCCCGAAATGCGTCGTTCCAGTCCGTCCCGCATAGACCGGCGTGCTCTTGCCCGCGAGCTCGACCGTGTAGAGCGCGTTCTGCACGCCCTGCTCGACCTCGACGTTGCCCGCGACGACCGTGATCGCATCGACCTCGACGCCTGGGGTGCGCAGCGCGAGGAGCAGCGCCACCGCGTCGTCGGAGGCGGTATCCGTGTCGATGAGGAGCTTCAGGTTCACGAATGAGGCGGGCCGGGAACGGCGAGCCTATGCATCTGGACAAACAGTTCGTCCTCGACGAGCTCCGCAAGGAAGGCAAGAGCGAGCAGGTTCAGCGCGCGTTGGACGAGCTTCCGGAGAAGATCGACCACGAGCAGCACGCCGCGGAGCTGCAGAAGCTCGGTCTCGACCCCGGCAAGCTCGCCGAGAAGGCCGCGCAGCGCGGCATCTCGAGCCTCTAGGCGCACAGCTCGAAGAGCGAGACGACGGGCTCCAGCCGCGCGGGATACCCGTCGGCCGCAAACCCCTGGACGACGCCGCGCACCTGCGGAACTGCAAAGGGCCAAGGATCGAGGGTGATCCGCGCTGCGCCGTCGTAGGCGAAGGTGATTCCGGCTGCCGTCCCTCCGTCCGCCTGCTCGAAGCAGAACGCGAACGCGATCGAGTCGCAGAGCTCGGTGAGGCGATCGGCGGCGCGCGCCTCCGGCGCGATGTCGCCAAGCCTCTCGTCGATCTCCCGTGCGAGCGCGGCGCGCGCGGGATGCTCGACGTCGTCTCCGATCAGTCGCCTGATATGGAGCGCGACCACGAGGTCGGCCACCGCGTCGCCGCTCTCTGCACGAAATCCGCCTGTCTCGATCTCGCCGGCCCAGCGCTCCTGCGAGGTCTCGCCGATCGGATCGTGGTCGAGCTCGCCGTAGCCGCGGTCGTGCAGCGTGACGCCGCGGACCCACGACTCGAACGGAAGCGGCACGTCTTCCGGCCGGAACGCGGCCGCGATCGCACCCGCCATCCGCGCGTGCTCCGCCTGCGGATAGACGACGTCGCGCCGCTTCGAGCGGAACAATTAGAAGAGTTGGTTCTCGCCGCCGAAGATCGCCGAGACGGAGTCGTCGGCGAACACATTCATGATCGTCTCGGCGAGCAGCGGCGCGACGGAGAGCACCGTCATGTTGGAGGGACGCGAGATCGGGTCGATCGGCACCGTGTCCGTGACGACGATCCCGTCGAGGCCCGCGTCGCCGAGCTTCTGCAGGCCTTCCGACGACAGCAGCGCATGCGTCACGTAGACCCAGACCTCGCGTGCACCGTGCTCGCGAAGTGCCGCCGCGCCGGCGATCAGCGTGCCGCCCGTCGTCGTGATGTCGTCGCCGACGATGCAGATCTTGTCCCGGACTCGGCCCGCGATCTCCGTGACGGCGACGACGTCGTGGGCCGGGCGCGTCTTGTGCATGATCGCGAAGTCGGCATTCACCATCTCCGCGAAGCGAACCGCGTGCTTCGCGCGACCTGCGTCCGGCGCAACCGAGACGACGCCTTCGCCGTGCAGGCCGAGATCGCGGAAGTGCCGCGAGAAGAGCGGGAGCGAGGTCATGTGATCGACCGGGATCGTGAAGAAGCCCTGGATCTGACCCGCGTGCAGGTCCATCGTCAGCACGCGGTCCGCTCCCGCGAGCTGGAGCATGTCGGCGACGAGGCGCGCCGAGATCGGCTCGCGCGGCTTCGCCTTGCGGTCCTGCCGCGAATACGGGAACCACGGGATGACGGCGGTGATGCGCTTCGCCGACGCAAGCTTCGCCGCCTGGATCATGAGCAGCAGCTCCATCAAGTTCTTGTCCACCGGCGCGCAGCCGGTCTGGACGATGAAGACGTCCGCGCCGCGAATCGACTCGTCGTAGCGGCAGTACGTCTCGTCGTT
>JAICWC010000199.1 GCA_025934995.1 Thermoleophilia bacterium | reverse complement strand
GGCAGGATCCAGAGCGAGAGTGCGAGGCCGGCGAGGTGGAGGACGATCCACTTCAGCGCCGGCCAGAAGTGATACGTCGTGCTGCCGGCGGCGCTGTAGCCGCCGAGCACGTGGAAGATCGAGCGCCCCCGCGCCGCTTCGACGATCACGACGAGGATCGCCGCGAGCACGACGAGCGCATACAGGGGCCGCCACGCGCGCAGCGACCGGGGCCGCCCACGCTCGATCCAGGCGAGCGCGAGCGGCGCGGTCAGGACGGCGGCGAACAGCGCGATCGCCTGCGCGCGGGTCAGGAAGGCGAGCACGCAGAGCGCGACGACGATCAGCTGGCGACGCAGCGTCGGACGATCGAGCGCCGCAACGAGCGCGAGCGCGAGCCAGGCGAACAGCGGATAGAAGACGTTCTCGGTCATCAGCGACGCGACGTAGACGAGCGGTGGAGCGGCGACGGAGAGCGCGGCGGCGGCGAGCGCCGCTCCCGGCCGCACGACGCGGCGCGCGAGCAGGTAGACCGGGACGACGACGGACGACATCACGAGCGCATTGAGCACGCGCGCGAAGGCATAGACGTCGGTCATGTGGTTCGCGACCGCATACGGAATCGCGAGCAGCAGCGGGTAGACGTAGCCGTAGCCGGCCGATTGGCCGCGCACGGTGAACCCGGCGCCCGCGGCGATGCTGCGCGCCGTGTCCGAGTAGACGAGCTCGTCGACCATGATCCACGGGCTCTTGACGCGGAGCGCGAGCGTCAGCAGGACGGCGACGGCGACGGCGTACAGGGCGCCGACCCAGAGCCACATCGGCCAGGCCGGAAAGCGGCGCGACCTCGCGCCCGGCGCCGGGGCACGTCCTGCGAGCCCGAGCTCGCGGAGCTCGGGCGCGAGCAGAGCCGTGTCCACCCCGGTGTCCGCGGCGGCCGAAGCGACCGCGCCGAGCACGCGCTCGTCCACCGCTGCGCCGCCGGCCGCCTGCTCGAGCGCAGCCGCGTACAGCTCGGCCACCGGTTCGAGCCCGTGCTCGGCGAGGACATACGCGCGCGCGGCCTCGCCCATGCGCGCGGCCACCGAGGGATCGGCGAGACGCTCGAGCGCCCGTACGAGCGCCGTCTCTTCCGCGTCGCCCTCGGGGATCTTGAGCGCCACCTCGTCCGGCAGCTCCGCGAACCAGCCGAGGTCGCTGACGACGAGCGGCTTGCCGAGCGAGAGCGTGCGGATCGCGCTGCCCGACGTCTCACCCATCGTGGGCGCACGGAGGAGGACGACCGCGTCGCACGCGGCCATGAGGGACATGAGGCGCTCCTCCTCGACGTACGGCTCGCGGATCACCCCGGGCGGCAACTCCTCGAGCAGCCGGTATCCGGGCGCCTCCTCACCCACCAGCAAGAGGCGCGCGTCCGGGTGCGCGTGCCGGAGGTGCGCGAAGGCGCGCAGCAGCTGCGGTATGCGCTTGTTCGCATTGATGTGGCCGAAGCAACCGAAGAGCGTCGACGCCTCGATCGCTGCCGGCGTCACGTCCGCCGCCGGCCACGCCGGATGCGGGATGCACCAGACCGGCCCCGTGTACCCGCGCTCTCGCACGCGCCACTCGACGTACCGCGAATGCACGATGAGACCGGTCGCACGGTCGAGGATCTCGCCGACGAGCGGGAACTCGGTCGGCCGCACTTCCCACAGCGGGGGCACGCGTCCCTCGAGCACGCCCCAGCCGAGCATCCGACCCGCCGCGCCCGCCTCCCGCTCCATCGCGGCGAGGTACGCGTGGCCGTCGTTGCGCCCGATCGTCGCGCCGGCGATCAGATGATGGAGGACGAAGTCGTG
>JAICWC010000100.1 GCA_025934995.1 Thermoleophilia bacterium | reverse complement strand
GTCCTGCTCGCGGCGGGGCTCGTGCTCGTGTGGTCGATGCCGCCGGTCGTCGCGGTGCAGATCTGGCAGTGGATGACGAACAGCCAGAACGGCATCGTCAACTACGTGCTCACCGAGCTGCACGTCGGCAACTACTTCCAGCACGACTGGTACGTCACGCCGTTCTCGCAACTCGCGCTCGTGACGACCCTCGTCGTCTGGGGAGCGCTGCCGTTCGTCACGATCACGCTGTACGCCGCGCTCTCACAGGTCCCGCGTGAGCTGACCGAGGCGGCGGAGATCGACGGCGCCGTCGCGTGGCGCGTCTTTCGCGACGTGACGGTGCCCGTGATCAAGCCGGCGCTGTTGATCCTGACGAGCCTGTCGATCCTCTGGGACTTCGGCGTCTTCACGCAGCCGTTCCTGCTTATCGGACAGGGGCACATCATTCCCGCCAACTACCTGATGGGCATCTACCTCTACGAAGAGGGATACGTGAAGACGGAGTTCGGCCGCGGCGCCGCAATCTCGATCTTGATGCTCGTCATCGTCGCGGCGATGAGCGTCGTCTACGTCCGCCGGATGCTGAAGATCGGAGCGGAGACATGAGGTCGCGGTCGGCGTGGAACACGGTCGGCGTCGCGTTGTTCGTCGTGATGGCGTTCCCGGTGTTCTGGATGGTCTCGACGGCGTTCAAGTCCGACGACCAGATCAACAGCATCACCCCGACGTGGTTCCCGTTGCATCCGACGCTGTCGCATTTCCGCGCGGCGCTTGCGCGGCCGTTCTTCTGGACCGACGTCAAGAACAGCCTGATCGTCGTGCTTGCGACCGTCCTGATCGCGACGGCTGTCGCGTTCCTCGCGGCCGTCGCCCTGGCGAAGTACCGCTTCACGGGGCGCGGCGCGTTCATCGTGCTGATGATCGGCATCCAGATGCTCCCGGGCGCCGGCCTGATCATCCCGCTCTACGTCGTGCTCGCGCGCTACCACCAGGTGAACGCGCTCTCGGGCGTGATCATCACGTACCTGACCTTCGCGCTGCCGTTCTGCGTCTACACGCTGCGCGGCTTCATCCTCGGCATACCGAAGGATCTGGAGGAGGCTGCGATGGTCGACGGCAGCACGCGCTTCGGCGCGTTCGCGAAGATCCTCCTGCCGCTCGTCGCGCCGGGCCTCGTGGCGACCGCGGTCTTCACGTTCGTCACGAGCTGGAACGAATACATCTTCGCGCGCACGCTGCTGAACGACCAGTCGAAGCAGACGATCACCGTCTGGCTCTCCTACTTCCTCGGCACGGGACGGCAGACGGACTGGGGCGCACTGATGGCTGCGTCGACGCTGACGTCGATCCCGGTCGTCGTCTTCTTCCTGCTCGTGCAGAAGCGGATCGCGTTCGGGCTCACTGCGGGGGCCGTCCGTGGCTAGGCGTGCGGGCTGCTCGTACTTCGGCGTGCGCATCGCGCGCCACGTCGAGCGCGACATGGTCGATCTCGCGGCGCGCGGCTACACGGGCGTGACGCACACGTTCTCCGAGAACGACTTCGCGTACTACCGCGACACGATGAAGGAGATCGTCGCGGCGTCGCATCGTGCGGGCCTCTGGGTGCAGGCATCGCCCTGGGGCCTCGGTCGCACGTTCGGCGGCGAGGCGGAGTCGCGATTCGTCGCCTTCCATCCCGACGAGTGCCAGGTTCTCGACGACGGGCGACGCGTCGCAGCGGCGTGCCTGAACAGCCCGGCGTACCGCGCGTTCTGCGCGGAGTGGGCGGACTGGGCGATCGAATGCGGGGTCGACTCGCTCTTCTGGGACGAGCCCGCCTGGGTCGTGCCGGCCCACGTCGGGGCCGAAGCGGAGCGCTGGAGCTGTCGCTGCCGGCACTGTGCGGAGCGGTTCGGGCGCGAGCTCCCCCGCGAGCTCGACGACGAGATGCGCGCCTTCCGCGAGGCATCGGTCGTCGACTTCCTGCGCGAGCAACTCGGGCGCGGCGGCACGCACACGATCTGCCTGCTGCCGGCGACGGAGGGCGCGCTCGGCATCTCCGACTGGAGCTCCGTGGCGTCGCTTCCCGGCCTCACGACTTTCGCGACCGATCCGTACTGGAAGCACTGGGACGAGGCCGCCGGCCCATTCGTGCGCCGCTTCGCGCGCCTGCTGCGCGAGACGTGCGCCCGCCACGGCGTCGCCGCGCAGCTCTGGGTACCGAGCTTCGGGCTGACCGAGCCCGAGATCCCCGAGCTCGAGGCCGCGGTGGCGGCGGCGCGGGAGGAGGGGATCGACGATCTCTGGACGTGGGGCTACGAGGCCTGCGGGAGCATGTCGGCGCTCGCGACGCCGGATGCGCCCGCGGTCTGGGAAGCAGTGACGACGGCGCTGACTGCGCGCGCGCCGCTCGAGGCGCGCACGGCGCGCGAGCTCGTCGCGCAGGTGAATGCGCATGACGCGACGGTCGCCGACGCGGTGACCGCGGTGGCGGACGACCTCGCGGCCGCGATCGACGCGATCGCGGCGCGCGTCGAGCGTGGCGGGCGGCTCGTGTACGTCGGCGCCGGGACGTCCGGACGGCTGGCGGAGCTCGACGCCATCGAGTGTCCCGCCACCTTCGGCACCTCGCCCAACACCGTGATCGCAATCGGCTCCGGGGACTGCGCGGCGCACGAGGACGATGCCGAGCGGGGTGGAGTCGACATTGCAACCGTCGCGGTCGGAGCGGCGGACGCCGTCGTGGCGATCAGCGCGAGCGGCTCGACGCCGTACACCGTCGCTGCGCTCAGCGCCGCGCGCGCAGCGGGCGCTCTCTGCGTCGCCGTCGTGTGCGCGCGCGAGAGCACGCTCGAGCGAATCGCCGACCACGCCGTCGTCGCCGACGTGGGCGCGGAGCTCGTCTCCGGCTCGACCCGACTCAAGGCCGGCACTGCGCAGAAGCTGATCCTGAATGCGATCTCGACGGTGACGATGATCCGTCTCGGGCGTACGTACGACGGGCTGATGGTCAGCGTCGTTCCCGACAATGCGAAGCTGCGCGAGCGTGCACGCCGCAACGTCGTGCTCGCGAGCGGGGCGCCCGAGGCCGCGGTCGACGAGGCACTCGCAGCGGCAGAGGGCGACGCGCGGGTCGCGCTCGTCACCCTGCTCGCGGGCGTCGATGCCGCGGCCGCGCGCGAGCGCCTCGACCAGGCACGCGGTTCCGTGCGGCAGGCGCTCTCGTGAAGCTCGGCGTCGAAGCCGCGCTCGTCCGGGGCGAGCTCGTGCACGGCGACGTCGATATCGACGGCGGCGTCGTGACGGCGGTCGGGCTGCCGAACGGCTCGCGCGGCTGCATCGCCGTACCGGGTTTCGTCGACCTCCAGGTGAACGGCTACGCAGGCGTCGACTTTCTCGCCGCGTCACGCGGCGATTACGAGCGCGCCGGCGAAGCGCTGCTCGAGGGCGGCGTGACCGCGTACCAGCCGACCTTCATCACCGCGCCCGAGGAGACACTCCTCGCTGCGCTGGCAGAGGTTCCGGAGACGCGCCAGGTGATCGGGGCGCACATCGAGGGCCCGTTCCTCTCGCCCGACCGGCTGGGCATGCACTCGGCGACGCAGCGCCGCGATCCCGATCTCGAGCTGCTCCAGCGCCTGCTAGATGCCGGCCGCGTCACGCAGCTGACGCTGGCCCCGGAGCTGCCGGGCGCGGACGCATTGATCTCCGCGACCGTCGCGCGCGGCATCGTCGTCGCTGCCGGGCACACGAATGCGGTCGCCGAGGAGGCGCATGCCGCATTCGATCTCGGCGTCTCGACCGTGGTCCACCTCTTCAATGCCATGCGGCCGTTCCGTTCGCGCGATCCGGGCATCGCCGGCGTCGCGCTGACGCGGCGCGACGTCTTCGTGCAGCTGATCGTCGACGGACGCCACCTCGCGGACGAAACGGTGCGACTGATCTGGGCGGCGGCCGGCGACCGTGCGGCACTCGTGACCGACGCGATGTCGGGCGCCGGGATGTCCGCCGGCTCCTACCAGTTCGGCGGCCTCGACATCGAGGTCGCGGACGGCGTGCCCGTTCGCGAGGACGGCGTCTTCGCCGGGACCGTTCTGACGATGCTCGACGCCGTCCGAAACCTGCACGCACTCGGCATTCCATTCGAGGAGGCGATCGGGGCGGCCACGACTGTGCCCGCGCGCATTCTCCGCCGCCCGGATCTCGGTGTGCTCGAGCCCGGCGGCCGCGCCGACATCGTGGTGCTCGACGACCGGCTCGAGATCGCGCAGGTGCTGAGCGGAGGCCAGGCGTATGTCGTGGCTTGAGGACGAGCTGACGGAGCAGCCGCACGCGCTGGCGCGCCTGATCGAGCGCCAGCAGGGGACCGCACGCCGCGTCGCCGAGTTGCTGGCGCGCGACGACGTGAAGTACGTGCTGATCGCCTCGCGCGGGTCGTCCTCGAATGCCGCCCGGTATGCGCAGTACCTGCTCGGACGCGCGCATCGCGTCCCGGTCATGTTCGCGACGCCTTCGCTCTACACGATCTACGAGCAGCCGCCGAGGCTCGACGGCGCAGCCGTGATCGGCATCTCGCAGTCCGGTGCGTCGCCCGACGTCGCCTCGGTGCTCGCGGAGGCGCGCCGCCAGAAGCGGCCGACGATTGCGATCACGAACAACATCCTCTCGCCGCTCGCACGGACGGCGGACGAGGTGCTCGTGCTCGAGGCGGGCGACGAGAAGGCTGTCGCGGCGACGAAGACGTACATGAACTCCATCGGTGCGGTCGCGCTCGTCTTCGCGGCCGCCGACGGGCCGGTCGCGGAGAGCGAGCTCGCGCAGATGCCGGAGATCCTCGAGCGCCAGATCGCGCTTTCGCGCGAGTCGGCTCCGCTCCTCGACGAGTACTCGGACGCAATCGGCGCGACGATCGTCGGTCGCGGCGTCAACTACGGGACGGCGTTCGAGGTCGCGCTGAAGATCCGCGAGCTCTCGGGCCTCGTCGTCGAGGCCTATTCGCCCGCCGACCTGATGCACGGACCGATCGCAGCCATCCAGCCCCGTTGGCCGGTCGTGCTCGTTGCGCCGAGCGGCCCGGCGCGTCCGAGCGTCGAAGACGTCGTGCTGCCGCTGCGCGAGCGCGGCGCGCGGCTGCTCGCCGTCTCCGACGTCGGCGCCGTGCTGCGCCGCGCGCAGACGCGACTGCCGCTCGTTCCGCACGTCCCCGAGTGGCTGTCGCCGCTGACCGCCGTGATTCCGGGCCAGCTGACTGCGTTACGGCTCGCGCGGCTCCGCGGACTCGACATCGACGCCCCGGTCGGGCTCCGGAAGGTCACGCTCACCAGGTAGCCGGGGGGCGTAGTAGCGCGCGAGCCAGCGTGAGATCCCGTCGAGGCCGGGGAAGAGGACGCGCTCGGTGACGTTCGCCTGATCGAGCTTGTCGCGAACCTCCCATTTCAGCTCGGCGGGGATGACCACGCGTCGCGCGAAGTCTGCGAGCTCGAGATCCACGGGCGACGTGACGCTGAAGAGTGCGTACTGGTTGACGATCCGCGAGTCGAACGACGGCGGCTCGACGAAAAGGACGAATCGTTCCCCGTCGTCGTCGAGATCGCGAAGTCCCGGCGCGACCTCCGCCAGCAACTCTGTCGTGAAGACGTTCGCGCCTTCGTCGCGAAGCGCCGAGCGCAGCCGCGACGGCAGGTGCTGGTGCGCATCGACGTAGTCGATCACCCACACGATCCCGTCGCGGTCGTATTTCGTGGGATTCTGCGTCGCGAAGTGCAGTGCGACGTACGGCGAGTACGTCCAATCGAGGAGGCGCGTCGGCAGGCCGTGGTGCTGCCCGAGCGCGAGCCAGTCCCAGTCGGTGTCGTGCGGCACCGCGTCCTGGCGCGCGTATTTGCGGAATGCACGCATCAACTGGCGCTCGAGCTCGACGTCGCCGCCGAGGCGCGTCAGGCCGCTCGTCAGCGAAACCGATGCGTCGCCGTTGCCGCGGAACGCGAAGCTCGAGCGGAAGAGCGCGAGATCCTCGTTCCACATGTCGTCGAACAGGAGCTCCTGCAGTTCGGTCCAGCTCTCGACGCGGCGTTCGCGGGTGCTCATGTCTTCTGCAAGAGGACGAGGTCTTGGGTCGGGTTCCCTCGTGCTCCCTCCGGTTCGAGCTCGAGAAACGTGAAGCCGTTCGCGAAGACGTCGCGGAGGTACGGCTCCGGGTGGTACGCGCTGCAGAGGTTGGAGCCGGCGACCTCGCCCCAGCGCACGACGAGCTCGCCACGCTCGAAGCGCGCCCGTTCGTCGTCGTCGAGCCTCGGCAGATACGAGCGGCCGTGCGTCGTCACGAGCAATCGTGCGCCCGGACGCAAGACGCGACGTAGCTCGTCGCGCCACGCGATCTGCAGGTCGGCCGTCAGATGCGTGAAGACCGACAGTGCGTAGACGAGGTCGAAGCTCTCGTCCCCGAACACGAGCGGCGGCGCCAGGCCGTTGACCTCGAAGCGGGCGAACGGGAGGTTGGCGCGGCACCAGCCGACCGCCTCCCGGCTGACGTCGCTGCCTGCAACCTCGCCGTCGTGCCCGCGGAAGTAGCGCGTGACGCGGCCGCAGCCGCAGCCGAAGTCGAGCACGGGCCCGAGCTCGCCCACCGGGACATGGGCGGCGATCGCGTCGTAGCCCGCGCGGCCGCTGCGCAGGAACCAGTCCGCGTCCGCGGTGCCGGCGACACGGACCATCAGCCTCCGCGGCGGCAGCGGCACGCCGTCGGTCGGGCTGGCGCGCTGCAGGCCGAGCGCGACGAGCCGCTCGTACGTGCGGAACACGGGCCCGATGAGGCCGACGCGTTGCAACAGGCGAAGGATTCGGCGCTTCACGGCGTCGCAACGCTATAGCTATGCGTGTGGATCAGGCGACACGGGCAGCGCTGACCCGGGCCAAGGAGCGCCTCGACCGGCACGCTCTCTATCCGCGTCCGGTCGCGCTGCGCGGCGTGCACGTCTGGATCGTTCCGTGGTTGTTCCGGCTGCCCTGGTTCCGCCGCTTCGACGGTTACTCCGCGTGGTCGACGATCCTGCTCCGCTCACGGGCGCTCCTTGCCGACGACGAGCTCGTCGCGCACGAGCTGTGTCACGTCTGGCAGATGCAGCACCGGCCGGTGCGCATGCCGTTGTCCTATCTCTTTGTCGGCTACGACCGGAACCCGTACGAGGAGGAGGCACGCCGATGCGCGGCGCCCTCCTGAAGCTGGTCGTCCGGCTCGCGCGCATGCCGTCGCTGCCGCCGGTCGTCGAGCGTCCGGAGTTCGCGGGTGCCGCCGACGCACTGCTCGCGGGCGAGCCGGTTGCGATTCCGGAGCCGCGCCTCGACTTCCTGCGCTGGCTAGGCGAGAACCGCGACGTGGTCTTCCACGGCTCTCAGCGCAACGACCTGACCGAGCTGTCGACCGAGCGGCGGTCGACCGACGCGACGGAGTGGGGCAACCAGACGGCGGTGTATGCGTCGACCGATCCGGTGTGGTCGTTGTACTTCGCGACGCTTCGGCGCGACAACGGGTGGACGGGGACGCGGAACGGGACGCTCGGGCTCGGCGACGGCCGCCGCAGGTATTTCTTCGTGCACAACCGCGGCTCGGCGTCGCCGGATCGCTTCGGCCCGGGCTCGTTGTATGTCCTCCCGTCCGAGACGTTCGAGCCCGAGCCGCCGCTCGCAGGCGTCGTCGACACTGCCCATCTCGTCTCGCGTGTGCCCGTGCGGCCGCTCGCCCGCATCGACGTGACGCCCACGGACTTCCCGTTCCGCCACCGCGTCGGCTATTTCCGCCCGCGGGAGCCGATCTGGGTCTCGCTCCTACGGGGCTAGGAAGCGTGTCGACGCGAGCACGCCGTCGAGCTCGTGCTCGGCTGCGGTCAGGCGCGGGCCGCGCAGGCACGCGGTGAGCTGCGTCCAGTTGTACGCGAGCGGACGCGCCACCGACACGACGACCGTTTCGTCTCCGCCGATCGCTGCGCACACGCCGGGCCGGCTGACGTTGCGCCGCGCCGGGCGGCCGTCGACGCGAATCGGCTTGCCGGGAATGGTTCGGAGCGTCCAGCCGGGATAGCCGCGGTTCTCCCAGACGACGAGGATTCCGCCCGGGTGCAGCTGCGAGACCGGCCACGTGCAATCCGCGCTGCACGCCGGCCGCCCGGCCTGCGTGCTGAGGTAGACCATCGGGCTCGAGTGCAGCGCCTGCGGCCGGCGGAAGGCGAGCGGCTTCCACGTCGCGGGATACCGGAAGGTGAGATAGGTGTTCTTGAACTGCTGCGCGCGCGGTTGCCCGCCGGCGGCGGCCGGCGCAGTTGCGGGCGCTCCGCAGCCGGCCGCGACGAGAGCGATCGCGGCGAGCGTCGGCAGGAGCGCGAGCGCCCGCCGGGGGCGGCGCGCGGCGAGGCCCGTAGATCGAAAGGCCGGACCGGGCACCACGTTCGGCCCTACGACTTCGGCCCGCGGCTGAGCACGAGGTCGACGGGTGCGTGCGGCGCGAGGACGAGGCCGCGCCGCGGCGCCTCGCCCATCACGTGCCCGACCCGGAAGCCGCTCGAGTACGCGCGATGGATCCTGCCAAGCGTGCAGGCGGCCTTCAAGAGGCCGGCTTTCGCCGCGGTCAGACCGAGGCCCAGCAGGTTCGGCACCTTGCAGTTCCTCGCGGCCGGCGGAGCCAGCGGAGGCCCGCTCGTGACGAAGGTGAGGAGTGCTTGCGCGTTGCCGACGACCACGACCGCCGAGCCGGCCGTCGGAGTGCTCGACGACAAGGTCGCCGCTCCGCCGCTCAACGCGATCGAGGTGACGGCGTACCCGGTGGGGACGTTCTCGGTGATCGTGACCGAGGTGCCCTGCGGATAGAAGATCTGCGTGGCGCACGTCCCGACGGGGACCGTGATGGTCTGCGTGCCGCCCGCCGCCGCGACCGCCGCGAGCGTGTAGCTGAGCGAGCCTGTGATCGGCCGCGCACCCGAGGTGTTGCAGACGGAGATCGTGCCGTTCACGATCGGCGTTGGCGACGGCGACGGGCCAGGCTTCGGCGGCGCCGTGCGAGCTGCCGGCGCGGCCGCGAAGACGGCGGCGAACGTGATGGTCAGGAAGGCGAGCTTGCGCATTGGACGAATCGTCGTTCGGAGTCGGTTTCCGTTCGCCCGCCCTTCGGTGGGGCCGACCTGACTTAACGGTTGCTAGACGCAGCGCGTAAGCGCATGGCGGTTCCTCTCGCGAGCCGCGATCGAGTTCGTGCTCCTGACGTCGGGAGGCTACGAGGCGTCGGATGCCACAGCTACCGAATCGGTGGAGGGAGCGCCGGAGCGCTCCCTCCACCCGGCCATCGTGTCGACCCGTTACTTCAGGCCGAACTGGAACGAAATCGTCGAACCGTCGTTCAGAGAGATCACATACACGTAGGTCGTGCCCGAGCTGAGGTTCTTGGTGTTGATGTTGAAGATCCACTGCTGCGCCGTTGAATCCCAGCGGAAGCTGCTGTCAGGCGTCGTGGAGACGACTGTCTCGTTGACGGTCGTGGACACGATTCCGCTGATCCGCTGGGTGAGGTTGAACGCGGCGACCACACCTGGTGTGCCGATGGAGGCGCCGTTGCTGTCGCAGACGCGGAACTTCGCGGGCACGGTGCTGCCCTGCCGGAAGATGCTCGTTCCGTCGGCATTGATCGGCTGGAGGATCTGATGACCGGGTTCGCCGTTGCACGTGCCGCCTGCGGCGTATGTGATGGTGATCGTCTTGGTCTTCGACCCTGCCGCGTAATTCGTGCTGCCCGGGAAGCTCGCGCTGACCGTGTACGTTCCTGGAGTCGAAGGTGCCGATGCGAGGGCCGTCCCGCCCGTCGTTGAGCCCGCGTAGTAGGTGAACGTGACGGCCGGGATGGCGATCGGATTCTCGGCGGCGACCGGTCCGGTGACCGTCGCGGTCGGCAGATGTGCAGTGCCGTCCAAGACCCACGAATTCCAGGTGACCACTACGGCGACCGGCGCCGGCGTGATCGTGCCCGCCGCCGTATGCAGCGTCACGCTGTAGTTGGCGCCGCCGTTGCCGTCGACGACGACATAGCCCGGGTTGACCGAGAGCGTGCGGTTGCCGGCGTTTTTGCTGTCGAACGACTGGCCGAGGCCGGTGACGGTGTCGGTGCCTTGGAGGCCGATGGTCGTCGGCGTCTTCGTGGAGGCCGTGGTCGCGTCGTAGGTCTTGCTGTCGGTGAGGGCGTTGATGTCGAGCGCGTGTACGCTGATTGTCCCGGCCGCGGTGTGCGTAGTGACGGTGTAGTTGTTGCCGCCGTTGCCGTCGACGACGACATAGCCCGGGTTGACCGAGAGCGTGCGGTTGCCGGCGTTTTTGCTGTCGAACGACTGGCCGAGGCCGGTGACGGTGTCGGTGCCTTGGAGGCCGATGGTCGT
>JAICWC010000135.1 GCA_025934995.1 Thermoleophilia bacterium | reverse complement strand
TCGAGCAGGTGGCAACCGACCCGCGCGTCGTCGAGGCGTATCTCGGCACGAGCGCAACGGCCAAGAAATGACGCCGCTGCTCAGGCTCGACGCCGTGGACACGTTTTACGGGCCGATCCACATCCTGCAGGGGGTGTCGCTAGAGGTGCAGCCCGGCGAGCTCGTGTGCCTGCTCGGCGGCAACGCGTCGGGGAAGTCGACGACCCTGAAGACGATCCTCGGCATCGTCCAGCCGCGCAACGGCACCGTCGAGTTCGAGGGCGAGGACGTGACGCGACGCTCGACGTCGGACCGGATCCGCCGCGGGATGGCGATCGTCCCGGAGAACAGGCGCCTCTTTGCGCCGATGAGCGTCCTCGAGAACCTCCAGATGGGGGCGTACCTGCACGGCGGCGGCACGAAGGAGGATTTCGACCGCGTCTACGAGCTGTTCCCGCTCCTCCACGAGCGGCGCGCGCAACTCGCGGGGACGCTCTCCGGCGGCGAGCAGCAGATGGTGGCGATGGGCCGCGCGCTGATGGCGAAGCCGAAGCTGCTGCTGATGGACGAGCCGTCGATGGGGCTCGCGCCGATCCTCGTCGAGCGCTCCTTCGAGATCATCCGCCAGGTGCACGAGTCGGGCGTCGCGATGCTCGTCGTCGAGCAGAACGCGAATGTCTCCCTCTCGATCGCCGACCGCGGCTACGTCCTCTCGACCGGCCGGCTCGTGCTTTCGGGGCCCGCAGCGGAGCTTCGGGAGGACGAAGACCTCCGCAAGGCATATTTAGGCCGATGACCGACGTGGTGGCGACGGTGGTGGCGACGCGGAAGTCCTCGCCGCGCCCGGTGGGCTCGAAGCTCGTGATCACCGAGGACGGGAAGCTCGAGGGCTCCGTCTCGGGCGGCTGCGTCGAATCCGACGTGTTCGAGGCGGCGCAGCAGGTGATGGAGGACGGCACGCCTCGGCTGCTCACCTATGGGATCACCGACGACATGGCGTTCAGCGTGGGGCTGCCGTGCGGCGGCGAGATCGACGTCTTCGTCGAGCCGCTGCGGACGACGATCGACGAGACGAGCGAGCGCGCGGTCGCCTTCACCGTCATCGAGGGTGACCCGCTCGGGGCGAAACTGCTCGTCCGCGAGGACGGGTCGGTCGAGGGCGACGGACCGCCCGAGCTCGCGGCGCTCGCGACCGACGCGTTGCGGCGCGGCCGCGGCCACACGATCCAGCTCGAAGACAAGACGGTCTTCGCAGACGTTTTCGGCCCGCCGCCGATCCTCTTCGTCTACGGCGCCGTCGACACGGCCGAGGCGCTCTGCAAGACCGCAAAGCTGCTCGGTTGGAAGACCGTCGTCGCCGACGCGCGCGCCCGCTTCGCGACGAAGGAGCGGATCCCGAGCGCTGACGAGCTGCTCGTCGCATGGCCGGACGACGCGCTGGCGCAACAGCCGCCGGACACCGCGACCGCGATCTTCGTCCTCACCCACGACGACAAGTTCGATCTGCCGATGCTCCAGGCCGCCGTCCAGACCGACGCCTTCTACATCGGCGCGCTCGGCTCGAGACGGAACCAGGAACGGCGCCGCGAGCTGCTGCGCGAGGCCGGCCTGACCGACGCCGACCTCGAGCGGATCAGCGGGCCCGCCGGCCTCGACATCGGCGCCGACTCGCCGGCGGAGACGGCGCTGTCGATGCTCGCCGAGGCCCTCGCCCTCCGCGCCGGCCGTGCCGGCGGCCGTCTGCAGGGCTCGCCGCACCGGATCCACGCCGAGCCCGTCGCAGGCAAAAAATAAAATCCCACTTGCAAGCGCAATCGCGCGCTGCGTAGGATCGCGTCCGTGCTGCTGCGCGAGGTGGAGTACGCGAAGCCGGCGTCGGTTGCCGACGCGCTCAGCCTCCTCGCGGCGAACGACGGCGCCAGGGCGCTCGCGGGCGGCCAGACGCTGATCAACGTCATGAAGGCGCGGGCCGCGTCGCCCGACGTCCTCGTCGACCTGAACGGCCTCGACGACCTCAAGGGGATCGAGCTCGCGGGCGACGGGACGCTGACGATCGGCGCCATGACGACCTACACCGAGCTGATGGAGAGCGCCGAGGCGAAGGCGCGGCCGATCCTCGCCGAGGTCGTGGGCACGATCGCCGACGTCCAGGTGCGGAACCGCGGCACGGTCGGCGGCAACGTCTGCGCGAACGACCCGACGAACCACCTGCCGCCGCTGATGACGGCGATCGGCGCGCGCTTCCACATCGCAGGCGCCGGCGGCGAGCGCGAGGTGCCTGCCGAGGAATTCTTCCTCGGCGTCTACATGACCGCGGTCGGCCCCGGCGAGCTGTTGACGAAGATCACGATTCCGGCCGGCAAGGGCGACGGCTTCGCCGCCATCACGCTCGGCGTGGACGGCACGTGCATCTGCAACGCCGCCGCGAGCCTGAACGGCTCGTTGCGCGTCGCCCTCGGCTGCGTCGACGCCGTGCCCGTGCTCCTGCAGCCCGCGAGCGCGGAGGAGGACGCCGTGCGCGAGGCGGTGCGCGGCGCCGGAATCGACCCGCCGTCCGACGTCCACGCGTCCGCGGAATACCGCCTGCACCTCGCCGAGGTGCTCGCGGTGCGCGCCGCGCGCCAAGCCCAGGGGAGAACGTGAGCAGCCATCCGGTAACCGTCACGATCAACGGCGTCGAGTACGAGCGGGAGGTGGAGGCGCGCAAGCTCCTCATCCACTTCGTCCGCGACGACCTCGATCTCACCGGCAGCCACATCGGCTGCGACACGGGCAACTGCGGCGCCTGCTCGATGATCGTCGACGGCACGCTCGTGAAGAGCTGCATGATGCTCGCGGTCCAGGCCGACGGCGCGACGATCGAGACGGTGGAAGGGCTCGCCGACGGCGACCAGCTGTCGCCGCTGCAGCGATCGTTCAGCGAGCACCACGCGCTGCAGTGCGGCTACTGCACGCCCGGGATGCTGATGAGCGCGACGGCGCTCCTGCGGGAAAACCCGAGCCCGAGCGAGGACGAGATCCGGAAGGCGCTGCAGGGCAACATCTGCCGCTGCACGGGCTACTGGAACATCTTCGAAGCGGTGAAGGCGGTCGCGAAATGACGATCGCGCCGGAGAAGCACGAGGTCGCCGTCCCGACGAAGACGTGGCAGGGGCAGAACGTCCCGCGCAAGGAGGACAAGCGGCTGACCCAGGGTCAGGGCGTCTTCGTCGACGACGTCAAGCGGCACGGAATGGGCTACATCCATTTCGTGCGCTCGCCCTACGCGCACGCGCACATCACGTCGATCGACGTCGGCGCTGCGGAGAAGCTGAAGGGCGTCTACGGGACGCTGACCGGCGAAGAGGTCGCCTCGCTCACGGACCCGTTCTTCCAGCTCTCGACCCCGCCCGGCGCACACATCAAGGACTATGCGCTCGCGGTCGGGAAGGTGCGGTACGTCGGCGAGCCCGTCGTCGCCGTGGTCGCGGAGACGCGCGAGCTGGCGCGCGACGCGTCGGAGCTCGTCGAGGTCGAGTACGAGCCGCTCGAGGCGATCGTCGATGCACGCGTCGCGCTCGACGACGCGAAGCCCGTCCTGCACGAGGATTCCGGCTCGAACCTGATGTGGGAGGGCGTGTACGAGTGGGGCGATCTCGACGCGGCGTTCGCCGAGGCGGACAAGGTCGTGAAGATCAGCGAGCTCCACTTCCACCGCTTCAACTCGACACCGCTCGAATGCGACGGCGCTGTCGTCGAGTACAACCGCGGCGTCGGCCAGTGGACGCTGTACACGAACAACCAGTTCCCCGGCTTCGCGCAGATCATGATGGGACCGGCGATGCGCTGCGGGCTCGACAAGCTCCGCTTCGTCACCCAGGACATCGGCGGCGGGTTCGGCAACAAGATCACGTCGCACCCGCAGCTCGTCGCGTGCTGCCTGCTCGCGCGCAAGCTCAACCGTCCCGTCAACTGGACGGAGTGGCGCACCGACTTCCATCTGAGCATGTCGCACGGCAACGAGCGCTGGTTCCTCGATACCGAAGTGGCCGTGAAGAACGACGGGACACTCCTCGGCTTCCGCACGAAGGCCCTCGACGACGCCGGTGCGTACTTGCGGTACGAGCCGCTCGGAGGCGTCATCTGGGCGCAGGTCACGCCCGGGATGTACAAGTGGCGCCACATCCGGCTCGACTTCACGCAGGTCGCGACGAACAAGGCTCCCTGCTCGCCGAACCGCGGTTACTCGCGGATGCAGCACCTGTGGTTCACCGAGCGCGTGATCGACATCGTCGCGAAGGAGCTCGAGCTCGATCCGGTCGAGGTGCGCAAGAAGAACTACGTCAAGCACGAGGACATGCCGTACGAGACGCCGAACGGCTGCGTCTACGACTCCGGCGACTACGCGAAGATGCTCGACGTCGCCCTCGACCTGATCGGCTGGAACGACGTCGCGAAGCGGAAGGCGGAGGCGGGCGAACGGGGGAAGCTGCTCGGCGTCGGCATCGGCTCGACCCTCGACTCCGGCACGAACAACTTCGGCCAGTCGCGGATGATCAACCCGGAGCTCCAGTTCTCGGGCAACAACGAGGTCGCGACGGTCAAGCTCGACATCTTCGGCGAGATCGTGGTCACCCTCGGCACGACGCCGCAGGGCCAGGGTCACGAGACGACGGCGGCGCAGGTCGTCGCCGACATCCTCGGCTGCTCGGTCGACGACGTGCACGTGCGCGCCGGCCACGACAGCTACTGGAACTCGCACGCCGGGTTCTCCGGCACGTACGCGAGCCAGTTCGCGGTGACGGGGCTGAGCGCCGTGAAGGGCGCGACGGAGATGCTCGCCGAGCAGATCAAGCGGCTCGGCTCGGTCATCCTCGGCGGCGTTCCCGAAGAGGCGCTCGAGCTCGCCGAGGGCACGGTGCGCATCAAGGACAACCCCGAGGCCGCGCTCCCGTTCATGGCGTGCGGCGCGATCATCAACGCGAACAACGCTGGGCTGCCCGAGGACCTGGACGTCACGCTCAACTGCCGGTACGTCTACCGGCCGCCCTTCGAGGTCCCTGACGTCGAGCGCAAGTTCGGCAACCTGACGTTGACGTACGCGGCGCAGATTCATGCCGCGATCGTCGAGATCGATCCGGAGACCGGCTATTACGAGATCGTCGACTACGCGGCGGTGGACGACTGCGGCGTCCGCATCCATCCGCAGATCGTCGAAGGCCAGGTGATGGGCGCGACCGCGCAGGCGCTCGGCGCCGTCGTGCACGAGGCGTTCGAGTACGACGAGGAGGGCCAGCTCCTGACGCCCAACTTCTACGACTACCACGTGCCGCACGCGCTCGACATGCCGCCGCTCGAGACGGGCTACATCGAGAGCGCATCGCCGTTCACGCCGCTCGGGACGAAGGGCATGGGGGAGGGCGGCGGCGCGGGCATCCACGCCGTGTGTGCGGCGCTGCAGGACGCGACGGGACACGTCGTCTACGACAGCTGGAACCCGTACAAGCGCGTCTGGGAGCTCGTCAACAAGCCGCGCGACGTCGTCGAGGTGACGGCCGCGTGAACGTGCAGGGCGACCGCGAGTTCGACGCGCCGCGCAGCACCGTCTGGCTCGTGCTGAACGACCCGGCCGCGATGGCGAGCATGATGCCGGGCGTCGAGTCGTTCGACGTGCACGACGACAAGCGCTGGACGGCGAACGTCAAGATCCCGCTCGGCCTGGGCGGCCTGAAGATGAAGGTCGACATGGAGAAGACCGACGAGCGCGAGAACGAGATGGCCGTCATGCACATCAAGGGCCAGGGCGTCGGCGCGATGATGAACATGCAGACGAAGTTCGAGCTGAGCGATACGCAGGGCGGCACGAAGATGCACTACGACGCCGAGGTGAAGATCGCCGGCCCGGTCGGCTCGATGGGCCAGCGCGTCCTGCAGCCGATCGTCAACCAGCAGGTGCAGCACGTGCTCGGCGCGCTCGACGCGCGGCTGCAGGCGGCGAAGGGCGCATACGCCGCGCAGCCGCCGGCAGAAGGGCCGAAGGATTACGGGCCGCCGGCGGACGCCGACACCGATCCGGAGCCCGAGAGCGGAACGAGCGGCGCGGACGAGGGGATCAGCCCGATCTCCGACGAGCCGTACGAGCAGTAATGCCCGACTTCCGCATCGGGGTCATGCAGCTGACGATGGAGCCGCTCGACGAGATGCTCGCGTCGGCGCGCGCGATGGACGACGCCGGCATGGACACGATCTGGCTCGCCGAGGCGTATCCGTGGTGGCGCAAGCACGGGATGGAGGCGCGCTCCTCGACGGGCGTCGCCGCGCTGATGGGGCGCGAGACGAGGCGCCTCACGATCGGCTGGGGGATCATCGCGGCGTCCACGCGTCACCCCGTGCAGGCGGCGATGGACGCGCGCGTCGTGCAGGAGGCGGCTGGGCCGGGCCGGTTCATCCTCGGCTTCGGGACGTCGAAGATCTTCCTCAACAACACGAAGACGCAGACGAAGAAGACGCTCGGGCCGATGCGCGACGCGGTCACGATCGCGCGCGGCGTGCTCGGCGGCGAGCGGTTCGACTACGACGGCGACACGTGGAGCGCCGACGTGCCCGCGCTCGCGGCCGACGCGCACGCCACACGCGAGATTCCCCCGGTCTATGTGGCTGCGACGGCGCCCAAGATGCAGGCGCTCGCCGGCGAGATCGCCGACGGGTGCCTGACGCCGTCGATCACGACGCCGCCGTTCGTCCGCTACACGAAGGAGAACGTGAAGTCGGACATCGACATCGGCTGCACCGTCGTCGCCTCGATCCACGACTCCGACCGCGCTGCCGGCCGCGACGGTGCGCGTGAGATCGCGGGCATGTACCTCGCGAACAAGGTGCAGAACATCCAGGGAGCCGCTGACACGCTGCTCGACCTCGCGGGA
>JAICWC010000002.1 GCA_025934995.1 Thermoleophilia bacterium | reverse complement strand
TCAGGAGCGGATGGTCGCCGTCGTGCGCCCGCAGATGCTCGAATCGGTGCGCGGGGTGTGCGCGCGGTGGGAGCTGCCGTGCACGCCGATCGGCGAGGTGACGGACACCGGGCTGCTGCGCGCTCTCCACGACGGCGAGGTCGTCGGCGAGATTCCGGCGCGGCTCCTGACCGACGAATGTCCGCGCTACGACGTCGAGCAGAAGCGGCCCGATCGGTGGCCGGCCGCGGCGACGCCGACTCGCCCGCAGCCGACGGACTGGGTCTACGAGCAGTACGACCAGCTCGTGGGCTCGCGCACCGTCCGCCGGCCCGGCCTCGACGCCGGCGTGCTCCGGCTCCGGCCGTCGCTGCGGGGCCTCGCAGTCTCCTTGCAGGGGCCGCGGCCGGGCGAGCGCGACCCGTTCCGGGCGGGCGTACAGGCGGTGCTCGGCGCGGCACGGAACGTCGCGTGCGCGGGCGGCGAGCCGATCGGGCTGACCGACTGCCTGAACTTCGGCAACCCCGAGAAGCCGGAGATCGCCTTCGAGCTCGCGCAGGCGATCGAGGGGATCGCGCAGGCCGCCGAGGCGCTCGGGATCCCCGTCGTCTCGGGGAACGTCTCGCTCTACAACGACACCGACGGCCGCTCGATCCCGCCGACGCCCGTCGTCGGCTGCGTCGGGCTCGTGCCCGACGTGCGACTCGTGCCCGGCCGATGGGAGCCGGGCGACGTGGTGCTGCTCGCGCAGGCCCCGGAGGAGTCGCTCGCAGCCGAGGCCGCGCTCGTCCGCTTCCTCTGGAAGGCCGCCCCGCTGCTGACGCTCTGCCACGACGTCGGCCACGGCGGGCTCGAGCACACGCTCCGCGAATGCGAGGAGTGGAGCGGCCGCCCGGCGGACGTCACCCTTCCGGACGAGCCCGCGCGCGGCGCGGCCGTCCTGGCCCTGCCCCGCAACGAGGTTGCGAGACTCGGCTCGAGAGGCTACGTCGAGATCGGACAGGTGCGCTGATGTGCGGCGTCTTCGGCGTGTACGCCCCCGACCGCGACGTCGCGCGGCTCTCGTACTTCGGCCTCTTCGCGTTGCAGCACCGTGGCCAGGAGTCGGCCGGCATCGCCGTCTCCGACGCCGGGCGGTTGACGGCGCTGCGCGACCTCGGCCTCGTCACGCAGGTCTTCGACGAGCAGAAGCTGCACGGCCTCCCCGGCCAGGTGGCGATCGGGCACACCCGCTACTCGACGACGGGCTCCTCGCAGTGGGCGAACGCCCAGCCGCTCGTGCAGCACGGCCGCGCGCGCACCGTCGCGCTCGGGCACAACGGCAACCTCGTGAACGCCCACGAGCTGCGCGACGAGTTGACCGCCGCGGGCGTGACGCTGCGCGCGACCTCGGACAGCGAGGTGATCGCCGCACTGATCGCGAACGACGAGCGGCCGCTCGACGACGCCGTCGCCGACGCGATGGCGAGACTGGACGGCGCGTACTCCGTCGTCGCGCTCTCGCAGGGGACGCTCCTCGCGTTCCGCGACCCGCACGGCTTCCGGCCGCTCGTGCTGGGGAAGATCCACGACGACTACGTCGTCGCCTCCGAGACGTGTGCGCTCGACCTCGTCGGCGCCGAGTTCGTGCGCGAGGTGGAGCGCGGCGAGGCGGTTCTGATCGACGGCGACGGGCTCCGCTCCGTGCAGGCGGTCGAGCCGGCGGACGGCGGCGCGCTCTGCGTCTTCGAGTTCTTCTACCTCGCGCGGCCCGACACGCGGCTCGCGGGCGTCGAGGTGCACGCCGCGCGCGTGCGGATGGGCCGGGCACTGGCGGCGGAGGCGCCCGTCGACGCCGACCTCGTCCTCCCCATCCCCGACTCCGGCACGCCGGCGGCGATCGGCTTCTCCCGCGCGCTCGGGATCCCGTTCAGCGAGGGGTTGATCAAGAACCGCTACATCGGTCGGACGTTCATCCAGCCCGACCAGGAGCTCCGGCAGCTCGGCGTGCGGCTGAAGTTCAACCCGCTCGCCGAGGTCGCCGGCCAGCGCGTCGTCGTCGTCGACGACTCGATCGTGCGCGGGAACACGACGCGGCAGATCGTACGAATGCTCTTCGACGCCGGCGCAGCCGAGGTGCACGTCCGCGTGTCGTCGCCGCCGGTGATCGGACAGTGCTTCTACGGGATCGACCTCGCCGACCCGGAAGAGATGATCGCGCACGACAAGTCCGTCGACGAGATCCGCGACTACATCGGCGCGACGTCGCTCGCATACCTCTCGCACGACGGCCTCGTCGCGGCGACGCAGCGTCCGGAGAGCGAGCTCTGCCGTGCCTGCCTGACCGGCAACTATCCGACGGCCGTGCCGGAAGAGCATGGAAAGCTCCGCTTCGAACCGGCTGCTCGCTAGGGCGAGCGACGACGACAACGTCCTCGGCGTCGTGCACTCCGGCTCGCGCGGACGCGGGCTGTACGTCACGGAGCAGAGCGACTGGGACTATTTCGTGCTCGTGCGCGAGTTGCGGGGCGAGTACCCGTCCGAGCATGGCGACCGGGTCGAATACTCGGAGATCACCCTCGAGCGGCTCGCCGACCCACCCGAGTGGGCACGGCCGGCTCTGCTCTCCGTCGACCTGCTCCTCGACAAGACCGGCGAGGTCGCGACGGCGCTCCAGGATGCGACGACCGTCGACCCCGCGACTGCGGGCGAGCCGCTCGACGGCTACGTCAACATGTATTACCGCTCGGCGAAGAACGCCCGCGTCGGTCTCGAGCTGGCGTCGCTCCTCGACGCGCAGGAATCGATCCCCTGGTTCCTGCAATTCGTGTTCAACGTCCACGGACGCGTGCGTCCGTACAACAAGTGGCTCGAGTGGGAGCTGCGGGAACATCCGCTGCCGGTCGAGGTCGATCTCGAGCTCCTACGGCGCATAGCGACGACGGGCGCCATCCCCGCGCAGCAGTCCTTGTTCCGTGAGGCGGAACGTCTTGCGCGCGACGCCGGGCTCGCCGCCGTCATCGACGGCTGGGAGCCCGACGTCGCATGGTTGCGTGGCGCGTAGCTATTGCTCGAGCACGCGCGATGCCTTGGCGATCCCGCGCGAGATGATGTAGGCAGCCGTGATCCAGGTCGTCGCGACCGCCCAGCCGTGCGCGTCGAAGTCGTTCGCCACGGCGGCGACGATCGCCAGGATCACCTCGACGATGACGAAGATCGCGAGCTCCGCGTTCCCGGGGACGGGCAGGATCGCTCCGGTGACCGGCGTGCGGCCCATCCCGGTGTAGCCGTGCTGCTGCTCCGGAGGCGTCGTGGACATCCACTGCTCCTTTCTCAGGCCGCGTGGGCCGGGGTGTGCAGGATCTCGAGCTTCAACCCGTCGGGGTCGTAGAAGAACACCGCGTAGTACCCCGGCGAGTAGGTGTATTCCTGCGGCTCGCTCTCGAGGAGCGTGCCGTTGTCTCGCAGCCACCGTGCGCGCTCGTCGACGACCGCGCGGGAGTACGCGTCGAACGCGAGGTGGTGCAGCCCGACGCTGTAGCGGTCGTAATCGCCCGATTCGCTCTGCGCCTGGCGCAGGCCGATCGACGTCTCGGCGCCGCCGATGTACCAGATGGTCTCCCCGCGCTCGCCTTCCACCTCACTCAGGCGGTGCCAGCCGAGCGGTCCGAGCAGCTCGCGGTAGAACGGGAGGCTGCGCTCGATCGAGGAGACGACGAGGTCGACGTGATGGACGCCCACGAACCAACGAAGGTTCGACAGGGCGCGCGCGAACCCTCCTACCATCGGACCGTGCACCTCTTTCACTACCACCTCGTGACGAGCAAGGTGCGTGAGGTCGAAGCGCGCTACATCGGCAAGCTCGGCTTCGAGCTGATCGCGCGTCACGGCCGTATCGGCGAGGACCTCACCTCGTACGAGTCCGGGATGTCGTGGACCGAGCTCGACACCCTCGGGTTCAAGCTACGCCTGTCGGAGCTCGAGCTCGGCGCGGTCAACGTGGTCGTACAGCCCGGTCAGTGGGCGGTGCCGCGCGTCGACCATGTCGGGCTGGCGCTCGACGACGACGAGTTCGAGGGCGCGATCGCCCGCGCCGAGGACGCCGATCTGCGCGTGCAGGAGCACGGCGGGCGCCGCACGTTCGTTTCGACGAACGCCGGCTACCGGCTCGAGCTGCATCCGCCGCGCGACTGGATCGACGATTTGCTCGAGCAGGGCGACCGCCTGCGGCTCTCGGAGCTGCATCTCAAGGCCGACGACCCGGAGACGAAAGCGGAAGCGCTCGCCCACGTCCTCGACTGCGAGCGCATCGGCTCGGACGTCGAGATCGGCGAGACGCTCGTGCGCTTCGTGCCCGGCGGGCCCCAGGGCCGACCGCAACTGCACGCAGAGCTGTTCCTCTAGGCCGCGACCCGCCGTTCATGGACTGAACGCCGCCCGCGGCGCAGAATCACGACATGGGCTCGCACGACACGCAAGCTGCCGAGCTCGTCTCTTTCGTCCCGCGCCTGACGATCGAGTGGCTCCGCAGCAGCCCGGAGCTGCGATGGCTCGAGATCGACGGCACGCTCGCATTCGTCGACATCTCGGGCTTCACGGCGATGTCGGAGCAGCTCTCGACGCGCGGCCGCGCGGGCGCCGAAGAGGTCACGGACGTCATGAACTCGACGTTCTCCGCGCTGCTCAACGTCGCGTACGGCGAGGGCGGCGGGTTGCTGAAGTTCGGCGGCGACGCGCTTCTGCTCCTCTACGAGGGCGAGGAGCACGCGGCACGCGCCGCGCGTGCGGCATTCGGGATGCGACGCACACTGCGCGCCGTCGGACGTCCGCGCACCTCGATGGGCGCCGTGACGCTGAAGATGCACGCGGGCCTCCACTCGGGGCGCTTCCAGTTCTTCCTCGTCGGCGACTCGCATCGCGAGTTGCTCGTGAGCGGCCCCGCCGCAACGCGCACCGTCGAGATGGAAGCGGCCTCGGAGGCGGGCGAGATCCTCGTCAGTCCCGAGACGGCTGCGTCGCTCGATCCCGCGACCCTCGGCGAGACGAAGGGGCCCGGCGTCCTCCTGGCGGCCGCCCCCGCCGTCCAGGGCGTCGTCGCGCCGCTCCCCGACGTCGCCGGGCTCGCGCTCGAGCACGCAGTGCCCGCGCCGCTGCGTGCGCAGTTGCTCGAGGTCGGCCCGCTCGAGGGCGAGCACCGGCACGCATCGATTGCGTTCGTGCGTTTCTCGGGCCTCGACGAGATCATCGCGACCGAGGGGCCGGTGTCGGCGGCGGAGGCCGTCGCCGGGCTCGTCGAGACCCTGCAGGCCGCCGCTGCCGAGCACGAGGTCACGTTCCTCGAGAGCGACGTCGATCGCGACGGCGGCCGCATCATCCTCGTCGCGGGCGCGCCGCAGACCTTCGGCGACGACGAAGAGCGCCTGCTCAGGACCGTGCGTGCCGCCGTCGACGCCGGGCTGCCGCTACCCGTTCACGTCGGCGTCAGCGGGGGCCGGGTCTTCGCCGGACAAGTCGGCGCGTCGTTCCGGCGCACGTACACCGTTCTCGGCGACACGGCCGCGCTCGCGGCACGGCTCATGGCGCGCGCCGGCGAAGACGAGATCTGGGTGGCGCGGAACGCGTTCGAGCGTGGCGGCGCGCGCTTCGCGGCGACCGAGCTCGAGCCGCTCGCGCTCAAGGGAAAAGCGGAGCCGGTGCTCGCCGTCGCGCTCGGCGAGCTCCTGACCGACACCGAGTCGGACGACGACACCGCCCCCGCGACGCAGGCGCCGTTCGTCGGCCGCGAGCGCGAGCGCGCGATTCTCGCGGCCTCGGTCGGGCCGGTTCGAATGGGCTTCGGAACGTTCGTCGAGCTGATCGGCGAGCCGGGAATCGGCAAGTCGCGCCTCGCAGACGAGCTGCGCGCGCACTGCGGCGACATGCGCCAGCTGACCGTGCGGTGTGAGCAGTACGAGTCGTCGACCCCATATCACTCCTTCCGGCCGCTCCTTCGCAACCTGCTCGACGTCGGGCTGAACGGCGGCGGCGCTCACAACCGCGAGGTGCTCACGCAGCGCCTCGCAGCCCTCGACGACGGGCTCGTGCCCTGGGCGCCGTTGCTCGCCGCCCCGCTCGATGTGGAGGTGGACTCGACGCCCGAGGTCGACGACCTCGACCAGTCGTTCCGGCGCGCGCGCTTGCATGGAGTCGTGGGGTCGCTGCTCGGCCGCGTGCTCGACTCGCCGACGCTGCTCGTGTTCGAGGACGTGCACTGGATGGACGATGCGTCTTCCGAGCTGCTGCACTTTCTCGGGACGCAGGTGTCCACGCACCCGTGGCTCGCCTGCACGACTCGACGGGAGACCGAGGCCGGGTTCGCCGCCGACCGCGGCACGCCCCCGCTGCCGGCCTTGACGCTCCGGCTGGAGCCGCTCGCCGCCGACGACGCACGGGTGCTCGTCGAGGCGGCGGCTGGCCGGCCCCTGACCGCGCAAGAGCTCGGGGCGATCGCAGAGCGTGGCGGCGGCAATCCGCTCTTCCTGCAGGCGCTGGCCGCGCCGACGGACGGAGCCTCCGAGGGTGCGGAGCTGCCGGAGACGGTCGAAGCGCTGGTCGCGACGCGGATCGACCGTCTGGCACCGGGCGACCGCGCGCTGCTGCGCTGGGCGTCGGTGCTCGGCGTCTCGTTCCTCGGCACGCTCATCGCCAGGGTGCTCGAAGGCGATCCCACCGCGGCATCCGACTCGGAGGCATGGGACCGCCTCGCCGAGTTCGTGGAGCGTGACCCATCCGTCGCCGGGGCCTTCCGCTTCCGGCACGCGCTCATCCGCGACGCGGCGTACGAGGGCCTCTCGTTTCGGCGTCGGCGCGAGCTCCACGGCCGTGTCGCCGAGGCGATCGAGCTGCAAGGGCCGGAGCCCGAGCTCCTCTCGCTCCACTACCAGCTCGCCGAGCGCGCGCCCGAGACCTGGCGTTGGTCGCTGGAGGCCGGTCGCCGGGCACAGGCGAAGTGGGCGAATCTCGAGGCGGCGCAGTTCTACGAGCGCGCCCTCGGCGTCGCCGCTCGTGTCCCGGACCTGGCGGCGCCCGAGATCGCCGCCGCGTGGGAGGCGCTCGCGGACTGCTTGATGCTCGCCGGCAAGTTCGACGACGCGGCGCGCGCCTACGCCTCGGCACGCGAGCTGCTGCCGCCGGGTTCGCGAGCGCAGGTCGAGCTGATCGAGAAGGAAGGGAAGCTGCGCCGCGAGATGGGCCGGTACACCGAGGCGATCGAGTGGTACGGCGAGGGCCTGGCCGCCGCCGCCCGGATCGACGACACGGCGGTGCGGGACGAGCTCGAGCTTCGACTCGATCTCGGTTACGCCGAGTCGCGGTTCCGTCAGGGCGAGTTCAACGACTGCGTGCGCCGGGCTCATGCAGTCGTCGAGCGCGCGCTCGCCCTCGACGCGAGGCCGCAACTCGCGGCGGCGTATCTCCTGCTGCATCTCGCGTACACCGTGCTCGGCTCGCCGGACCGGCTCGCGTTCCGCGGCCTCTCGCTGCCGCTGTTCGAGGAGCTCGGGGATCTGAGGGGGCAGGCGACGGTGCTGAACAACCTCGGGATCGAGGCGTACTACGAGGGCGACTGGGACAAGGCACTCGACGTCTATCGCCGCAGCCGCGCCCTGTTCGAACGGATCGGCGACGTGACGAGCGTCGCGATGACGGCGAACAACATCGGCGAGATCCTCTCCGACCAGGGCCTGCTCGAGGAGGCGGAGCAGCTATTCCGCGAGGCCGACGAGACCGCCGCACCTGCCGGGCATCGCGCCCTCTCGGCTCTGGCACGCGTCAATCTCGGTCGCGCCGCGGCGCGGGCGGGCAGGTTCGACGACGCCGAGGCGCTGCTGTCGGAGGCCCATGCGAGCCTGCTCGAGATCGATGCCGGCGGCCTTGCGCTCGAAGCCGAGGTCCGGCTCGCCGAGTCCGACGCACTACGCGGCGGCCGTGCCGAGGCCGCCCGCGCCCGTGCGCAGTCCGTGCTCGACCGGACGGCGGATGCGGCCGACACCGCGGGCCTCCACGCCGTCGCCCTGCGCGTCGTCGGCGCTGCCTTCCTGCAGCTCGGTCGCGCCGACGACGGGAAGGCTGCGCTCGAGGAGAGCGCCCGCATCGCCGGCGGCGCGGGGATCGCCTACGAGCGCGCACTCGCCCTCGATCTCCTCTCGGCCGCCGGCTTCGAGCGCGGGCACGCCGACGAGAGCCGCGCGCTGTTCGCGCGGCTCCACGTCGAGCGTGTGACGCGTCCGGCTCTCGCCGGCTAGCTGAGCCCGCCGTACGGATCGTTCGAATACAGCTGCAGCACGATCTGCAGCGCACCGCCCGGGACCCGCTTCTGGCTGATCACGCAGGGGTTCGGCGCTAGCGCCGGGCACGCGGGCAGCGGGATCGACCACGCCGCGCCGTTCTCGCTGAGGCAGAAGACGAAGCTCGACGCCGACCTGCCGTTGGTCAGGGCGTTGCTGTACGTGAGCGTCAACGTGTACGCCTTGTTCGTGCCGTACCCGGAGGGAGCGATCAGCGCGGCCAGCCCTCCGACCGCCGAGGTGCTCGTCCCGCAGGCGTACGTGGACGTGGGCCCCGAGACGACGTTCGGGTTGAAGCCGAGCCCGAGCGCGGCGCCCGACGGCACCTTCGAGTCGATCTGGATCGGCGAGCTCGACGTGTTGCCGTTGCTCCCGAAATGGCAGCTTCCGGTCGGACAGACCGTGTCGAGGACCGAGAAGGTCAGTGTCTTCGTGATCCCGCTTGTCGCATCCGTGGCGGTGACGGTGTTCCCGGACTGCGCGACGGCCGGCGTGATCGTCTCGCTCGCGGCGCCGTGCGACCAAGCGCTCAGCGCGCCGAACGTCGCTCCGGCAAGCGCCGTCGGCGGGAAGGTCAAGCCGAATCCGGCGTACGCTCCCAGGCCGTTGTAGTCGGACTTCGTCGTGAAGCCGCACGTGTCGAGCGCGGTGACGGTAACCGTGAACGGCGTCCCGGTCGTCGGCTGCGCGGGCGACAGGCCGATCGAGAACGATCCGAGCGGCTGAAGATCCGTCGTTCCGGGCAGGAACCCGTTGCCCGGCTTGCCGCTGAAGTCGTTCGACTGCTTGGCGCTGACTCCCCAGGTCGAGTTGGCCTGCGTCGCCGAACAGACGGTCTGCACGGTGAAGGTCGCCTGCACGGAGTCGCCGGGAGAGAGCGCGTCGCCGCTCGACACAGCCCGGAACTGGATCACGTTGTTCGGTGCCGCAGAGCAGGTCGTCCCATCGCCGGAGCACACGTTCCACGTGTCCTGGTTGACCGTCGACGAGACTTGCTGCGTCGACGCCGGGCTGACCGACCACCCGCTCGGAGCCGTGAAGTTCGCCGAGCCGAGCGTCTGCTGGCTCGAGCTGTCGTTCCTGAGCGTGAACGTGAGCTGCGCAGTGCCCGCCCCAGGCGCAGCCGCCGGGACGACGGACGCGTCGAAGGTCTTCGTCGACGTGGTCGCGAGCGCCGGACCGACGAGCGCGACAGCGCCGACCGCCATGGCCACGAGTGCGGCACCGCGCAGGCGATGCATCGATTTACGGTTCAAGGTCGTTCCTCCTCAGGCGCCGCATGGACCCCGATCCGTCGATTGAACCGGGCCTGCCCGAGACCGGACCCCGACCTCCGTGGGGGGCGAAGCCGGACCTACGGAGGGAGTCCGGGCACTCGCCTACAGTGGAGTGCTCATTGGCCGATGCCGCCCGCACGTACGCCGCCGCCGGGGTCTGGCTGGCGCGCGCAGGCGGAGCCGTCGTCATGGGCACGGGCATCGTCTCCGTCGCCCTCTCGCTCGACGGCCGCGAATCGCTCTCGCGCCTCCTCTTCGTCGCCGCCGCCGCCGGGCTCGTCGCCGTTGCGGCCGCGCTGGCCACGTTTGCGGTCTCCGACCGCGTGACGCTGCGCGAACACGCATGTGTCCCCGGTGCGCTCACGTGGGTGGCGGCGACCGACGTCGTCGGCGCCCGGCTCACGCTCTTCGGGTGGCGGCACGAGGCCGAGGCGCTCCTCGTCGTCGCGCTGGCGCTCTGGCTCGTCCTCGTCCCGTGCGTGCTCGCGCACTGGCGCACGCCGACGGTCGGCCTCTCGTTCCTTCTCGTCGTCGCAACCGAGTCCGTTGCCGTCCTGACGGCGCGCGTCGGGCTCGCGCACGCGGCGCTCGTCCCGTTCGCACTCGGTCTCGCGTTCTACGTCTTCGTCGTCGCACGGTTCGACGTGCGGCACGTGCTCGAAGGCGACGGCGACCACTGGATCGCGGGAGGCGCGCTGGCCATCGCCGCGCTCGCAGCCGCCCGCTGCGAGCTGCACACGCTCGGGCTGGCGTTGTGGGCGGCTTCGGCGGCCTGGTTACCTGCACTGCTCGTCGCAGAAGTCGTGCGGCCGCGGCTTCGCTTCGACGCGCGCCGCTGGTCGACGGTGTTCCCGCTCGGGATGTACGCGGTCTGCAGCTTCGCGGTCGGCGGCAGGCTGGTCGACTTTGCCCGGGCCTGGGTCTGGGTGGCGCTCGCCGCCTGGGCGATCGCCACCGCGGGGACGGTTCGACGGCTCGCCTGACCCTTGCCGAGGTCGCGGCGCATGTCGCGCCGGGGATACGCGTCGGCATCGACGGCGTCAGCGCGGCCGGGAAGACGACCTTCGCCGACGCGCTCGTCCCGTACATCGACGCTCCTGTCGTGCGCGCGAGTTTCGACGACTTCCACTTCCCGCGCAAGATCCGATACGCGCGGGGCGAGGGCGCCGACTCCTACTACGAGGACACCTTCGATGCCGCCCGCTTCCGGGCGGAGCTGCTCGAGCCGTTCGCGCGCGGCGAGCCGATCCGTACGAGGATCTTCGACCACGTCCGCGACGTCCCGATCGACGAGCCGGCGGTCCGGCCGCCTGCCGGGGCCGTCCTCGTCGTCGACGGGATCTGGCTGCACAAGCCGGTGCTCCGGGAGGCGTTCGACCTGACGATCTGGCTTGCGATCGACCGGCAGGTTGCCCTCGAGCGGGCGATCGTCCGCGACTCCGCCTCGATGGGAGGCGTCGACCAAGCTCGCGAGCGCTACGCCGCGCGCTACTTCCCCGGGGAGACGCGATATCTGGAGGAGGTCGACCCCGAGTCGATCGCCGACCTCGTCGTGGACACGTCGTAGACTCGACTCAGTTGACCGGGGAGAGCCGCACGTACGCCGCCGCCGGGGTCTCGCTCGCAACCGCGGACTCGGTGGTCGAGCGCCTCCGCGCCGCCGTCGAGTCGACCGGAGCCGAGGGCTTCGGCCACTTCGCCGGCCTTTTTCCGCTCGACGACCGCCGGCTCCTCGCCGCCTCGACCGACGGCGTCGGCTCGAAGCTGATGCTGTCCCGGCGCGCCGGCCGCCTCCGGTGGGCGGGGATGGATCTCGCCGCGCACTGCATCGACGACGTCCTGTGCACCGGCGCCGACCCGCTCTTCCTCCTCGACTACGTCGCCGCGGCGCGCATCGAGCTCGGGGACGTCGCCAAGCTCGTCGAGGGCGCCGCCGAGGTGTGTCGCGAGGCCGGCGTCCTCCTGATCGGCGGCGAGACGGCCGAGCTACCCGGCGTCTACCGCGAGCACGAGCTCGACTTCGCGGGGACATGCGTCGGGATCGTCGACCGCGACGCGGTCATCGACGGCTCGCGCTGCACGCCCGGCGACGTCGTCATCGGGTTCCCCTCGAGCGGCCTCCACACCAACGGCTTCACGCTCGTGCGCGAGATCGTCGGCGACGACGACTTCGACGCCGACCTCCTCCTCACACCGCACAAGCTCTACCTCGAAGAGGTGCGCACGCTGCGCGCGCAGGCCGATGTGAAGGCGCTCGCGCACGTCACGGGCGGAGGGCTGCTCGGCAACCTCTCGCGCGTGCTCCCGGACGGCGTGCAGGCACGCATCGACTGGAACGCCTGGGCGCGGCCTCCGGTCTTTGCATGGCTCGCCGACCACGGCGTCGACGAGGAGGAGGCGCGGCGCGTGTTCAACCTCGGCATCGGCCTCGCGGCCGTTGTCGCGGAGCCGCCCGCAGGCGCGCTCGTGATCGGAGAGCTGGTCGCGTGATCGGCGTGTTGGTCAGCGGCGGCGGCACGAACCTGCAGGCGCTGCTCGACGCCGGCCTGCCGGTGCGCGCCGTTGCAAGCAACAAGCGCGGTGCACCGGCACTCGCGCGCGCAGGCGATCTGCCGACGGCGAGCTTCGAGCTATCCGACTACGCATCGCGCGCAGAGCGCGACACCGCAATGGCCGACTGGCTGCAGCAGCACGACGTCGACGTCGTCGTGCTCGCCGGCTACATGCATCTCCTGACGCCGCAATTCCTCGAGCGCTTCCCGGCTCGCGTGATCAACGTCCATCCCTCGCTGCTGCCCGACTTCCCGGGAGCGCATGCCGTCGCCGACCAGCTCGCGGCGGGCGTTCGCGAGTCCGGCGTCACTGTGCACGTGGTCGACGAAGGGATCGACAGCGGGCCGATCCTCCTGCAGGAACGCGTGCCGGTGCTCGAGGGCGACACGGTCGAGACGCTGCACGAGCGGATCAAGCGGGTGGAGCACCGTCTGCTCCCGCAGGCTGTCGAGGAGCTGTTGTGCGCGCGCTGATCTCGGTGTACGACAAGGACGGGATCGACGACTTCGCGCGCGGGCTCGCCGAGCTCGGCTGGGAGCTCGTCGCGAGCGGCGGCACGGCGGCGCATCTGGAGAGCCTCGGCCTGGCGGTCGAGCGCGTCGAGTCGCTGACGGAGTTCCCCGAGATGCTCGGCGGGCGCGTCAAGACGCTGCACCCGCGCATCCACGCGGGCATTCTCGCGCGCCGCGACCGCGACGACGACGTCGCGACGCTCGAGCAGCACGAGATCGCGCCGTTCGATCTCGTGTGCATCAATCTCTATCCATTCGAGCAGGTGGCCGCTCAGCGAGGCGTCACCGAGGCGGAGGCGGTTGAGATGATCGACGTCGGCGGCCCGTCGATGCTGCGCGGCGCCGCGAAGAACTTCGCGCACTGCGCGCCGGTTTGCCGTCCGGCGCAGTACGCGTTCCTCCTCGACGAGCTGCGCGCGAATGGGTCGCTGTCGGCCGAGACGAGACGCGAGCTCGCCGCGGAGGCGTTCGCGACGACCGCTGCCTACGAGGCTGCGATCGCGACGTGGTTCGCCGATCGCGAGCCCTTCCCCGAGACCGTCGTCCTCGCGCTCGACAAGGTGCTCGACCTCTCCTACGGCGAGAACCCGCACCAGCGCGCGGCGTACTACTCCGAGCGCGGCGCCCGTACGCATCTGCTCGCACGCGTCGAGCAGCTGCACGGCAAGGAGCTCTCGTTCAACAACCTCAACGACCTCTCCGGCGCCCGCATGCTCGCCCGCGAGTTCACGCTGCCCGCCTGCGTGATCGTGAAGCACGCGAATCCGTGCGGCGCCGCGCTCGGAGCGACGCTCGCGGAGGCATACGACAGGGCGCTCGCATCCGATCCCGTTTCCGCCTACGGCGGCATCGTCGTCGTCAACCGCGAGATCGACGAGGCGCTCGGCGAGAAGCTCGCGCGGCAGTTCGTGGAGGTGCTCTTCGCGCCCGGCTACGAGCAGGCGGCGCTCGTCGCGCTGACGCAGAAGCAGAACGTCCGCATCCTCGTCGATCACGAGCGGCGCCGGACGATCGGGGACGCACGCCACTACAAGCGGGTGCTCGGCGGGCTCCTCGTCCAGGATCCCGACGCCGACATCGAGGAGCGCGAGGGCTGGGAGGCGGTTGCCGGCGATGTCGACGAGCGCCAGTGGGGCGACCTCGTCTTCGCGATGCGCGTCTGCAAGCACGTCTCCTCCAATGCGATCGTGCTCGTCAAGGATCTGGCGACGGTCGGCATCGGCGCCGGCCAGATGAGCCGCGTCGACGCCGTGCGCATCGCGGTCGAGAAGGCGCGTGAGCACGGCCACGACCTGCAGGGCGCCGTTCTCGCGTCCGATGCGTTCTTCCCGTTCGCGGACGGGCCGCAGCTCGCGCTCGAAGCGGGCGTGACGGCGATCGTCCAGCCGGGGGGCTCGCGCCGCGACGAGGAGGTCGTGGCGGCTGCCGCCGCGTCCGGCGCAGCGATGGTCTTCACCGGCAGGCGTCACTTCCGTCACTAAGTGGGATACCCTGGGTCGCGGTCGTGCGGCGCGTCGTGGTCCCAGTTCTCCTTGTCTTCGCCGCGCTCTCGGCGCCGTCACTCGCCTCGGCGCGGCCGCCGGCGACGTACACCTGGTGCGGGACCGGCGAGACGACCGCGAACCGCGTGCCCGACCTCGAGGTGACGAGCGACCAGCAGGTCCGCTTCTTCTACGCGATTCCGTCGGATGGGACGGACAACTTCCAAGCGACCGCCGACGGCATCGTCAACGACGCCGCCTGGATCGACCAGTGGTGGCAGGCGCAGGATCCGTCGCGGACGCCGCGTTTCGATCGGTATCCGTTCCCCGGCTGCACGTCTCCGTGGGGACAGCTCGACATCGGTTTCATCCGGCTGCCGCACACGGCCGCGTACTACACGACGCGGGACTCGCCCTCGATCCTCCTCGACGAAGATCTCGCGGGCGACTTTCCGGGGACGCAGAAGTCGATCGTGTATTACGACGGACCGACCCGCAACGACCAGATCTGCGGCGAGACCGACTACCTCTCGAACACGTTCGGCGGCGACAACGGCATCGTCTATCTCTTTCCGCAATCGGCGTGCGGCTTGACACCGATCGGCAGCGGTTCGAGCGCGGAGGTCGCGGCGCACGAGCTGCTCCACAACCTCGGCGCCGTCGCCGACCAGGCGCCGAACGAATGCCCGACGTCGCAATCACACGTATGCGACAGCAAGCAGGACATCCTGTATCCGTTCCTGTCACCGGACTCGAACCTCGACCTCGTGACGCTCGACGTCGGCCACGACGACTACTACGCGCACAGCGGCTCGTGGTGGGACGTTCAGGACTCCGCGTGGCTCGAGCACCTGCCGCAGTTCCCGTTCTCGCTGTCCGAGCAGGGCTCGGGCCGGCTCGTCGCACGCTCCGGGACGTTGAAGCTTCCCTGCGACGCCGGCTGCACGTCGCTCTCGCTCGACAACGGCGCGACCGTTTCCGTGCTCGCAGTCCCCGCGGCAGGCTTCGCGTTCTCGAGCTGGAGCGGCGCCTGCTCCGGCACTGCGCCGTCCTGTGTCCTCTCGGTCGGCGCCGGGACGAGCGCGACGGCGACCTTCGTCAAGGCGACGCTGCGCGTGACCGCGGCGGTCACGGGCAAAGGCAAGGTCACGAGCTCGCCGGCCGGGATCTCGTGCCCCGGCATCTGCAGGACGGCGTTCGCCGTGCCGGTGCGGCTGACCGCGAAGCCGTCGCCCGGGTGGAAGTTCACGGGCTGGCGCGGGGTGTGCACGGGCACGAGGCCGTGCGCGCTGTCGGCGACCGCGTCGGTGCGCGCGGTGTTCGCGCGCCGCTAAGCGTTCTCGATCGTGTAGAAGAACGGGCCGCCGCGGTCCTGCGCGATCGGAAAGATGACGTCCAGGAGCAAGTCCTCGAGACCGGCCGCGCGGGAGATGTCGCCGACGTGCACCGGGTCGAGGCCGGCATCGCGGATCAACCGCTCGGTCGCCGCGCGTGCGTCGTCGTCGCCGCACCAAAGACAGCTCTGGCCGTCGATCTTGTCGTAGGCGGCGGCGAAGATCGTGTTGAACGACTTCGACGTCGGGCCTTTCGTCAACGACTTGACCTGATGGGTCATCGACTCGAAGCCATCCGGGCGACCGCCGATCGCGTTCGTCGTGTCGATCGCGACCTTCCCTTCGGCCCCGGTCAGCTTCGCGAACGCATCCGCGATCGCCCCCGCGGGGACTGCGACCACGAGCACGTCCGCACCCGAGACGTCGCCGCCCTCCTTGCCCAGCTCCTGCACGTCGTGTCCGGCGGTGCGCCAGCGCTCCGCAAGGCCCCCGCCGACGTTGCCCCTGCCGATGACTGCGATGTTCATGGCGATACGCTTCCTTTCGGTGGCCCGCGAGTACCCAACCATCCTCGAGCTCGTCGGCGCCACGCCGATCGTCCGGCTCGACAAGCTCAGCCCACGTGGGGGCGCAGAGATCCTCGCGAAGCTCGAGTACCTCAACCCCGGTGGCTCGCTCAAGGACCGTATCGGCCCGCCGATGATCGACGCGGCCGAGCGCGAGGGAAAGCTGAAACCGGGCGGGACGATCGTCGAGCCGACGTCGGGCAACACGGGCGTCGGCCTTGCGATCGCCGCGGCGGTCAAGGGATACCGCTGCATCTTCGTCATGCCCGACAAGATGAGCCAGGAGAAGATCTCCCTCCTGCGCGCCTACGGCGCCGAGGTCGTGATCACGCCGACCGCCGTCGACCACGACTCGCCCGAGTCGTACTACTCGGTGTCGTCGCGGCTGGCCGAGGAGATCCCGGGCGGCTTCAAGCCCGACCAGTACTCGAACATGAACAACCCGCGGGCGCACTACGAGATCACAGGCCCGGAGATCCTCGAGCAGACCGGCGGCGAGATCGACGCGCTGATCATCTCGGTCGGCACGGGCGGGACGATCAGCGGCGTCGGCCGCTACTTCAAGGAGCATGCACCGAACGTCTTGATCGTCGGAGCCGACCCAGAAGGCTCGGTGTACACCGCGGGCGACGACGCCGGCGTGCACCCGTATCTCGTCGAGGGGATCGGCAAGGACACGTGGCCCAAGACGATGGATCCCGAGGTCGTCGACGAGTGGATCCGGGTGAGCGATCGCGAGTCGTTCCTCTGGGCGCGCCGGCTGGCGCGCGAGGAGGGGATCCTCGCCGGCGGGTCCGCGGGCACGACGTTGTACGCCGCGCACGTTCTCGCGCAGCGGCTCGGTCCCGGCAAGCGCGTGCTGATGCTCGTGCCCGACTCCGGCCGGAGCTACCTCTCGAAGATCTACGACGACAACTGGATGCTCGAGCACGGGTTCGTCGAGCGCCACGCGCCGTCCCCGTCGGTCGAAGAGGTGCTGCGCGCGAAGCACGGCGGCGACGTTCCCGCGCTGATCACGATCGCCGCGCACCAGAAGGTCGGCGAGGGGATCGACGTCATGCAGCAGTACGGCATCTCACAGGTGCCGGTCGTGCGCGACGGCTCGTGCGAGTCGCTCGCCGACGTGATCGGCTCGCTGCAGGATCGCGCGCTGCTCGAGCGCGTCTTCACCAACCCGGACGTCCTGCACGCCGACGTGGCGTCCGCGATGCAGCCGCCGCTCGCGGCCGTCGAGTCGGCGATGACCGTCGACGACGTCTTCTCGACGCTGAGCGGCGGGACGAACGCCGTCGTCGTCGCGCGCGACGGGAGGCCGGTGGGCGTGCTGACGCGTTCCGACCTGCTCGAGTTTCTCGCGCACCGCCGCTAGCCGGCTAGCGGTGGCCGTTCCGCTTCGCCTTCTCGTTCAGGTCGCGGGTCGCGATCAGCGTGCGGCGCGCGGTGTCGAGGAGCTCGGCGACGCGCTCGAGGCGTTCCTGCTCCGAGCGTGACTCGAGCAGGAACTGTTTCTCGTCCGGCGCGAGCTCGACCTGCGCCGCGAGCCGGAACGAGAGTTCCGGCGAGCTCTCGTCGAGCTCGACCTCGACCTCGACGAGCGCGGCGAGCGCGCGGAACGCACCGAGGGCGGCTGCCCGGGTCGCATCGTCCACGTCGACCGGCTCGTCGTCGACGTCCGACGTCTCTGCGGTCATGAACGAGCGCCCGTGCGTCATCCGCTCGACGACGAACCGTTGACCCCCGACCACGACGATGTTCAGGCGCCCGTCGTCGAAGCGCTCCAGCACGGCCGCGACGGCCGTGCGCGTCCCGGTCTCTCGAATGCCTTCCTCGTCCGCGTACAGCAGCCCGAACTCGACGCCCTGCTCGATGCATTCGCCGATCAGCTCGCGGTACCGCGGCTCGAAGATGTGCAGCGGCACCTGCTCCGTCGGCAGGAGCACGATCCCAAGCGGGAAGAGGCCGATCTCCGCCACCGGCCAAAGGGTACGCTGGAAGCGATGGCCGTCGAACGCCTCGAATCGCTGCTGAAGGATGCGTTTCCCGACGCGCAGGAGCTGCGGGTCGAGGACCGTACGGGCGGCGGCGACCACTTCCAGGTGATCGTGACCGCGCCGAGCCTCAGCGGGCTCTCGTTGCTCGACCAGCACCGCCGCGTCAACGACGCGCTCGCGGAGCCGCTGCGCGACGGCACAATTCACGAACTTCGAATCAAGACGAGGGGAACGACGTGAGCGAGCTTCAAGACAGGATCAAGAACGTGATCGAGAACGAGCCCGTGGCGCTCTTCATGAAAGGGACGCCGCAGTTCGTGATGTGCGGCAACTCCGACCGCACGCTGCGCGCGCTGCGCGAGGCGGGCGCGCCTGTCACGGCCGTGAACATCCTGCCCGACCCGGCAATCCGCCTCGAGCTGCAGGATCTCTCGGGCTGGCCGACGATCCCGCAGCTGTTCGTCAAGGGCGAGCTCGTCGGCGGCGCCGACATCACGGAGGAGCTGGCGGAGTCGGGCGAGCTGACGAAGCTTCTCGAGCAGAAGCTCGGAGCGGATTACCGCGAGTCGGCGGAAGAGCGCGTCGTCGACGTGCTCGAGCCGGCCCAGCGGTAGCCGATCGCGGGAAACGCGCCCGCATCGACGAGGGATTGCTCGAGCGCCTCGCTGCTCGGGCCGCCGAGCCAGCGGTGCATGTAGGGGATGCGCTCGAACGCAAGCTCCTCGTAGCGCTCGCGCAACGCGCGCAGCACGACGTCGTCGCTGTGCAGGTCCAGATGCCGTAGGCGCCAGTCGTCGAGCGACGCGGGGCCGTACGGCTCGGCGCCGGCTGCGCGCAGCATCCGGTGCTGACCCTCGTACCAGTCCTGGGCCGCTTCGTCGATCAGGTTCCAGGCGAACTCGTCGACGAGGAGCAGCGGCGCGAGCCGCGCGAGCTTGTCGAGCGACTCGCCGAGCGGGTTCACGTGGTGGAGCACGCGGCCGGCGACGACGGCGTCCCATTCGCCGTCGACCGTCCGGAACTCCGCTCGCACGAAGCGATCGCCCTCGGGCGCGTCCGGATCGACGCCGACGGCGTCGTAGCCGCGCGCGACGAGCTGTTCGACGAGACCTCCTTCGCGCCCGCACCCGATCTCGAGCACGCGACCCCGCGCAGGCGGTAACTGGTCGAATACGAAGGTGGCGAAATCCATCAGCGTCGCGGAGCTGCGTGCACGTCTCGTGCGCGCTCAAGGCTATGCGTCACGCGCGCGGATCGGCACGGCGCACGACGTCCTGCAGTCCATCCGCCGCCTCGCCTGCGTCCAGCTCGACTCGATCTCCACCGTCGAGCGGAGCCACCGCCTCGCACTCGGCGCCCGTGTCGGCGCGTACCCGGAGCCGGCCGTCGCACAGCTGATGCGCGAGGGCAAGATCTTCGAGTACTGGGCGCACGAGGCGTGCCTGATCCCGATCGAGGACTTCCCCATCCACCGCTGGCGGATGCAGGAGCTCTCGGCGTCCCACCCCTGGCGCGGCGACGTGCTCGCGAAGGAGCCGGAGCTGACGAAGCACGTGCTCGCCGAGATCGCGGAGCACGGCCCGCTGCCGTCACGGCACTTCGAGGGGAAAGGATCCGGTGGCATGTGGAACTGGAAGCCGGCGAAGGTCGTTCTCGAAGCGCTCCACTCCGCCGGGCGGCTCGTGATCGCCGGCCGTGAGAACTTCCAGCGGCTCTACGAGCTGCCGGAACGAATCGTGCCGCCCGAAGCGCTCGCCGGGCGGCCGCCCACGCGCGACGAGTTCGTGCGCTGGGCGACGCTTCGCGGCGTCGAGGCGCGCGGCGCACTGACCGAGAAAGCCGTGGCCGAGATGTGGCGGCTGCAAGGGGGCGTCGCAGCGATCCGGCCGCACGCCGACTACTGGATCGAGCGCGGCAAGCTGCAGCGCGTGGCGGTCGCCGACGGCGGCAGTGCCGTTCTCGTCTCGACCCGCCCGCCCGATGGGCCGCTCCCACCGGCCGTTCTCCTCTCCCCGTTCGACAACCTCCTCTGGGACCGCTCCTACCTCGAGCGCGTCTTCGGCTTCCGCCACGTCATCGAGGTGTACAAGCGGGAACACGAGCGCGTGTACGGCTACTACGTCCTGCCGCTGCTTCGCCGCGATCGGATCGTCGGCCGCGTCGACCTGAAGCACGAGCGTGCCGACAAGCGGTTGCGCGTGAAGGCGTTCCATCCGGAGCCCGGGGCGCGGGGAAACCTGGCCGACTGCCTCGACGCGGCGCTCCGACGGCTCGCTCGGGTCCTCGGGGTCGAGGCCATAGACTTTTGAGCATGGAGTTCGAGACCCGCGCGATTCACGACGGGCAGGAACCGGATCCCGCCACCGGCGCGATCACGACGCCGATCTACCAGACGTCGACGTACGTCCAGGAAGCGGTCGGGAAGCACAAGGGCTACGACTATTCGCGCGTCGCGAATCCGACGCGGAGCGCGCTGCAGGAAGCGGTCGCGTCCCTCGAAGGAGCCGACTTCGGCGTCGCGTTCTCGTCCGGTCTCGGGGCGACGACGACGCTGATGCATCTCGTCGACCCCGGTGAGCGCGTCGTGCTCATCGCCGATGTCTACGGGGGTGTCTACCGGATGACGTCGCAGGTCTACGAGCCGAAGGGCTACCTGTTCGACTACGTACCGGCGGACGAGTTTCCGAACCTGCGCGAGCATCTCGACGAGAACACGCGGATGGTGTGGATCGAATCGCCGTCGAACCCGTTGTTGAACGTCGTCGACATCCGAGCGGCGGCCGACGCAGCGCACGAGGTCGGCGCGATCGTCGTCGTCGACAACACGTTCGCGACGCCGTATCTGCAGCAGCCCCTCTCGCTCGGGGCCGACGTCGTGGTGCACTCGGCGACGAAATATCTCGGCGGTCACTCCGACACGATCCTCGGCTTCGTCGCGACGAACGACCCGACGATCGCGGAGCGCCTCTACTTCCTGCAGAAGTCGCTCGGCGCCGTTCCGGGCCCGTTCGACGCGTGGCTCGTCCTACGCGGGATCAAGACGCTCGCGGTCCGCATGCGCCAGCACTGCGAGAACGCGATGGCCGTCGCCCTCTGGCTCGAGCGGCACGGCAATGTCGAACGCGTCCTCTACCCCGGCCTCCCCTCGCATCCCGGTCACGCGATCGCGGCGCGGCAGATGCGTGACTTCGGCGGCATGGTCTCGTTCCTCGCCGAGTCGGAGCAGCAGGCGATCGACCTCGTCGCGCGCACGAAGCTCTTCCAGCTCGCCGAGTCCCTCGGCGGCGTCGAGAGCTTGATCGAGGTCCCGGCGAAGATGACGCACGCCGCGACGGCGACCGCACCGTTCGCGGCGCCGCCGAACCTCGTCCGGCTCTCCGTCGGCATCGAGGCCGTGCAGGATCTGATCGCCGATCTCGAGCATGCGCTCACGCCGGCGGCTGTCCGCAGCACGTCGTGACGCTCGAGGCTGGAAGCGGCGGTGGCGAAGCGGCCACCGCCCGGCCCGAGGCGGGGCCGCCAAGGCGTCCCCGATGGGTCGCCCCGGTGGGCGCGCAACTCGCGTTCCTCGTCAACTGGCTCGAACCGATTCTCTCGCGTCCGGGCCTGACTCCCGTCCCGGTCGACGAGCTCTGCATCGAGCTGGGCGAGGCCGAGGCCGTGCCGTCGTTCGAGCCGTTCGACGCGCTCGTCGGTCCCGTGCGCGCCGCGCCCGAGGGGATCGTCGCCGACGTCATCCCGGTGGAGTCGTTCGACGCAATCGTCCCCGGCGCCAGGCCACACGTCGTCTTCGCGCGTGGCGTTGCCGAGCCGCTCGAGTTCGTCGCGTCCGAGGCGGTGCTCGTCGACACGGTGGTTCCGGCGTGAGCGTAGGCTCGACGGAGCTCATCAAAGAGCGAAGGCGGCGGCTTTGCCGCCGCCGGGAGCGGGAATGAGCCTCGAGCCCATCGACCTCCTTCATCAGGGGAACGCGCGGACGATCGCCGCGTATATCGTCGACACCGAGGACGGCCCTGCGCTCTTCGACTGCGGCCCGACGACGACGATCGCGGCGTTGAAGGCGGGACTCGCCCAGCACGGGCTCGAGCTGACGGACGTCCGACATCTCCTCCTCAGCCACATCCACCTCGACCACGCCGGCGCCGCCGGCGTGCTCGTACGCGAGCACCCCGCACTCCAGATCCACGTGTCGGAGATCGGCGCGCCGCACCTCGTCGCTCCCGAGCGGCTCGAGCGGAGCGCGCGCCGGCTCTACGGAGACACGTTCGACACGCTGTGGGGCGAGCTCGCGCCGGTGCCCGAAGCCAACGTCCGCGTGGTCGGCGACCACGTCCTCGGGCTCGACTGCTTCCCGACGCCGGGGCACGCATCGCACCACGTCTCGTATCTCGACCGCGACGGCACGTTGTACTCCGGCGACGCAGCCGGCGTGCGCATCCAGCCGGGTCGGTTCGTGATGCCGCCGACCCCACCGCCGGAGTTCGACCTCGACACGTGGCAGCAGACGCTCGAGGAGATCGAGCGCCGCGATCCGGAACGGCTGGCGCTGGTCCATTGGGGCGTCGCCGACGACCCGCGGCGGCACCTTGCGGAGCTGCGGCTGGAGTTGTACGACTGGGCCGACTTCATCCGCGGCGGAGCGGACGTCGACGAGTTCACCGAATACGTGAAGACCGAATTGCGAGACGCAGGCGAGGACACCGGGCAGTACGACGTGGCGATGCCGCTCTGGCAGTCGTACCAGGGCCTCAAGCGCTGGGCCGACCGCCATGCTCGGGCGTAACTTCCGGCTCCTCTTCGCCGGTCGCGCGGTCTCGTACCTCGGGACGTACCTCGCGCCGATCGCGGTCGCGTTCGCCGTCCTCGACCTGCACGGCAGCGCGACGGCGGTCGGGCTGTCGTTCGCGGCGTGGACGCTTGCGCAGGTCTCGATGCTCTCGATCGGCGGCGTGCTCGGCGACCGGTTCCCTCGTCGGCTCGTGATGATCGGCTCCGACGTCTCGAGCACGTGCGTGCGCGTGCTCATGGGCCTCCTCCTCGTCACGGGTCATGCGCACGTCTGGGAGCTGATCGTCCTGCAGGGGTTCGGCGGCGCGTCGGTCGCGTTCTACAACCCCGCGTTCTACGGGCTCGTGCGGGAGATCGTTCCCGCCGAGGAACTGCAACGGGCGAACAGCCTTCTCGGGATCGCCCGCTTCGCGGCATTCCCACTCGGCGCCGCGACGGGCGGTGCGATCGTCGCGCTCGTCGGACCGGGAACGGCCCTCGTCTTCGACGGCGCGACGTACGCCGCGAGCGCGACGCTGCTCGCGCTCGTCCGCGTCGAGTCGATCGCGCGCACGTCCTCGAGCGTGCTGCGCGAGCTGCGCGAGGGTTGGGCCGCGTTCGTCGAGCAGCAGTGGATCTGGGCAACCTGCCTCTGGATCTCGCTCTATTTCGTGCTGACGTACGCGCCGTTCTTCGTGCTCGGCCCGTACATCGCGAAGCACTCGATGCACGGCGCGTCCTCCTGGGCGCCCGTGGTCACCGGCGAAGGGCTCGGCTCGCTGCTCGGCAGCATCGCCGGCCTGCGCCTACGGCCGAGCCGTCCGCTCTCCACCGTCTGTTACGCGTTCCTGCCGACCGCCGTGCAAAGCGTCCTGCTCGCGGTGCACGCGTCCGTCTACGCGCTCGCGCCCGCGGCGATGTTCGCCGGGTTCGGGTTCGCGTTCGGCGGCGTGGTGTGGGACACGACGATGCAGCGCACCGTCGCGCCGGAGAAGCTGGCGCGCGTGGGCGCGTACGCGTGGATGTCGGCGATGATCTTCCTGCCGGCCGGCTACGCGCTCGCCGGGCCGATCTCCGCCGTCGTCGGCATGCGCGGCTATCTCCTGTTCGGTGCGGCCTGGCTTCTCGTGAGCACGACGGTGCTCGCACGGCTGCCGAGCATCCGCGGTGTCACCGCCGAGCTTCCGTCTCCTGTAGCGGTTCCGTCCTGACGAGCCACAACGGGCCGTCCGCGCAGTCGACGCGCGTCGCACCCTCCACCTCTTCCAGCGACGACTCGAGCACGCGCACCGTCTGGCCGCCGCCGAGATCGACGAGCAGCCCCTTTTCCGTGCCGATCGCGATCGTGTAGCGCCATGCCCACGCAAGTCGGTGCATCTCGAGCGCGCTACGGGTGCGATCGAGCCAGACATCCTCTTCGGTGAAGAACGACTCGTACTCGCCGTCCGGCCCCTGCGGCGTCCCGCGCTCGCCCGCCTCGATCAGCCGGAGCGCCTCCGCGAGGGTCTCGCCGACGACAGCCCCCATGCGGCCGAAGAACTCCTCCGGCTCGACGTACTCGCCGATCGGGTAGGGACGCTGGACGACGATCGGCCCCGTGTCGAGGTCGGCGTCCATGAAGTGGAAGGAGACGCCGGCCTCCTCGTCGCCGTTGCGGATGGCCCACGACATCGGGATCGGCCCGCGGTGGGCCGGCAGGAGCGACGGGTGCCCGTTCAGCCAGCCGAGCGGCGGCACGGCGAGGGCATCGGGCGGAATCTTCCACGGGAAGCCCATGCAGATGACGAGGTCCGGCTCGAGCGGACGCAGCAGCGGTGCGAGCGACGAGCGCCTCGAGGCGAGGAGGACGTCGAGATCGGCGGGCGCGCCCTCGACGAGCCCGGGGAGGTCCCAGGGCCCGTACCGCTTCTCCGAGTCGCGGATCGAGAGGAGCGCGACCGGCTCGTGGCCGGCCTCGCGGATCGCCGCGTCGAAGCCGAGCGCGACCGGGAGGATGCGCGTGACGATGACGACGCGCCAGCTCACGCGTCAGCCTATGCGTCTCGGAGGATGCGTCCGCCTGACGCCTGGTTGCGCGCCTTGACGACGATCTCGTCGACGTTGACGTGCCACGGACGCGTCACGGCCCACATGACGCAGTCGGCGATGTCCTCCGCGGTGAGCGCGTCGATGCCCTTGTAGACGGCCGCCGCCTTCTCCGTATCGCCCTTGAAGCGCACGATCGAGAACTCGGTCTCAACGAGGCCGCCGTCGACCGTCGTGATCCGGATCGGGCGGCCGAGCAAGTCCTCGCGCAGCGCATACGTGAAGCCGCGCACGGCGAACTTCGAGGTCACGTACGTCGCGCCGCTCTCGTATGCCTGCCTGCCGGCGACGGAGCCCATGTTGACGATGTGGCCGTATTCGCGGATGTGCGGCAGGCAGAGGCGCGTCATGCGCACGAGCCCGTTGACGTTCGTGTTGAAGACCGCGTCCTCGTCGCTCTCGTTCGACTCGTCGAATGGGTAGCGGCCGAGCGCGAGGCCGGCGTTGTTGAAGAGGATGTTCAGGCCGCCGAGCTGTTCCACCGCCTCTGCGACGAACCGTTCCGCGCTCGCCGGATCGGTGACGTCGAGCTCGAGCCTGACGTCCGTCTCCAGCCGGTCGACCCGCCGCGCACCGCCGGCGACCTTGACGCCCGCGGCCATCAGCGCGCGCGCCGTCGCAGCGCCGATTCCCGACGAGGCGCCGGTGACGATCGCGGTCTTGCCCGAGATGTCGAAGCCGCTCACTGCCGACGGAGAGTAACGGGCTGCTCCCGGCGCGCGACGTGGTCGACCTGCAGCGTCACGTGGTGCAGATGGAAACGCTCCTCGAGCACACGCTGGAGACGGCGGCGCGCGGCGTGACAGTCCGCGTCCGGCGATACGAGGACGTGCGCGGCGAGCGCGGGAAACCCGCTCGTCACCGTCCACACGTGCAGGTCGTGCACTTCCGCGACGTCCGCGTCCGTGGCGAGCTCTCGCGCGACTGCCTGCGGGTCGAGCCCGGCGGGCGAGGCCTCCATGAAGATCCGGCCCGACTCGCGAAGCAGCGACGCCGCAGAACGCAGCATCAGCGCTGCGACGAGCAGGCCGGCGATCGGGTCGAAGCGGTTCCAGCCCGTCGTCAGCACGAGCGCGCCCGCAACGGCGGTGCCGACGAACGCGGCGAGATCGGTCGCGACGTGCAGGAACGCGCCGCGCACGTTGAGACGCTCGCGGTCGGCGCGCGACAGCACGAACGTCGCGACGAGGTTGACGCCGACGCCGACGAGCGCGACGACGAGCACGATGCCGCCGCGCACGTCCGGCGGCGCGACGAGACGGCGAACTGCGCCGTAGACGACCCACACTCCCACGACGAGCAAGGTGACGCCGTTCGCCTGTGCGGCGAGGATCTCGACGCGGCCGAGGCCGAAGGTCCACGGACCCCCGGGCCGCCGCACGGCGAGCCGGGCGGCGACGAGCGCACCTGCGAGCGCGAGCGCGTCGGTGAGCATGTGACCGGCGTCGGCGAGCAACGCCAGTGAGCCGGCGATGATGCCGGTCGCGACCTCGAAGCCCATGAACGCCGCGATCAGGCCGAGCGCGATCGCAAGGGCTCGCTGGTCGTTGGTCCTGGAATGGTCGTGGCTCATGCGTTGGCGCGCGCGAGCGCCAAACGCTCCGGCGCGGTGGGATGGGTGAACAGCAGGTAGTACGCGAGGCGCGGCGGCACCAAGTCGCCGAGGTTCCGGCGGGCGAGCATCGTCATCACGTTCTCGAACGTCCCGAGCTCGCCGGTCGTGTGGAGTGCGAACAGATCGGCCTGGCGCTCGAAGCGGCGCGACAGCGCCGCAAGCGGCGGCCCGAGCAGAAACTGTGCGACGAGCACGACCAGCACCGCGAGCGGGAGGTCGCGTGCGTGCGGCGTGACGATGACGATGCGCAGCGCGATCACGACGAGCGCGGCGGCGGCCATCCCCGCAGCGGTCAGCTTCGCGACGTGCCGCAGCCGTCGGTGCCCGAGCTCGTGCGCGACGACGAGCGCGACGCCGGGCGCATCCACGGCGTCGAGCAACGTGTCCCAGACGACGACGCGACGCGATGCGCCGAGCCCCGAGACGTAGGCGTTCACCTTGTTGGTCCGCCGGCTCGCATCCGCGACGAGCACCTCGCGGACCGGCGCCCCCGCGGTCTCGGCGAGTGCGAGCAGCCGCGAGGTCAGCGCCGCGTCCTCGAGCGGCCGGAACGTGTTGAAGATCGGCTCGAGGACAACCGGGGATACGAACAACAGGAACGCGACGACGGACGCGGCCGCGAGCGCTGCCGGCAGCACCCACCACGACGGGAACGCCCGGCCGAGGCCCACGAGCCCGAGCCAGGCGAGCGCCGCCAGGACGACCGTCACCCCGATCCCCTTCGCCTGATCGCCGAGCCACGCGCCGAAGCTCTGCGTCGAGAAGCCCCACGAGCGCTCGCGGAAGTAGCCGCTCCACGCGTCCAGCGGCAGCGACGCGAGGTCGAGCGCGGTGACCACGAGCGCCGCCCAGACGGCGGCTGCTCCGGCCCAGCCGAGCCCGTCGAGATCGCGGCCGACGAGGCGGAGGAGCAGCACGACCGAAACCGTGACGGCGGCGCGCACGAAGAGGAGGTAGTAGCGCGGCCGGTGGTAGCGCGTGGCGCGCTCGATCTCGTCGTGAGAGAAATCTAAGGAGTTCATCCGGCGGTATCGAGGGTACGACAACCCACGACTAGACTGAGAGACGGATGGCGACAGCAGACGTAACGACCCCGATGCTCCGCTCGAGCCAGGAGTCGGTCGCGCTCGCAGGGCAGCTGCGCCGGCTCGCTCGCGTCGCCACGTTCGTCGCCATCCTGACGAGCCCGGCGGCCTATTTCTTCTTCCGGAACGACGAGCATTTCAGCGTCACGAAGGCGCTGATCGTGACCGTGCTGACGATCATCGCGTTCCGCGGCCTCGTCGACCTCCTCATCCGCCGCCTGATCCCCTGGCCCAGCCTCTTCGGGACCGAGGATGCACGGCTGCGCGAGGAAGACGTCGTCAACCGGCGGCGCGCGTGGACATGGCGGTTCTACTTCCGCGTCGCCGCGCTCTTCGCCGGCTTCATCACGGTCGCGTTCCTCTACCGGTACTTCACCTCTCCGGCCGGGACTTCGGTCAGCTGGCTCGGTAGCGCGACGCACTACCTGCACAAGTTCGGGCATCTCGCGCAGAGCGGCGCGTTCTGGATGCAGATCGTCGTCGTCTTCTTCCTGTTCCTCGCGAACTTCCTCATCTTCATGGGCCCGATGATGCTGATGGGCATCTCGCAGATCCGCGGCTACGAGCCCGGCGATGCGGAGTGGGGCGTCAAGCTCGAGGACGTGCGCGGGCAGGAAGAGGCCAAAGAGGAAGTGCGCCGCGTCGTCACACTGTGGCAGTCGGGCGAAGCGTTCGAGCGCGCAGGCGGCAAGCGTGAGCGGGGCCTCCTCTTCCTCGGCGCGCCGGGCACCGGCAAGACGATGCTCGCGAAGGCGATCGCCACGGGCTTCAACTCGCCGTTCGTCTCGATCCCGGGCTCGGGATTCGCGCAGACGTTCATCGGCATCGACGCCCTGATCGTGCGTTTCCTCGCCCGCAAGGCGAAGAAGCTCGCGCGGAAGTGGGGCGGCCAGTGCATCGTCTTCATCGACGAGATCGACGCCGTGGGCATGCGCCGGCAGGCGCTCGGGAACAGCCGCACGCGAGAAGAAGACGTGATCTTCAATGCGATGGAGGCGACGGGCGACGTCGTGATCGAGAACCGCCAGTGGCGCGACAAGATGTTCGAGCTGCGCGCGCCCGAGCGCCGGTCGGCGCCTGGGTGGATCGAGCGCGTGAACCAGGGCGTCTTCCCCGGAATGATGGGCGGCATGGGCCAGCTGGCGCTGAACCAGCTGCTCGTCGTCATGGACGGCATCGACAACCCGCCGTTCATGCGCCGCTTCCTGACGAACCGCATCAACTCGTTCCTCGACGCGACGTACATCGTTCCGCGCCGGATCGGCCGCGTCAGCCTGCGCCTGCGCCCCCCGCGCCCGCTCGGCGCCCAGATCTACTTCATCGGCGCGACGAACGTGCCGATCGAGCGGCTCGACCCGGCACTCGTCCGCCCGGGCCGCATGGGGCGCCACGTCTGGTTCCGAACACCGACGAAGGACGACCGCGTCGACGTGTTCGATCTCTACCTCGGCAAGGTCGCGCACGATCCCGAGCTCGACACGCCGGAGGCGCGCGACGAGATCGGCCGCATGACGAACGGCTACTCGCCGGCGATGATCGACCAGGTCTGCTCGATGGCGCTGACGCACGCGCAGCACGACGGGCGCGCCGTCTTCTCACGCCAGGACCTCGTCGAGGCGATGACGACGATCGAGTCGGGCACCGCGATCAGCATCGAGCCGGTGCCGGACGAGCTGCGCGCCACGGCCATCCACGAGGCCGGGCATGCGCTCGCGTCGCACGTCTACCAGACCCGCATCGAGCCGACGCGGTTGTCGGTGCGGATGCGCGGCGGCTCGCTCGGCCACTTCTACGGGATTCAGCAGGAGGAGCGGTTCAGCCGCTGGCGCAGCGACGACATGGCGGCGCTGACCATGATCCTCGGCGCGATGGCGGCCGAGCACGTCTTCTACGGCGAGAACTCGAACGGCGTCGGCGGCGACGTGCAGTCGACGACGCAGCTCGCTGCGTACATGGTCGGCGCGTCCGCGATGGCGCCGGAGCCGATTCAGATCACGAAGTCGTTCGACGACGAGACCGCCGAGGAGACGCGCGAACGGATCATGAAGCGCTTCGAGAAGATCGGCGTCCAGATCATGAATCGAACGGGCGGCAACGGCATGTACGACGTCGATCCGATCAAGGGCGTGCTCAACGACCGTGACAAGCGCGCCATGGCCGCGCAGATCATCGGCCAGGCGTACATCCGTGCGTACCACCTGATGGCCGCGAACAAGCCTGCGATCGACCGGATCGCCGACGTGCTCGTCGAGCGCCGCGAGCTGTACGGCGACGACGTCACGAAGCTGCTGAAGAGCATCCCCGTGACGAAGCCGGAAATCGACCTGACCGCCGACGAGACATGGCCACAGATCTGACCCCCGCCGAAACCGCCGAGGCGGTCGAGCCGGTCGAGGCGAACGACATCACGAAGCCGGATGTCTCCCCCGTCGACCGGCCCACGCTGCCCGAGCTCAGGCCGGCGCGCCGTCACCTGCGCCGGTTCTTCGTCATCTACGGGGTGCTCGGCCTCGCGCTCGCCGCGTCGATCGTCGGGCTCGTCGTCTTCGCGGGCCGCACGATCAACCCCGGGCCCGCCTGGTCGTCGTGGAAGCCGGGCGGAGGCGGCCTCGGGGCCGTCAATCAGATCGCGTCGCACGTCGCCCCGGCGTACCGGCTGCCGGACGGCCATCAGCTCGTCGACGTGATCGTTCGCCCGTCGGCGATCACCTCGGGCGGCCAGACGGTCCCGATCCCGTTGATCGCCGTTCGCGGGCCGAAGGGCAAGGTCGACGACGTCTCGCAGGTCACGAACAGCGACACGTTCATGTTGTCGCTCTGCGGCCTCGGGCAGTCGTGCTCGATCGCGACCGGCAAGCCGTCGGTGCAGCGCGGGACGCTCGTCCGCCGCGAGATCCTCGAGATGGCGCTCTACACGTTCAAGTACGTCCAGGGGGCGAAGCGAATCGTGGCCTTCATGCCGCCGACGCCCGGCGCCACGACCTCCTACGTCGTCTACCTGCAGAAAGACGATCTGAAGGCACAGCTGAAGGTCCCCCTGACGCAGACGATCGCGCCGAAGGTGCCGCTGCCGAACCAGATCACGGCGCGCGACCAGTCCCGGATCGATGCGCTCACCGAGTCGAAGATCTACAAGTACGGGCTCTCGCAGACGCAGCAGGGCGAGCCGGTGCTCGTCCTCGATCCTGCAACCGCGTAACCAGCAGCCCCTCTCGACCGTTTTCTCCCTGTAACCCACCCCTTCGGGCGGACACAAGGAGGCGTGACCGAACATGCTGCTGATCGTTCTACTGATTATCGCCCTGGCGCTCGTCGCCGGCGGCTTCGTGCTCCATTGGCTGTTCATCGCCGCTGCGATCGTCGCGCTGATCTGGCTGATCAGCCTCTTCGCGGGCGGCATCGGCCGCGCCGGCGCTCGTCGCTGGTAGCGGCACTCGTTTCGAGTAGGACCCGGGCGGCCCAATCAGGGCCGCTCGGCCCATTGCCGTTTTGGGGCCGCCGCCGATACGTTGAACGGCGTGTCGAAGACCGAAATCGTCCTGTGGCTCGTCGCTCTCTTCGTCCTCGAGGTGAATCACCTCAAGTGGATCTGGTGGGAGTTCTGGACGTGCCGGGGCTGCGCTGTCGCCCACAAGGATTGCGCCTGCGGGCAGACGAGCCGCTGGCTCATGTACCTGTAACCTGGCTCCGCTCTTCCCGGCTCGCCCCCATCGACTAGCGGTCCAGGTCGCGGCCCTTTCAAGGCCGTAGCACGGGTTCGAATCCCGTTGGGGGCACTCTCCGCGGGCGGTATCCTCTGGGGCGTATGAGACGTGCCGCTCTCGTGGTGGTCGTCTTCCTCGCGCTGACGGGGAGCGCGGCAGCCACGTCGCAGCCGCCCTTCTTCGCGAGCTTCCACACCCTGAAGTCGCTGCCGGTGATCGATCTCGGCCGCGCCTACCGCCAGCACACGGTCTCCTGCAGCGCGCACGCCCGCCAGGGAAAGAGCCGTGTCGGCAAGGTCGACCGCAAGCTCGTGCCGGTCGCGTGCGAGCAGCCGCCGCGGTCGCACGTGCGCGACGCGGGCTCGGTCATCGTGCTCGCGGTGCCCTAGGTCCGAGCTTGCGCTACCGAGTCGGCGCCGCAGGAAGCCGAAAGGCGACCGGGTTCGTGAACTTGCCGACGTTGCCCGAGCTGTCGATGGCGGCCACCCGCCACCAGAACGAGCCGCCCTTGGCGAACGCTCCCTGGAGTCGAGGCGCGTAGGCGGGGTTGTCCGTCTGAGCGGAATCCGCCTGGGCGCTGAAATCCCGCCGCGAGGCGACCTGGACTCTGTACCCCCGCGCATAGGCGACCGGGCTCCAGCTCAGGACGAGGCCCCGGCCCCCCCGAAGCGTATGCATCGCCGCCGGCTGCCAGACGATCTGCGTCATCGAGCGGAGCGCAGAATACGGGCCGGCCACGGTGCCCCCGCCACGGGCGAACTTCGCACGGACCTGCCACTTCACCGCGCCGGTGCCGGGCAGGGCACTCAGTGCGAGCTGCGGCACGCGCAGGTTCTGGAAGTCCCGGCTCGAGCCGTTCGCGAGCTGCAGGTGCACGTCGTACGAAACCGCGCCGTCGAGCAAGTTCCAGCGGAGCGTCGTGACCCCACCTGCAGCTCCGCCGTCGGCGTGCGGATTCGCCGGGGCGGGAAGCTCGACCGTGAACGGCTTGCCCTGATTCCAGCTCGCCCAGCTGAGGCCGGTCAGCGTTTCGTCGTCGGCGCGAACGCGCCAGAAGAGCTGCTTCCCGGGCGGGTACGTGATCGTCGCGGTGTACGACGTCGCCGGCGTCGTCACCTTGTCGACGAAGGTCGAGCCGAAGTTCGGATCCTGTGAGACCTGGAGCTCGTAATGGCGCGCGCCGGGCACCGGGTTCCAGCTGAATGTCGGTTGCGGGGCGCCCGCTTCGACCTGCAGCGACGACGGCGGCACCTGCTTGTCGAACGTGAACGAGTTCGCTTGCAAGGGGTCGCACGCCGAACCACCGCACTGCCCCGTCGAGGCGGCGCTGGGAAGAACGACCCAGTAGAAGTGGGTCGTCTCGTCGGCGTAGGTGAGGGCGGACGTCGACTTTCGCGGCGCGTAGACGGGAACCTGGGTAAACGCGTAGTCGACGATGTTCGTGAACGACGCGTCGCGCGCGATGATCACCCAGTAACTCGTCGCGCAGCCCGGTGGCGCCCAGTGCAGCACCGGCATTTGCTTCAAGTCCTGTTGCGCCGGAGTGACGAACGCGCTCGTCACTCCTCCCGACGGCGCACATGTCGGGAAGGACGAGAAGTGGAACGCCGGTGTGTCCGCGTTCGGAAGATAGGTGAAGTCGCCGTATACCGGCCGCCCGTGGGGATCGCGCTCGCTTTGCGCGCGGACACGGACGCAGTACGCGCTGTTCTGTTGCAACTGATCGCTCCGACTGTCGGTTTCCGGCGTGAACCGGTCGGGGTACGGCTTGAACGACGTCGAGGTCGACCCGAGCGGCGACCACGCAGTGGTCGCCGTGACACCGTGGCGCGCCGTCGTGCCCCACTGACACTCGGACGTATAGGCGGCGACCTGATACTCGTAGCTCGACGCGCCGGGGACGGGATTCCAGGCGATCACCGGCGTGCCGGTCGTGCTACCGGTGGCAAGCCGGTTGCCGGCCGCATCTTCGAGATGGAGATCGCTGACGCTCGGAGCTGCCAGGCAGTTCTGCGTGAGGTTGACGCTACAGACGTTGTCGAACGTCCTGGTGAAGGAGTCGGCATCGGTTCCGAGCCCGTCGGGGCCCGGGCCGACCCACGGGCCGGCGTTCCCCGATCCGTCGATGCCGCGAACCCGCCAGTAGTACTTGTTGCTCAGGAGCGAGACGGTCGGCGTGTACCGCGTCGACGCGGTCAACGCGTCACAGCAGACCTTGGACCCTGCTGCCCACTGGTTGTCTGCGTTTATCTCGACCTCGTACCGGCTGGCGCCTGGGATCGGCTGCCATGAAAGCACCGGACAGAAGAGCGAGACCGGCGTGCCGCTCGGAAAGTCCGTCAGATTCGGCGACTGAATGCAGTTCGTCGGCGCGTTGAGCCCGCCAGAAACCCCGAACTGGTGCGTCCAGTCGAGTTGGAAGACCGGGCTCGTGGTCGCCGCCGGGTTTCCCTCCGCATCGAGCGGCGTGACGCGCCAGTAGTACGTGTTGACCGGGAGTGACCCAGTGGGCGAAACGGAGTTCGTCGCTGTGATGATCGGCCGCCCGCCGACCAACGACGCAGCCGCGAAGGACTGGTCGTTCGAGAGCTCGACGGAATACCTCGTCGCTCCACTGACCGTGCTCCAGCGCATCTCGCTCGTCGCGCCGAGCCTCTTGATCGTCGGCCGCCAGGCGATCGTGAACGTCCGCGTCGCCCACCCCGAAACACTCCCGTTCTTGGCGACGGCGCGCACGCGCCACCAGTACGGATGGCTCGGCAGCGTCTTGAGAAGCGTGGCGCGCGTGTTCGAGGTGAGCAGGTCGGCCGCGAAAGGCACCGGCGCGCGGAACGACGCGTCAGCGGCCACCTGCAGCTCGTAGTGATCAGCGCCGCGCACGGCCGACCAGGCGAGATACGGGACCGCCGGACCGCCGCCGGCGGCGTGAGCGCTGAGCCCGCCCGGCGCGCCGATGCCCGCGGACGCCCGCCCGGCGCCGACGAGCAGGGCGACGGCAACCGCCAACGCAGCTGCGCACGCCCCCATGTGCCTCCAACCCCGTTGCACGAAAATGGACTGCACCTCACTCACACGTTGGCGAGGGCACCTCGCACGAGACACCGCCGATCGGCGGGGCGATCCCACCCATAGGGTTGACGGTGGTCTACGCCTACGGGGAGCCGCTCAGCCCGCGCCCGGCACCGCCGCAGATGCGACGGTCGAGCGACCAGCGCCGATCGGGCGGACGCAGACGACGGAGACTGCCACGGCCACGCCGATGCCCGTGAGCAGGAGGCGAAGGCTGCCGTGGGCCTCGAGGGCCGGCGCTGTCCACAGGACGAGCGGGATCAGCCACGCGCGCGTGAGGCGAGGGCGAGCCAACGCGAGCGGGAGCGCCAGGAGCACGTAGTAATGCGTCCAGACGATCGGGGACAAGAGCAGGGACGCACCGAGGCCGAGAATGAAAGCGCGCCGATCGCCGTCCGCGCCGCCGGCGAGGACTGCAAGCAACCCCAAAAGCAGGGCCCCGAGGCAGACGACGCCCGCAGTTGCGGCGTGCGGCGATGCGCCCAGCGCCTCGAACAGTGCGACGGACGAGAATGAGATCGGCCCGAACACGCTGTCGAGGACGCGCAGGAGGTGCGGATACGTGCGAGCGACGTGCATCCCGAGCGGCGCGAACGGTACGAGGAGCGCGGCGGCGGTGAGCGCGAGGGTGGCGGCGGAGGCGCGCCAGCGCCGCATCGCGAGCGGCCAGAAGGCAAGCGGCCACAGAAAGAGCTTGAGGCTGATCACGGCGGCGAGAAGCAGCCCGGTCACAATGGCCCGGTCTCGATACCGCCACGCGCCCGCGGCGAGCAGCACGAGCACGGGCCCGAGCGCGCCGACGCGGAGACAGGCGAGCAAAGGCGCCCACAGGAAGACGACGCCGTAGCAGCGCCAGTCGCGAACGCCGATCAGCCACAGGGCAGCGGGCACCGAAGCGAGCAGGAGCACGACGTATGCGCACGCACCGAGCGTGTACGGCACGAGTGCGAACGGCACGAACGCGTACGCGGTGAACGGCGGATAAACCAGGCTGCTCGCTTTTGCGACGGTGGCAGCCGTCGCGGCCGGGTACGGGGATGCGCCGCGGAGGACGTCTTCGGCGCCCGAGCGCACCGCCATGAAGTCCTGCATCGCCCAGCCGCGGTGTACAGCCACGAACCACACCGTGAACGCGACGCAGATGATCGGCGTCTGGACGAAGAACGCGACCGCGAGCGGCTTGCGCTCCCGTTCGAGAAGCGAGCCAATCCGGGCCGCAACGCCGCTCGCCATCTTTGTCCGCATATGAAGATCTTTTCCGCGACGGCGACGTCGCGTCCTGGACGAAAGTTGCAATCCCGCCGAACGGCCGGATCGGCTTACCCAGCTTCTGCAGTCGCGGCCGCCGGCGGGCGGTCGGGAATCGCGAACCTCGCCGCGCGCCGGCGCCGGAACGGCTTCTCGACATACCGATAGGAAAGGGCGGCCGCACCGAGCGAGACGGGAATTGCGATCGCCCCGATCGGATATCTCGACAATGGAAGGCCCGCGAGTGCGAACCACACCGGCGCGTGCCACAGGTAGAGGCTGTATGAGATCTTGCCGAGACCGACGAGGTAGCGCTGCCGCAATCCCCTTGCGAGCTCCGTGTCGCTGACTGCGGCGGCGACCAAGAAGACGAGCCCTAGCTCGAAGATCGGCAGGCCGAAGGCGAACCAGTCGACGCTCAGCCGGCCGAGCACCGCTCCGACAGCGAGCGCAGAGACACCGATCTTGCCGAACCACTCGGGTGCGTTCATCGGCCGTCGCATCCGCGCGAACGCCAGCAGTGAGCCGAAGAGAAGGCCGTCAGCATGCGTGTCGGGCCCGTAGCTGAGCCGCCACCACGCTGGATGCGTCAGCTCGGTCAGCCCGATCCTGTAAACCACCAGGCCCGCGACCAGACCGGCTGTCCACATGATCGGCTTTCGCCGACGCGCAATCAACAGAAGGAGCAAAGGCCAAACGAGATAGAACTGCTCCTCCTCGGCGAGCGACCACAGGTGAACGAGCGCGCTATGCCTGACGGGTGCGAGATTCCAAGCTTGCACCACGTTGCCGATGTAGAGGCCGCCGAGCGCAACCGTACGTAGCGCATCGTGCCCAACGACAGCGCAACCGACGAGATAGGCGGCGAGCATCACGAAGAGCGCCGGCAGAAGACGCCGCGCTCGCCGCTCGTAGAACCCGCGAATCGCGACCCTGCCGTGCGCGGTTCGCTCCTCGAGAATCAGGCTTGTGATCAGAAACCCGGAGAGGACGAAGAAGAGGTCGACGCCGACAAGACCACCGGGGGGATAGCCGAAGTAGTGGTCGGCGATGACCAGCGCGATCGCCAGCCCACGGAGCCCGTCCAATGCCGGCACGTAGCCGAGGCTCAGCGGACGCGCGTCCACTCCGGACATCGGGGCCGGCCTCAACGCGAGATTAGGTGCGAGAGGCGGCATCTTCGATCGCGCGCTGCGTCACGACGCGTGGGTCGACGTCCCCGAGGATGCGATGTGGAAGCGCGTTTGCCGCGACCTCGAACACGTCCTCGACCGTCACCGACTGCCTCCCCTCGAGGAGGGCGCGCGCCTTTGCCGCGACGACGACGTGAATGGTCGCACGAGGTCCGCCCCCGAGCACCACGTCGGGCGCCTCTCGCGTCGCCCGGATGACCGCGACCGCCGCGCGCGCAGCGGCATCCGGAACTTCGACCGCATCGGCGGCGTCCTGAACGAGCAACACGCCGCGCTCGCCGAGGAGCGGCGTCACGTCGCTCAACACGTCCGGCGAGACGCCGCGACGCGGAAGCTCGAGCATTGCGAGCTCGTCCTCCTCCGACCCGTACTCGAGATGGATGCGAAAGAGGAACCGGTCGAGCTGCGACTCCGGCAGCGCGAACACGCCCTTCTGCTCGTACGGGTTCTGAGTCGCGATCACGAAGAACGGCGACTCGAGGCGATGCGTCTCGCCGAGGACGGTGACCGTCCGCTCCTGCATCGCTTCGAGCAGCGAAGCCTGCGTCCTCGGGGGTGTGCGGTTGATCTCGTCCGCGAGCAGCACGTTCGTGAAGAGCGCACCGCGTTCGAACACCTTTTCGCTGCCGCGCTCGCGGACGTAGCCCGTCAGCTCCGCCGGCGACGTGTCGGGTGTGAACTGGATACGGCGGAATCGGGCGCCGAGCAACCGCGCGACCGCCTGTGCGAGCAGGGTCTTGCCTGTTCCGGGCGGCCCCTCGAGCAGCACGTGCGCCCGCGAGATCAGCGCGATCATGATGAGCTCGACCGTGCGATCCTCGCCGACGATCGCCTTCGACACTTCGTGTTGCGCAGCGGGCAGAACCTTGTCGAGGTTGGCGAGCGGATCGGTCCGCACCGCGTCGGCGACGTCGTCCACCACCAGAGCCGAGGCACCATTTGTCGCATCGTCGAAGAGCGGGTCGTCCATGGTCACCTCCGGAGGAAGACTGCGAGGCGTTTGTCGCGGTAGGCCATGCGGACGGAACGATCCGATCGGTACGCCGCGACCAGACGCCGGTCGTTCGGAAGGCTGAGCACGATCACGGTCGCGCCGCGGGCGGCGGCGTTCCAGTTGCCGATCATGTCCTTCCATCTGATGATCCGCCCCACCTGCTTGGACGTGAGCTGCTCGAAGCTCGCGTCGTACGCGACGCGCCCCACGAGCGACGGGTGCTCGAACATCAGCCAGTCGGCGAAGCGCTCGTCGGCGAGGACACGCCCCCCAGGATCTGCTGCGACCGATGTTGCGACGACGTCGCCCGCGGCGCTACCGAATCCGCGCGTGAGGGCGCTCGCACCGCTCGAGATCACGGCGAGACACGCGAGGAACGCGAACGCGGAGCCGCCGAGCCCGATCAGCAGGTTGATCCGTCGATTCTCGAGCTCCCGGTGTCGGAGCTCGGAGTCGAGCGCCGGCGCGAGGAGCATGATCGACCCGAAGCCGAGCCAGACCGCGTTGCGGACGGCGCTGAACGCGAGCAGGACGAACAACAGCTGCGCGAGGACGGCGAACATCCCGAGCCTGCCGACGTGGCGGGCGACGAGCCAGACCGAGACGCACGCCAGGATGTAGATCGGCGCGGTCCTCAGTCCGAGGGACAGCGGCCGCCACTCCCCCACGAACGAGTGGAAGCTCGGGTTCAGGAGCGTGCGGTGGTAGTACCCGAAGATGTCCGTCCCGTACGGCGTTGCGAGTGAGACGATGACCGCGGCCGCCGCGAGCGCGCCGTGACGAAGCCGAGCGCCGGGGCGGAACGAGCCGACGGCGGCGCGAAGAAGCACGAGCGCAACCGGTACGACGACCGAGCCGTGCAGGTTCGCCCAGAGAAGGATGACCGGCAGGACGAGGAACACGCGACGCGTCGGTCGCTGCGCGTCGGCGACGAGCAGCGCCAGGACGGCCACGAAGAGAGGCAGGACGAGGATCTGCGTCCTGATGTTTCCAGCCCCGACGAACACCGAGAGCGCGCTCACGGCGACGAGCCAGCCGATCGTGCGAGCGGTCGCGCCCCGACGGCGCGCGTAGGCTACCGCCGCCGCCAGCGCGCCCATCGACGTCGCCACGCCGGCGAGGCAGAGCAGAACGAGGCCGCCCACGGCATAGACGCCGTAGAATGCGAGATGCGCGAGCCACTGCTGGTCGATCCAGCGGCGGCCGAGGCTCCACCACGTGAGCGATGCGGGATGGATCCCGTCGTGCGAGATCGTGCGGCCGGCGAGCAGCGACAGCCACGTGTCCTGCGTCACCTCGACCGCCAGGCGTGCCAGCGAGATGCCGGCCAGAACGCCGACGAGGCCGATCAGCAGCCCATCCCGCTTCAGGACGGCGGCGAAGCGAGCGGTGCGCGATGCGGCACGGTCCGGAGGCGCGGCAGCGATTTCCACAGTCATTTCGTACAACAGGGACGAAGCGCCCGACCCCGCCTTGGGTCCGGGCTGCACCGCCTCAAAGACGGGCCTCCGACAGCGGCGTCAGAAGACGTACGGGACGAGCCGGCTCCGGACGCGCGACATGTACCGGCGATACGAATCGTCCCGCACCAGGACCCGCTCCTCCTCCCGGATCCTGACGAGCTGCCCTGCGAGCGCGAGGGTGAAAAGCGCGAGATTCCGCGCAGTCGGGTTCTCCAGGACGTAGCCGGTGTTCGTAACCAAGTACCCGAAATAGATCGGGTGCCTGACGAGCCTGTACGGCCCCGCCGTACGAACGCCGCGATTCGCCGCGACGATCCCGATCGAGCGGCCCAGGACGCCCAGGCTCGCGAGAGCGGCGACCACTCCCACGAGCTGGATCGGCTCGGCATAGAGATGCGGTATCCCGTGCGCGCCGCCGGGGCGTGCAAGCAGCATCACGAAGCTTCCGACCGGCGCCGCGATCCAGGCCAGCGCCTTGAAGCTCACGTCGCTCGGGGGCCTGCGGACGAGGAAGAGCGCAGCGGTCCAGCCCTCGAGGATCGTCGAGCCGAGCCCCGTCGGACGCCCCGTCGCCCTCCACGAGCTGAAGTTCGCCCACGCGAAGAGCGCGCAGAGCACCACGAGTCCGGCGTTCGTGAGGTACGTGACCGCGCGACGGTTCATAAGCCGCCGTGGAGCGTGTGGAAGATCGAGATGATCGCCGGCCCGAGCAGCACGACGAACATCGCCGGGAAGATGAGGAACACGAGCGGGAAGAGCATCTTCGTCGGTGCCTTCTGCGCGCGCTCCTCGGCTTTCGCGCGCCGTGTCTTCCGCATCTCGGTGGCGAGATCGCGCATGATCTTCCCGATCGACACGCCCAGCTGTTCGCCCTGCACGATTGCGCGGACGAAGGTGCGCACCGACGGCGTGTCGGCGCGCTCGACCAGGTGCTGGAGCGCCTCGTCGGTCGAGAGGCCCATGTCCTGCTCCTGCAGCGTGAGCCGCAGCTCCTCCCCCAGCGGGCCGTGCATCCGCTGCGCCGCCATCTGCAGCGACCCGCTGAATCCGACGCCCCCCTCGACGGTGGTCACGAGCACGTCGATCAGCTCGGGCATCTGGTAGTCGATCTCCTCGAGCCGGTAGCGCGCACGCCTGCGAACGAGGAGCAGCGGCCCCTGCCAGCCCGCCAGGAACGCGAGGATGAGTCCGAAGATCACCTTGGCGGGCGACGAGTGGCCCGAGACACCGATCCACAGCCAGAGCACCGGTAGCGCGACTCCGAGCAGCACGCGGTAGCCCATGAAGCGAAGCGGGGGCGTCGTGTACATGCCGGCCGCCCGAAGCTCGCGCCGGAGCTCCTCTTCGCGCATCAGCCCGGTCCGGCTGGCGACGACTGCTCCGAGCCGGGTCGCGAGGTCGTTGACCGCCCCGGGAACGCCCTTCGCATCGGCGGCGGACGGCCCGGCGGCTCCCTGGAAGCCGTAGGCGCGCATGGCCGTGAGCGTCTCGCCGATGCGGGCGCGGCGGAAGCCGGCGGCCTTGAGCACGAGATAGAACGCGTACCCGAAAAGTGCGAGACCGATGAGCAGAACGATGACCATTCCGCGTCCCTAGACCTTGATCTCGACGATCCGCTTGATTGCGAGCGAGCCGAGGATCACCATGACCCCGGCGAGGAGGAGCGCTACCTGGCCGCCGCCGGTGGCGAAGAGCGGCCGCATGTATGCCGGGTCCAGCAGGCTGATGAACCCCGCGAGGAAGACCGGGAGGATGGTCAGGATCCACCGCGCGAGCCGGCCCTGCGCCGTCAGCGTCCGAACCATCCGGCGGAGGTCGAACCTGCCTCGCACCGTGTCGACCACACGGTCGAGCACTTCGGCCATGTTGCCGCCGGAGCGGCGCTGCATCTCGGCAACGAGCGCAACCTGCTCGAGGTCGGTGTTGTCCATCCGCCGCGCGACCTCGCGCAGCGAGTCCTCGAGGGGGATGCCGAGCTGCTCGTCGGCGACAATCCGCGTGAACTCGCGCTTCGACGGCTCGACCGCGTCGGCAGCGACGACGGAGAGCGCGCCGATGAAGCTGTGCCCGGCGCGGAGCGCCGAGGCAAGGACCTGCAGATTGTCCGGCAGCTGAGACTCGAACGCCCAGCGCACCTTGCGGAGTGCGCGACGGCAATACGCGAGCACGAGCGCAGGCACGCCGAGGCTGAAGAGTGCAAAGATCGGCGCAGCGAGATACAGGAGCAAGCCCGTGAGCAACGTGCCGACGATGGCGAGGCCGAGCACCTGCTCGGCCGAGATCGGGATGTTCGCGATCTCGAGCTCCTCGCGGAAGCGGGTCCACCATTCCGTTCGGGCGAGCGATCGCTCGGTCGCGCCGAGGAGTCGGGCGCTCGGAAGCGCCTTGTCGTCCGCATCGCGTGCCCTCGATCTGAGCGTCGCGAACTCCGCGATGCGCCGTTGCAGCGTGGACGCGGGCCGGTGAACGAGCCCGGCCACCCCGATCCCGGCGAAGAGCGCGATCAGCAGACTGATGAGCACGAGGGAGGCCGGCGAGGCCCAGAACCGCGAGAGCACCGAACGGCGGAAGGGCGGAACCTTCGCGATCTTCGGCGGCGTGTAGTCGATCGTGGCGAGGCCGGCGCCGTGGATCTGAACCGACACGACGACCGGCGACCCCGGGCTCGCCTGGGAGCGGTAGCGAAGGAGGTACTCGCTGGCCAGGCGGTGGCCGACGACGCCGAAGATCGAAGCGAGGGCCGAGGACGAGGTCGCCTCCGCGAACGTGCCGCCGGTTGCGCGCGCGAGGCGCACCAGCGGAGCAGCGCTGAACGCACCGGAGTGGAGACCGACCGTGAAGATCCGGACGCGCATGTTCCGAGCGCGCGTGGTGAGCTGTGTCGCGCTCGTCTTGCTGCCGGTGTCCGCCCCGTCCGAGAGGAGAACGATCGAGCCGGCGGCGAGCTTCGATGCCCTGATGACGTCGAGCGCGGCGGCCAGCGCGTCGTAGATGTGCGTTCCTTGCCTCGTCGTCCCGACGCCGTTCAGCGAGCTCGAGAGGTCAGCGGCTGCCGACGGCTTCTGCACGAGCCGCCAGCTGCTGTTGAAGGTGAGCAGCCCGATCCGCTCGTTCGACGACCCGAACTCGGATGCGAAGCGCCTGACGGCGTCGAGCGCGTCGTGCAGCGGCGCGCCGCGCATGCTGTTCGAGGTGTCGACGACGAGAAGCGTTCCGAGCTCTTCGGTCGCAGCCCCGGCCGGGACGAACGAGGGATTGGCGACGAGCTGGCCGTTCTCGTGCACGACGACGTCGCCGGACGAGAGCTGCTTGCCGGTCGGGAGCCCGATCAAGAAGGCGCGATCGGGGAACGCGACCCGCGCGACGGGGCTCATGCTCGGCCCGACGGCGTCGGCGGCATTCGCCGCCGCGGCGATCGAGCCGCAGGCCGCCGCGAGGGCGAGCAGGGCCGCGCACCGTCTCACTGCTGCCCCGCCGGGGCGGCGACGAAGGGCGACGCCGAAACGGTGGCCGGAGCGTCGTTTGAGCTCGTCGCGAAGAGATATCCCGGCAGCTCGACGCCGCGCTTCTCGAACTTGTGCAGGAAGGTCGGCCGCAGCTTCGTCGGCTCGAGCTTGCCGATGACGGTGCGATCCGCGAGGACCTGATCGATCTTGAAGGTGTAGATGTCCTGGAGCGTGATGATCTCCGACTCCATCCGCTGGACCTCCGTGATCGCCGTGACGCGACGCGATCCGTCCTCGAGGCGATCGAGATGCACGATGAGATCGAGCGCAGAGCAGATCTGGCTGCGAATTGCGCGCAGAGGGAGCTCGAAACCGGCCATCATGACCATCGTCTCGACACGCGAGAGCGCGTCGCGTGGCGAGTTCGAGTGCACTGTGCTGAGCGAGCCGTCGTGGCCGGTGTTCATCGCCTGCAGCATGTCGAGCGATTCCGCGCCGCGAACCTCGCCGACGATGATGCGGTCCGGCCGCATGCGGAGGGAGTTCCGCACGAGGTCGCGGATCAGGACCTCGCCCTCGCCTTCGATGTTCTTCTGCCGACCCTCGAGGCGGAGAACGTGGCGCTGGCTGAGCTGGAGCTCGGCCGCGTCCTCGATCGTCACGATCCGGTCGCTGTCGGGAATCGCGGCCGACAAGGCGTTGAGCATCGTCGTCTTGCCGGTGCCGGTGCCGCCGGAGATCAGGATGTTCAACTGCGCCTCGATGCAGCGCGTCAGGAAGTCGATCGACTCCGCCGAGAGCGTGCCGATGCGGGCGAGCTCCTCGAGGTCGAACCGCTTCTGGTGGAACTTGCGGATCGTGATCAGCGGGCCGGAGAGCGACAACGGCGGGATGATCGCGTTGACGCGTGAGCCGTCCGGCAGTCGGGCGTCGACCATCGGCGAGGACTCGTCGATCCGGCGCCCGACCTGCGCGACCATCTTGTTGATGATCCGCCGCAGGTGCGACTCGTCGTTGAACCGCAGGGCCGTCTCCGACAGCCGCCCCTGGCGCTCGACCCAGATCTTGTCTGGGCCGTTGACCATGATCTCCGAGACAGACTCGTCCGCGAGCAGCCGCTCGAGCGGCCCGTACCCGAGGACGTCGTCGGCGATCTCGTCGAGGAGACGCTCCCGGTCGTCCCGCGAGAGGCCCGCCTCCGCCTGCAAGCGGTCGCGCAGGTCGGCCTCGACCCGCTGGCGAAGGAGCGTCGGGTCCGCCCCGACGCCGAAGAGCTGCGGGCCGAGCTCGTTGATCAGCGCCAGGTGGATCCGGTTCTTCAGCTCCGAAAACGGATCGTGGGTCTCACCCGAGGAGCCGAACGGCCGGGCGATGCGCTCGTGCAACTCCACGACCTACGCCCCCCTCCCGAAGGCAAGCGCGGCCAGGCCGCGCTTCGGCTTCGCGTCGGAGGCCCCCACGGCATGCGCCTCCTCGAACTCATGGAGGTACGTCTTGGCGAGGTCGCGGTACGCGTGCGCGGCCGCCGACCGCTCGTTCAACGTCACGATCGGCTTGCCCTCTGCGATGCCCCGGGTGATGTCCTTGTCCTCCGGGACGTAGACGTCCGGCGTCCGGCCCAGGATCTGCTCGACGTCGCGGCGCGAGATGCCGCCGCTGCCGTCGGCCCTGTTCAGGACGAACTTCATCTTCGAGCCGCTGTGGCCCATGAGCTCGAGCGTCTCGAGACCGAGCCTGCTGTCCTTGAGGGACAGCGCGTCGAGCGCGCCGACGAGGCAGAGATGAGAGGCGGCATCGATCGCCGCGATCACCTCGGGCGAGAACGACGGCGGCGTGTCGACGAGCACGACGTCGCTCATGCTGCGGAGCACCTTCAGCAAATTCCGGACGAAGTCCACCTCGATCAGCCCGGCCTGGTCCGGCCGGGTGGGAGCGAGGAGCAAGCGCAGCCCCGACGGGTGCGGCGTGAGGAAGCCCTCGACCTTCTCGGCGTCAAGCGTGCCGCCGGCGCGAACGAGGTCGTAGATCGTCCGCTCGGGGGATACCCCGAGGGCGATTCCGACGTCGCCGAACTGGAGGTCGAGGTCGACGAGGACCGGCCGCTTCCCGGCGAGGGCGAACGAGACGGCCAGATTGCACGACGAGACAGTCTTGCCGGTGCCACCCTTCGGGCCGAGCAGGCAGATCATCGGCGCCTGCCCCGTGCCGACGACGGCGCCGCGGCGTCTCGCGACGGCCTTCTCGAGCGAGAACCTGATGCCCTCAGGAGACTCCGGCAACGTGATGAGGTCGTCGGCGCCGGCGTCGAACACCCGCTGCATGAAGCCGTTCGCATTCCCCTCGTAGAGCACGACGACGGGGCAATCAGGCCGTTGCTTCGTGGCCGCTTCGATCATGTACAGCGCCTTGTCGGTCACGCTCCGCGCGACCAGCACGAGCAGATCGGGTGAGGTCTCCTCGATCGAGCGCCAGCCGGCGTCGAGACCGGAGACGATCCCCACGATCTGCAGGGACGGACCGCCGACGAGCGAGTGCTCGAAGGAGGTCGTCTCCACGTCGTCGTCGAGCGCGAACAGCGCCCTGATCGGCTGCGCGCTCATCAGCGGCCACCGAACGAGCGCTGGGCGAGCACCGGCGGCACGCCGAGGAGCAGTGTCTCGGCGGTGACGAAGCTCGGCGCGACCGGCTTCGCGCCGCTCGGCGGCCGTAGCACGATCCAGAGCTTGCCGTTGTCGGATGCGAACGCGAGGTTCGCCGCGTTGCGGTCGTCGACCTTGAGCGAGACGTTCGAGCTGTTGCCCTGCGCGTTCTTCGTCACGTCGACGACGGGCACGTCCTGAAGAATGAGCTTCAGCACCGGCCGCGCCTGGCCGCCCTGCAGAGGGACGCCGCGCGCATCGACCGGGATGACGTTGAAGCCGGCGAACACATCGACGTGGTCGCCCACGGTCACCTGTCCAATGAGGCCGTGCGACGAGTCCAGCGGAATCGAGATCAGGCGCTGGGTCTTCGTGAGGATGCTGGCGGTGGACGCTCCGCCGGCGACGAAGTCGGCAGTGGTCAGCTGCTGGCCCGGGAAGATGTCGTGCGCCGCGACGCGCCCGCGCAGTGAGGACGGGTCGCTGATGGCGCCGTCGAGCACCTGGCTCTCGCGCAGTGTCGTCGTCTGGAACATCCCGGTCGTCGCGACGGCGGCGCCCGGTGTTCCCTTCGCGATCAACTGCTTCGCCACGAGCACCGTCGTCGGGATCGCCCCGCTCTTCACGCTGTGCCTGTAGTTGTTCAGATAGACGAGGACGGCAGCTCCTGCGAGCAACGCCGCGAGCGCCGCCAGGGCAAGGGTCCCCCTCCTCGTCGACGTCAGTCTCTCTACGAGCTCCACGTTCTCCTCCTCATTACTGGTTCAGGACGACGACGCAGTTGCCGAGCGTCGTCGAGGTCGGGTCGCACGGCACCGTGCCGCCGCCGGTGTCGATGGTGTCGATGTAGCGGACGAAATGGCCGACGATGTAATCGGCGCCCGGCGGCGTGTCGTCCCCCGTGCAATCGGCTCTGACTCGGCCGCCGGAGGTGTTCGCCCAACCCGTGATGTAGAAGGCGGCGAATCCCGTGACGGGAATGTTCGTGTTGCCGTTCGACCCGAATGTGCCGAACGGCGTCAGGATGACCGAGACGAGCCGCGGGTCGGTCGACGCGAAGGTCGGGTACGACGTCCAGTTGTTCGCCGGACAGGTCCCGCCCGAGAGGCGGATCATCCGGTCTTCGATGCCGGAAGCGACCTGACCTCCCGCCCCGCCCGTCTGGACGCTGACGCACGGCCAGGGCTGCGCGAACGCCGGCGGGTTCCAGCTGTTGTTGCTCGTCGGCCACGTGGAGCAGTCCGTGGAGAAGGTGCCGCCCGAAACCGTGTTGATCGTGTAGGTCGGGCCGCAGCCGAAGTCGAGCTCTTGCCGAAGATTCGGGCGATTCGGGTCGCAGTCGATCGTCTGGTTCTGGTTCCCCTCGACGCGCAGGTAGACGGGCGGCGAGCTCACACCGGTGGCGTAGCCGAGCGCCGGCAGCATCTGGACGTTCACCCACAGAGAGTGCGTCGTCGATGCGCCGTCGTTGATGTACGACTCGGGAGACGGTCCCGCACCTTCGTTCAGGACGATCGACTTGATCGGCCCGCTGGACGGGTCCGTGCCGGACATCGTCCGCTGGAAGATGCGGCCGCTCCACGTACCGCTGCAGGGATTACTGGCGGTGCAGGCAACCCCCCTGGCCGTTCCCTGTTTTTTCGACCAGCTCAACGTCACGGTGAGCGCCCCTGCCTGCGCGGGCACGTTGAAGTACTTCGCCTGGCCCGTGCCGTCGGACTCCCAGTCCGTCGCGCCGAACGGGCCGGTCGTGACGTTCTTGAGGCCCTCGGTGTCCGAGTACGTCCCGTTGAGGTCTGAGATGGTCGCCGAGACGGAGCGATTGTTCCCGGTCGCGTCCGAGAACGCCACGTCTGCGCGAACGCCCAGCTGACACGTTCCGGAGTTGAGGTAGAAAAAGTACGCGTTGCTGCATCCTCCGCCCGGGACGATCAGCTGGACCCTCTTCACCACCGGCTCGCCCGCCACGGTCGAATAGCCCCCACCCGGGTAGCCCTGCGCGAACACCACGCCGCGCGACGGGACACCCGACGTGTTGACGCTGCTGAGGTCGTAGCAGAGGACGAGCGGCTGCCCGCACGTCAGGGTCGCGGGCGGCGGGGTCGCGCCGCTCAGCTTCATCACGGCCCCGAGATGAACGACGCCGGACATGTTCACGCTGACCGGCGTCGACTGATTGTTGTACGCGCCTCCGCCCGCCGACGTCAGGCTCGAGCTTCCGAGCACCGTTCCGGTGTCCTCGTTGACGAAGTCGACCGCGGCCGCGGTCACCGTTCCGGGGTCTGGAACGGCGACGGGGATCGTCCCGCTCTTCGCCGTCTCCTTGAAGAGCGAGACGCGTGCGTGGGCGTTGATCGCCGGGACGAACCTGCCGCCCACGAAGTACCAGGGCAGGTTCGACTCCGTCATCTTGACGTCGAGGAACGCTGCCGCGCACGGGCTCCCGAGATCGCCGTAGCCGGTCTGCGGCGGCGTCGGGGTCTCGTTGAAGTAGTTCGTCGAGTTGAGGACGACGTGGACGTTCAGTGCCGACGTCCCGCCCACCTGAGCGTTGTACGGCGCCGTCGTGTGCGTGGCCGACGGGCCCGCATAGTCCCGCGCCGTGGTCTCGATATTGCTATCCGTCGTGGCGCTACACGGCAGCGTGAAGCGGTCGCCCCCGGCTAGCGCCGCCGCGTCGGCCTGCGTCTGGAGGTGGCGTTGGTGCGTGAACCAGTTGCCGACGTCGACGACGAAAGAGCCGAACAGGATCATCACCGGCAGCCAGAAGGCGACCAGGACCAGCACGCTGCCCCGCTCCTCTTCGACCAGCCGGCGCGCGGTCATGGCGTGCACTGCCCGTCCGTGAGGCTCGAGTTGTTCTCGAGACGCATCGTCGCGTCGCCCGTGATCGTGGTCGTGCCGGCGCCGCCGAGAAGAGAGCCGATGATCGGCAGCCACGTGTAGGTGGTGCTCACCGTGATCCGGACCGGGTTTCCGGTGGACGTGTTCGTGCTCGGGAAATGCACGCAAACGGTTGCGTTCGACCTGAGCTCGCTCGAGTCGGCGTTGCACTTGATGTACGAGAGCAGGAGTGGCGAGCCCGTCGGTGTGCTTCCGTCGAGGCACGTCCCGGAAGGCGCGGTGTTGTCGACAGCGGCGAGCCGTGCGGCCTGGGACGCGAGATGGTTCTCGTCGAGCCAGTAGTTGAACGCCTTCCCGAAGTCGATCATTCCGAAGAGGACGACGAAGAGAAGCGGCGCCACGAGCGCGAACTCGACAAGGGCGTCGCCGCGCGCGTCGCCAAGGCGGCTGAGGATCGTGCGCGCTATCCGTTGAATGCTCGCCATTGTCTCTCTGCCTCGGAAATCACGCACATTTGTTTTGGTACAGCCGGAGCCTTAGCGGCGGAGCGCTCGAGGTTTGCCCGAGCGCTCGCCGCCGCGGCCCATCCATCCGCTCTACAGGTCGGTGTTGATCTGGTCGAAGATGCTGCTGACGCTCACGCCGAGCGTCGACAGGATCGTGACCGCCGCAACCGACACGAGCGCGAGGATCAGCGCGTACTCGATCATCGCCTGGCCGTCGGCCTCGCGAATCGCCTGAGCACGCGACAGGAGCTCTCCCACCCACAGGTTGATGCGCTCCATCCGTGTTCCTCCTCCTTACTTTGCTTGACGCGGACCAAAAACGCCGCGCCCCCGTAGTCGGTCTATATCGCCCTGCTCCAGAGCGAGACGGACCCCCGGCTAGTTCGTAGCCCCTCCTTGGTACATCCGCCTCGATCCCGGTCGTGAGGGCTAAGAGAGTCCGGCCGTTCGTCTGCCGCGGCCGGGCCCGCCTCCCGGTTGAATCCGTGCATGAGGCGCTCCAAGCGGCTCGATGACCGGCTGCGCGCCCTGGGAAGCCCGCTCGAGCTCGCGCTGTTCGGCGCGCTCCCGCTGCTGACCGTTGTCTACGCGGCGTACTGGGTCGCGTCGGCGCAGGTCGTCGAGCGGGACTTCGTCATCTTCCGCAACGCGGGCGACGCCGTCCTCCACAGACGCTCGCCGTACCCGCCCGTCGACGCAACCGTCCTCGCCCACTTCGACAAGTTCGTCTATCCGCCGATCAGCGCCTTGCTCTTCGCGCCTGTGGCCGCGCTGCCGCTCGCGATCGGCCAGGCGCTCATGTTCGCGGGCGGCGTCGCCTCGATCGTGCTTGCGCTCCGCCTACTCGGCGTCTCGGACTGGCGGTGCTACGGCGTCGCGGTCGCCTCTACGGCGTCGATGAACTCCCTGCTGCTCGGTGCGATCACCCCGTTGCTGCTGCTCGGAACCGCGGCTGCGTGGCGATACCGCGGACAGAGCGCGCTGGCCGGCTCGATCGCGGCGCTCGCGGCAGTCTCGAAGCTCTTCCTCTGGCCGTTGGCCGTCTGGCTGCTCGTCACGCGGCGACTCCGTGGGCTCGCGGTGTTTCTCGTCACGGCTGCTTTGCTCGCCATCGGCGCCTGGGCCGCGATCGGTTTCGCCGGCTTTCGCTCGTATCCACGGCTGCTCCGCGTTCTGGCGCGGGTCGAGGAGGCGCGCGGGTACGGCGTCGTCTCGCTCGTGCACGCGACCGGCGCGACCGCGGAGGCCGTATCGCTGGGGCTCTCGGTCGCCGTGGTCGCCTCGATCGCTGTCCTGGCCCGCGGCGCTGACGGCGAACGGCGCGCGTTCGCCGCGGCGGTGGTGGGCGCGCTGGCTGCGACACCCCTGCTGTGGCTCCACTACTTCATCCTCTTGCTCGTCCCGATCGGGCTCTACCGCCCACGGCTCTCCGGGGCCTGGTTCATCCCGCTCGCCCTCTGGCTGACGCCGTCGACCCAGCCGCTCGGCAGCACGTGGCGGATCGGTCTCGCACTCGTCGTGGTGGCGACCGTCGCGGCCGTCACGCTCGGCAGGCAGGAGCCGGCCGTGCTGGCACGTTCGCCGGGCGCGGTGCGCTCCCGTTCGGCTCAGACGTCTGCGCTCGCAGCGCCGACGTCGTCGTGTTAGGGCATCTTCGAAGCGACGCTCGTCAGCAGCTGCAGGAGACCCACGCCGAGCAGCTGGACGGCCGTCACCGCGACGGCGACGAGCAGCCCGAGAATGAGCGCATACTCGACGATCGCCTGACCTTCCTCGTCCGTCCGAATCGGCATCAGCCTGACCAGCAGACGGGCCTTCAGCATGTGCACGAGTCTACGACCTCCGCTTCGCTGCAGCACACTGTGGCCGAGGCGCGCCGAACGGGATACCGGCCGGAGGGTGGGAATCCGCCAGCCCAAGGGCTATCTCGGCACGCGGGCGGCCGTGCTACCTCTCGTTCGATGAGCGCGCTGGCCAGCTCGATCCGCATGCCCTACCTGCGGTCCCCACGCCGGCGCACGGCGGCCGGGGCGGTCGCGGCGCTCGCCGCGAGCGCGGCGGTGGCCCGCTATCACGGGAGCCCGAGCGGCTGGGTGGCAGCCTTCGCGGCCGCCGTGCTCGTCGTGCTTGCGGCGATCGACATCGAGGCGCGCCGTGTGCCGAACGCGATCGTCGTCCCCGCCGGGTTCCTCGTGTTAGGGGCGCGAATGATCCTCGATCCGCGCTGGAGCTGGCCGGTGGCCGCCTTCGCCGCGGCACTCTCTTTCTTCGTCCTCGCGATCGTCCGCCCCGGCGCTCTCGGAATGGGCGACGTGAAGCTGGTGTTCCTGATGGGCGCGCTGCTCGGTCCGGCCATCCTCGCGGCGCTTGTCGTCGGCACCGTCTCGGCCGCCGTGGTCGGATTGCTTCTCATCGCCCGGCACGGCGCAGATGCGAGGCGGATCTCGATCCCCTACGCCCCGTTTCTCGTCTGCGGGGCGCTCGCGGTCCTGCTGTTGGGCCACCCGTAAGCCCCTCGTCTGGCCTCGCCCGGACCAGCCGTAGGTCCGGCGAAGGCGAATCGGAACCCGTCGAGAATCTGGCGACAAACCCGCAAAACCCTTGGAGGAACGGAGTCATGGGTATCACCATCCTGATCGTCGTCTTCGTCGTGCTTCTCATCGCGCTGTTCTTCGTGCGCGGCGGCCGGCGCCGCGGCGCGTAACGCAAGGCCGACCGTCCCGGTATCCGCGACGTGCGCAGGCGCATCGTTTGGCCGGCGCTCGCCCTCGCGGCTGCCCTAGGAGCCATCGGAGTGCTCATGTCGCGGCAGTCGAACCGAGCGACGACGGCAACCCTGCACGCCGGGGCAGCCGTCGACGTCTCGGCGGCCCGCGGGCCGCAGAGCGAAACCGCGGTCGCGGTCGATCCGTCGGACGAGTCGCGGATCCTGGCAGGGTCGAACGACATCCGCGTGCGGAAGATGCGCGTGTACGCGTCCGCCGACGGCGGCGAGCGGTGGACGTCTACCGTCCTCCCGCTTCCGAACAGCTCGGTCTGCGCGGCGAGCGACCCCGGCGTGGCCATCGGGCCCGGAGGCGCCGAGTACTACAGCTTCCTCGGGATCCGCTGCGAGGGCCGCCATGCGGTCGGGGCCGCCGTCTACGTCGCCGCGCGCACCCGGCCGGGCGCCGCCTGGCGGTTGCCGGCGAGACCGGTCGGAAGCACGCCGCGGCTGACACTGGCAGACGACCGCCCCTCACTCGCGATCGATCTCGGCAGCGGCAGCCCTCACCGCGGTCGGCTCTACGTCGCGTGGTCGCGGTTCCGCTTCGACGTCTCGTCGATCTGGGCCGATCCGGACGAAGAGGAGGTCAACCCCGTCGAGGTGACGGCGGTCGTCAGCCACTCGGACGACCGCGGCCGAACGTGGTCGCCGCCGACCGTCGTCTCGCAGGTCGGGATGCCGCTCGAGATTCGCCTCGCGATCGCGCGGGACGGGCAGGTGTACGCAGTCTGGCGCGACGCGCAAACCGACAGCATCTACGTGTCGCGATCGACGGACGGGTCGCGTTTCGGGGACCGCAGGTTCGTGGCCGCCGCGGTGGTCCGTTCCGAGCACAGCTGCCATACGTTTCGAGCGCGTATCGCCGCCCAACCGAAGCGATGCGTCTCTCCGAATCCGGTGGTCGGCGTCGACAACTCGCCCGCCAAGCACGCCGGCACCGTCTACGTCGTCTGGGGGACGACGGGGCTGAACGGCTCGCAGGACGTCGATGTCGCATCCTTCACGCCCGATCTTTCCCCGAAGATCGGCGTCGGCCGCGTCCAACTCGTCGGCCCGACCGAGGGGATGGCCGGTGACGACCAGTTTCTCCCGTCGGCGACGGTGGACGCAGTCACCGGCCGCCTGTGGGCGTGCTATTACGCCACGACGCGGCCGGGCGGCACGAGGGCCCGGTTCACGTGCACGGCCTCCGACGACGGCGGGCGATCGTGGTGGCCGCCCATCCCCGTCGTCACCGTCGCCTCGGATGAGAGCCGGTCGCCGGCGAACGTCGCGAACGGGTACGGCGACTACGAGTCGATCGCGCCCGTCGGCAGGGCCTTGGTCGCCACCTGGACGGATGGGTCGAGGCTCGCCGCGCGCGGTGAGGAGATCATGTCCGCACGGGTGACCGAACGAACGGTGTTGCGGTGACGCCGGCCGACCGGCGTCGGCCGACCGGCGTCGCCGTCGCTCTCGCCGCCGCGGTGCTGGTGCTCGCAGCGTTCCTGGCGACGACGCTGACCTTGCCGCTGCTCTCACACTCGATCCTCGAGTTCGCCGTCGTCGCCGGCTTCGCCTGGACCGCGATCTTCGCGGCCGCATTCGCGCTGACGCGCAGCATCTCCCGAGATGCCGACCGCTCAGACGGCGGCGAGCCGCTCGCTGAGAGCGCGGAGGGGATCCTGAACGATCCGGTCGCGGACGACCTGCGGCTCGACGAGCTCGCGGGCGCCGCCGCTCACCTCGAGAAACGCACGAACTGAACCGACGAGATCCACGGAGTCGGTCTGACGCGATCGGCGGAGGCTGATGTTTTTCATCTTCATGGAGCCGTCTATCGGCGTGCCGGCTGCGAAGGTTGAGGGGGAGCAAGGGCTTCAGGTTTCGGCAGCGAAAGCCGATGACGAAACCATGCGGCAGATCTACATGCCTTCGATGTTCGTCGGCGTGGGGCTGATTGCGCTGTGGGTCCACGTCCGGTTCCCCCGGCTTCAGCCGACGACGTTCCGTCGGGCACTCGTCCATACGGCCGTTTCGATCGGCATCTTCGCGCTCGTCCCCTACGGCGCGCACGCCTCCGTCGTGCTCCTGCCGACCCAGGTTGCGATCGCGTTTGCCGAGGCGTGCCTCGTCATCCCCGCCTTCTCGTACGTCCTCCTGAGCTGGCTCTGGCTGCTCGCCCGCGTTCGCGATCACGGCGGCTCGACGCCGCGTGGCGGGCACACGGTGCGGACCTCCGCCCGCTGACGGTCAGACCGCGGCGCGGTCTCGGCGTGGCAGACCGGCCGCCGAGTAGGCGTCGAGCTCGTCGAGCGTCTCGCGCTCGAGCAGCGCAGTCGCAAGCGCGTCGAGACGCTGACGCTCCGAACGGAGCAGAGCGATCACCTCGGCGTTCGCCTCCTCGACCAGACGCTTGACCTCCGAATCGACGAGCTCTCTCGTCGACAGCGCGAATTCGTCGCCGTCGGTCGGAGCGTCGCCGTTGCCGATCACGGCGAGCAATCCGACCTTGTCGCTCATGCCCCAGCGGCCGACCATGTGGCGCGCGAGCCGGGTCACCTGGACGATGTCGGCCTCGGCTCCCGTCGTGATCTCTCCGAGTGCAACCGTCTCCGCAGCCCTGCCTCCGAGTGTGATGCGAATAAGCGCGTCGAGATGTTGGCGCGAGTAGTTGAGGCGGTCCGCATCCGGCGATGAGAACGTGATGCCCAGGGCCGACCCACGGGGAATGATCGAGACGATCCGGAGCGGATCGGCGCCGGGCGTCAACATGCCGACAAGCGCGTGACCGGCTTCGTGGTAGGCGATCGTCCGGCGATCCTGCTCGCTCAGGACGATCTTGCGTTCGGCGCCGAGGACGAGCCGCTCGAGGGCGTCGTCGAGATCCACCGCCGTCACGGAGGAGCGGTCGCGTCTCGCAGCCAGAAGCGCGGCCTCGTTGACGAGATTGGCCAGCTCGGCGCCCACCATGCCCGGGGTCTTCGCGGCTACGCGCTCGAGATCGACGTCGTCGGCGAGCGGCACCGACCGCGCGTGAACATCGAGGATCATGCGGCGGCCTCGTGCGTCCGGCGGTTGCACGACGACCCGTCGATCGAAGCGCCCTGCCCGAAGGAGCGCCTTGTCGAGCACGTCCGGCCGGTTCGTGGCCGCGAGGACGATGACGTCGACCGTGCTGTCGAAGCCGTCCATTTCGGTCAGGATCTGATTCAACGTCTGCTCGCGCTCGTCGCTACCGCCTCCGAGTGACGCGCCGGCGCCGCGCGCACGGCCGATCGCGTCGAGCTCGTCGATGAAGACGATTGCGGGAGCGGCATCCCGCGCCTGCTTGAACAGATCGCGCACGCGGGATGCACCGACGCCGACGATCGCCTGGACGAACTCCGACGCCGACATGGAGAAGAAGGGCACTCCGGCCTCGCCGGCGACCGCTCGCGCAAGCAGCGTCTTCCCGGTCCCCGGCGGCCCGCTCAGGAGCACGCCGCGCGGGATTCGGCCGCCGAGCTGCCGATACTTCTCCGGGCTCCGCAGGAAGTCGGCGACCTCGTCGAGCTCGAGCTTCGCGTCGTCGATCCCTGCGACGTCGGCGAACGTGACACCCGCGCCGCCGTGGCGGTACCGGCGCGCGCCCGAGCGACCGAGCGCGCCGAGGATGCCCTGGGGCCCCGAACGCCGGACGAGCGTGAACAGCAGGAGTAGGAAGAGAATCGTCGGGCCGAACCCGTAGAGGAGGCTCTTCCACAACGGCAATCCCGTATCGAGCGGCTGCGCGTTCACCTCCACGCCCTTCGCTTGCAAGAGGCCTGCGAGCTCGTTCGTGTTCGCGAAGGTCGGTATCTCGGTGCTGAAGAGGGTTGCGGGTCGTGAGGCATTCGCAGCGGTCGCATGGCGGAACCGGCCCTGGATCGTCGTGCCGCGCGAGGCGATCTCCGCAACGTTCCCGCGCTCGACCTGGCGGAGGAAGAACGGGCTGTACGGCACGCGCACGCGGCGGACTTCGGTGGCGCGGTGCGCGCCCCAGTAGTTGAGCCCGAGCAGGGCGGCGATCAGCCAGACATAGATGACGATGCGCCGGCGCCGCGCCGGAGGGCGCGTCATCCGCCGCCCTCGTCGCCGGCCGGCCCGACGGGCGCGATCCGGCCCGCAGCACCTCTGCCGCTCTCCACGCACGTATCGTCGTACACGTCCGCGGGCACACCCTCGTCCGTTCGTCCTGCCTCGCTACGCCTTTTGTCTCTCCGCTCCCGTGGTGGCGCTAGCGGATCGCCCGGCCCGCAAGCCCGACGAGGTACCGGATGCCGCAGGCGGCGAGCGCGAACGAAAGGGCCAGAACGGGGAAGATGCTGCAGAGGATGGCGAGCCCGAGCGGAAGCTTGCTCTCCGTCGCGACGAGCAAGGGCGGCCCCAACCTGGGCACGAACCAGGCGAGCGCAAAGCACGCAGCCGCTCCCACTGCACCCCGCGGCGCGGCGACGGCGAAGCGGGTGGAGAGCCAAAGGCCGATGAGCGCCGCACCGATCAAGACCGCAACGAGATAGGCGTGCGGATCCATGCCTGCAGAACGCGGCGACCGGAGGCGTGGATACGGCTACCGTTCGTCGCGCCCGGGCGGTTAGCTCAGCTGGGAGAGCACCTGCCTTACAAGCAGGGGGTCGGCGGTTCGATCCCGTCACCGCCCATGTGGAAGCTGCGCACGTCTCGTTGCTCCGCTGGCTCCGGCGTCAGCTCCGCCAACCGACGCCGATGCGCGAGCACCTGGAGGCCGCGGTCGAGAACGACGACCCGTCGGAGGCCCGCCGCCTGCTCGCGCAGCTTCCGTTCAACGACGCGCAGCGGCGGAACTTGGAGCAGCTGCTCGAGGCGTGGGAACGTACGCTTGAGCGCGGGGCCGGTAGCTCAGTTGGTAGAGCAGGGGACTTTTAATCCCAAGGTCGCAGGTTCGATCCCTGCCCGGCCCATTCGGCGACTGGGGCGCGATTCGATTGCTCGCGCCGACGCACGAGTCGCTGGGGGAAAGGGCAAGATCCCAGCGCTTTGGATGACGGTCTAAGTCCCGAGAAATTGGACGCACTGCGCGAGTGGGCACTACGGCTTCGCGTCGACGCGCGCCCTGAGGTGCAGGCCGCTGGTCGTGCGATCCAGCTCTTGCTGGAAGAGATCGAGCGCCTGCACATTCGCGCGTCGATCGCATCGTCGTCCAGCGGCGTCGGCCTTGCGGAGATCTTGGCTCGTCGCAAAGAGCACGAGGGCAAGTAGCTCGCAGGGATCAACGACCGCCGGCGCCTTGCCGGACCGCGGCCCTTCGTTCTCCGAGCTCCGCGCGATCCGCGCGCCGGCCGCAGAAACATCGACACACGAAGAAACCATCGCTCGTTGCGAGTTTTTTTGTCCAAGGGCCCGTTCGGCTTCTGACCGATCGGGAACCGTGGCGACCAGCCGCCCGCCCGGGGGACGGTCACAAGTCAAGCGGTAGTGACCACGGAGGTTTCCCATGCGGTATCTGTTTGTTCCCGCCTGCGCGGCGGCGCTCTTCCTAGCGCTCGCGGGCGGCGCGACGGCCGGCTCCTCTTTGACATTGCACCCGGCCGGCTTCGGCACCATGTCGTATTCGGCCTGGAAGGCTCAGCAGGGCACCGTCGATGATCAGGGGAGCGCCAACCAGGCCCTCTACTTCCAGAAGATGACCTCCACCACGACTGTCGCCGCGGGTGTGGCGGTGATCAATGGTGTGGAAGGCCTGCCCGTGGACGACCTGACGGGGTTGTCGTGGTGGCATCGCGAGGACGGCCACTGCGGTGCCGGCGCACCCCGCTGGAACGTCGGCGTGCAGGACGGCACCGGCAAGCGATACACGGTCTTCCTCGGGTGTAACGCCGCCCAGCACCATGAAACCGGTGTGACGACAAACGGCTTCGGTTGGTGCCAGGACACCCAGCTTTCGCCTGCGGCCGCAATCCGCTCCGCGACCGGTGTCGCCACCGGAGAGCTCACGATCACCGGGCTCGCGATCGTGTTCGACGAAGGGAACGACACGGCGAACCCGCCGCCGACCGGCTGCGCCCAAATGGGGTTGACCGGCGGCTTCGTCTACCTGGACAACATCGACGTCCAGGTCGGGGGGATGGACCACTGCTGGACGAGTGCGAGTGACAACGGCAACGCTCCCGCGGCCGCTTGCGACCCGCCGGCCGGCACCAGCAGCACCGGCTCCACGGCCACCCTCGGGCTCCCGGCGGGCCTGTCGGTCGACCCGACGGACTCCGCCCTCGTGACCGGGATGGGCATCGCCGACCCGAACGTCCCGCCGGCCGCCTGGCTGCTCTACCCGAACGTCATCTACTAGCACGGTGCGTTGAGGGCTGGAGCGCGCTTCAGCCCTCAACGTGCGTAACGCCGCGGGATCAGGCTGGCATCATGGGCTGCGGTGCCGGAAGCCGCCTCTGACCGGACGGTTCGAATCGTGACCGACCGGGACGAGCTCGGTCGCTTTGCGGTGGAGTGGCGCGAGCGCGCGGTCGCCGCCGGCAACGCGTTCCTGACCCCGGAGTGGTACGACGCGTATCTTGCGACCGCGCCGGAGGTCGAGCCGTTCGCAGTCGCCGTCGGCGGCGACGACGAACGACCCCACACGTTGCTACCACTGGTCCGGCGCGGGAAAGTGCTCGGCTTCGCCGCCGCGTCCGTCGGCGACTGCTTCGGCCCGGTTTGCAGCGGCGACGTCGGAACGGCGGGTCTCGAGGTGGCGGGCGCAGCGCTCCTCGCCGCAGTTCCGCGGTGGCGGATCGCGTCGCTCCAACGCGTCGACGAAGCTGCGGTCGATGCGACCGCGCGCGCGCTCCGTCGTGCGGGTGCGCGGCTCGTCGTGACCGACACGGCGCGGCTCCCCGCGGTCACGCTCGACGGGCTCACGTGGGCCGATTATCTCGGCGACCGATCACGCAATTTCCGATCCGAGTTGAAACGGAAAGAGCGCGCGCTCGCGCGATCGCACCGCGTCGAGTACGTCGCAGCCCACGAGAGCGACGACCTCGAGGCCGCGCTCGACCGGCACTTTGCGCTCCACGAGCTGCGGTGGCCGACCGCGCGGGCGGATGGGCGCCGCCGCATGCTCGTCGAGGCGTTTCAGCGCGAGTTCGCGCGCCGTGCCGCCGGCCGAAGGTGGCTTCGCCTCTGGCAGCTCTGCGTGGACGGTCGGGCCGTCGCGAGCTGGTACGGCTGGAACGTCGGCGGTCGCTACGCGTACTACCAGGCCGGTCTCGACCCTGCGTGGGGGCGATTCAGCCCGGGGACGCTGCTTCTCGCCAGGACGATCCGCGCTGCGACGGAAGAGCGCTGCACGACGTACGAGTTCCTGCTCGGCGAGGAGCAGTACAAGCGGCGGTTCAGCACCGAGGCCCACAACGTCGTTACGCTCACCGTCGCCCCCGGACCGAATCCTCGACTCGCCCTCGCGGCGGGAGTATGGGCCGCTCGACAGCGGGCGCGGCGGCTCCCGCCGCCGCTGCGCAGCACCCTCGCGCGCGCGGTGCATGCCCTGCGGTGAGCACGGTCGGCGTCGAAGAGTGGGAGCAGCTCGCGCGGGAGACGGTCGCCGAACCGTGGGTGTGGCCGGGTTGGTTCGACGCGTGGGCCAAGGCGTTCGCTCCGCGCGAGGAGCTGGTGGTGCACAGTGTTCGGGTCGAGGGGCGTCTCCGCGGTGTCGGCGTCTTCCGCAGGCGCGGCCGCCGTCTCGAGGCGGCGGCGAACGTCCACTCCCCGTGGTGGGGCGTCATCGCGACGGACGGCGAGGCGCGGAAGCGCGTCATAGCGGATGCGGTTGCGGACGCACCCGCGGGTGTCGTGCTCCGACAGGTGCGGAACGGTGCGGAGGCTCACGCAGTGCCGGACGGCTGTCTCACGGTTCGGCGCGTCAGGGAGCAAGCGCCGTTCGTCCGAGCGGCCGCCGACTGGGGCTCGTATGCCGACGAGCGAATCACACGGCACCAGAGGCTCGAGATCGAGCGGTGCAAGCGCAGGCTGGGCGAAGCCGGAACGCTCCGATATGAGTGGCTGGCGCCGAGTCCCGATGCGATCGAGCCTCTGCTCGACGAAGGGTTTCGCGTCGAGGCGTCCGGCTGGAAGGCGCGCGCGGGAACGGCGATCGACTCGCAGCCTGCGACGGCGACGTTCTACCGCGAGATCGCGCGCTGGGCGGCCACGAAGGGGTGGCTCCGACTCGGATTTCTCCGCGTCGGCACGAGGCCCGTCGCGTTCGAGCTCGCGTTCGAGCAGGAAGGTGTCGTTTCGCTCGTCAAAGGCGGGTACGACGAGTCCGCTGCCCGCTTCGGTCCCGGCATCGTCCTGCTTCGCGATCTCCTCCAGGACGCATTCGAACGCGGCGTGCGAGAGATCGACCTGCTCGGCAGCAGCGAGCCGTACAAGTTGCGCTGGGCGCACGGCACACGCGAGCGCTCGGAGGTTGCGGTGCTGCCCGCGACGCCGCGCGGAGTCGCCGAGTACCTCGCGCGACGGGTCGTGCTGCGCGCCCGGTCGGCGGCACGGCCGCTCCTGCGCCTCAGACGCTGACGACCTAGCGCTCCGCAGCCTGCGCAGCGGCCTCGAGACGGAGGCGGTCGCCGTCCGTCGCCCCATAGCCATAACCGTAGGCTGCGCTGCTCGAGCGTGTGCCGGTGAGCACGAAGCCGACACACGGGGTCTGCGCGGCGGTGAGCAGGCGAGCGAGCTCCTTCAGATCGCCGCGCGCGGCCGCGGTCGCCTTGATCACCAAGAGGGTGGCGTCGGCGTGGGTCGCCAGCACGAGCGGATCGCTGACGCTGAGCATCGGAGCGGAGTCGACGACGACCAGGTCGGCTCGCGTCCGAAGCGCCTCGATCAGCGCGCGCACGGGATCGGCGGCGACGAACTCACCAGGATCCGGAGGGTGAAGCGACCCGAACGGCAGCACCTCGAGACGCCCCGAGTGCGCCGCCGCCGCGCGCCGCTCCGACGTGGACGCCGCTGTGTACGCGGCCAGAGCGTCGGCACGCCCGCCCGTGGCGCGGATGTCGATCGGTGTGAGCGCATCGGCGACCGACGCGCGTCCGAGCACGATCTCCGTGACCCCGACTCCGCCGGCTGGAATGCCGAGCGCCTCGGAGAGCGCCGGGTTGTGGCCGTCCAGATCGCACAGGATGACGCGCTGCCCCCCACGCGCAGCCGCCAGCGCGAGATTTGCAGAGGTCGTCGTCTTACCGTCACCAGGCCGAGGGCTCGTAACCAGGAGGACGCGGAGGTCGCGTGTCAACGCTGCGAACGCGAGATTCGTGCGGAGCATCCGGAACGCCTCCGCCTGCTGAGCGCCTCCGTACTGCAGCACCGGCGCCGAGATGTGGGTGTGGGCACGCGTCGACGGCGCGGCCGGGATGCGCGCGAGCAGCGGCAGGTGGAGCGCCGACTCGATCTCGGCCTCGTCGCGCACGCGTGGATCGAGCGCTTCCACGGCGAAGACGAGGGCGAGCGCCACGAGCAGGCCGAGCGCGAGCCCGAGCAGCGCAGCTCTCTTTGGCCGCGGCGCAACCTGGATCGCGGCCGTGGCAGGACGGACGACGACGGCGTTCGAGGTCTGCAGCGTCTGGAGAGCAGCGAGGCGCTGCTGCTTGTCGAGGAGATCTCGATAGAGCGGCGAGGTCTGCTGTTTCTTCGCCTGAAGCTGATTCAGTGTCCGCGTCACATCGTTGAACGCCGTTTGCAGTGGTGCTCGCTCGAGCTCGTTGCTGAACCGGCTGAACGAGCGGGCGTATGCGTTCGCGAGCGCGACGGCGACCGCACGGTCGTGATTCGAGACGTGGAAGTCGAGCAGGTTGGCGTTGTTCTCCGGAGCGACGCTCGACGACCCGAGCAGGGCGTCGGTGGTGACGGGTGCGGCCGCGTCGCGCACCGCCCGAGCAGCGACGCTCGGCGATCGCGCGATCGTCGCCTGCGTGGCGAGCGCGCGGTCGGGCTGCTGACTGAAGCTCTGGTCCGCGGGCAACCCATTGAGGCTCTGAGCAAGATTGAGATTGCTCAGCAGGACCGTGGTCGTCGCCTCGTACGAGGCGGGCTGGCCGATCGTGACGACGAATGCCGCGAGCGGAGCCACGACAACCGGGACCACGAAGATCCAGATCCGCCGCCGCAGCACGTGGAGGTAATGAACAAATGCCGCCGCCGGCGTACCCTCGTTGGGCGTAACGGTGGTGCCCATTCGTCGGAGAGTAGCCGGAAGTTTTGAGAATGGGTGATGAGGCGCGAAAGCGGGTATCAACCCGACCTCTTGTGAAAGAGGGAGTGACGAACTACAACGAGACGGTGAGGGCGAGGCGACGGCGAACCAGATGACTCGAGGGACGGTTCTCGTCCTCCAGGTAGGCAACCGGAGTGGCCCGTGGGCGTGCCGGTCGCTGGCGCGCGCCGGCTACCGCGTCGTCGGCGCACACGATGCGGGTCGCGTGGCCGGCCGCTCGCGATATTGCCGCGCCCCGATCCGGACGGCGTCGGCGTTCGCCGCCGCAGACGATTTTCTCGACGACGTCGAGCGGATCTGCCGCACGTTCGCCGTGGACGCCGTGCTCAGCAACGACGACGAAGGC